>NZ_QHJQ01000004.1 GCF_003185655.1 Coraliomargarita sinensis | reverse complement strand
CCGCAACTCGTAAACATCAGCCTTGCTAGAGACCTCGATCACTTCGTATCCTGCTAGACCTATCTTGTTAATCATCGGGGACATGGTAGCTTAATTGCTCCATGTCCCCAATCTTTGATGGAGAGCGCAGGCTTCGTCTGAAGCGGAGCGAAGCTACGAAGCCTGTCCCGGCGTAGAGCAACGTAGCCGGACCCCACAACCTCCATTGAACGGGTCTACACCAAAGTATGGGGACTATAAGGTATCTCCTGTCCCTATTCCGGCGGGCTCGGCAAGACACGTAGCTGCACAAACAGCCTGTCGTCGACCGCCATGGTTTTTCGTAGCTTGACCTGCACCTGATCCACGCCGGGGGCGTAGTGGTCATCGTTCACCGAGATAATGACATCGCTGTCGTCGTGTACGGCTGTGTTCCAGGATTGGAGGTCACTGCAATATCTCAGATCAATTGTGGTGTTGGGATCATTGTGGGCCGCGTCGGACCGGCGGTACGTGTAGATGTAGAAATCGGGATCGCTGGTAGAATCAGCGGAGGGGAGTAAGTCGTTGCTCTGGTGATCCGGGGATTCGGCACCGAGGGCCCAAGCGACAATATCGGGAATCCCATCTTGATTGCTGTCATGATCGGGCTGACTGCCTTCACCTGCCCATTCTTCAAAGGGGCTTAGGGCGGCAAGAACATTAATCGTGGTATCGTCTAAAATATCCGAATCGGTATCGAGGGGCACGCCTGTGGCGCTGGTCAAATCCGCGCCGCTGGATAACTTCAGTCTCAACGTGCCAACTGAATCGGGTGTCACCTGAACCTCGAAGACGCCATTGCTCAGTTCGACCACGGAGCCGATCGTGACTGAAGCACTGCCGTCATTGGCGAAGTCGGCAGCCGTCACCGTGTCGGCATCCATGTCTTCGCTGAAGGTAATGGTATAGACGACTCCGTTACCGAGCGTGACATCCGCTCCGTTTCGGTCATCGACGATATCGCTGCTGTAAATTGTAGGTACGGGAGCGACAGCTGCGTAGGCGACGCCGTCATACCAGGTTCTGTCCGCAGATCCGGGCAACAAAGCGTCGATATAGACCTTGATGGCGGCTTCATTCGTGACGGTGACCCACCCGAGACTCACGCCATACATGCTACGGACCGATTGGGTGAGCATGGGGGTATTGTTAAATTCCAGCGTACTGGCCAGCACGGTCCCGGTCGTGTCGCCGGCTCCATCAAAACTGTAAGTGGTGGCCGCCCCCGAAGTCAGGCTGGTTGCGACATTCCATCCGTTGTTCGACTGGCTCGAATCCCAGAAAAAGACCCAAACCTCATAAGTGCCGGAATCCAGCCCATCGATTTGTGTGGTCAACTCGAGCTGGGCACCGGTCACGGTCTTGGAATGGAGGATGGTTTCATCCGTCGCGTACGGGCGGTACACCCATTTGTTGTCAATCGAAGTGAGCCCGTCGCTTGAACTGAGCCAGGACATATCGCCCCGCGTGCTGCCCGTGACGAAGGTATTGCCGGTACTTCCAACCGTTGCATCGATGTAAGTTAGCCTTCCACTCGCACGGTTGGATGCCCCTTGAACCGTGATCGAAAGGGTCGCTTCAACCGGAGGGTCTTTCGCGTCGGTCACGCTGACGGTAAATGAATTGAGGCCGACATCTCCGTCCGCAGGTCGACCGGTGAGCGTGCCATCGGCAGCGACATTGAGCCAGCTCGGGCCGCTGACCTTGGCAAAAGAAAGAGCGTCCCCGTCATCGTCCGAGGCCTTGCCCGCGAGTGTGCCGAAATAAGCTGCATTCTCGGTGGCGTCTCCTCCCTCCATTGTGGGCGAGATGAACTCGGGGAGATTATTGGGCGGACGCACATTCACCGTGATGGTGGTGTCGTCAATAATTGCGCTGTTCGTATCCAGAGCGTTTTCGTGATCATCTTCTACCGTGGCTCCAGTCAGGATTTGCAACTGCAGGGAACCGGCGCTTGTCGGCGTGACAACCACCGTGAATACGCTTGGGGAAACTGCGGTGATTGAATCAATCGAAATTTCTGCGGTGCCCGCGTTGCCAAAGTCTTCAGGATTTAGTGTAGCTGCATTCAGAGGCTCACTGAAGCTGAGGGTGTAGGCGACCTGGTCGTTTTCAGTCAGATCCGCCCCGGCCCGGTCGTTCACGATGTCGCTACCGGAGAGTGCGGGCGGTGTTGAATCGACAACATCAATGATGACCCGATCCGTCACCGCCCCGCGCCCGTCATCCACCTGCAGCTGTAGTTCGTATTGGCCCAATGCGTCAAAAGAGAGGGGGGTGTTTAAATCTTCTGTGTCTGTAAAGATGACGTTACCCGGACCGGAAATGACGCTCCACTCAACCGAGAGGCTGTCACCATCCGGATCGTTGGCCGTGCCTGCAAGCTCGGAGTTGGCCCCGGCTATACCCAGCAAGGCTTGAAACAAACTGCCGTCGCCCGGATCCACTAGCGTCTGCCAGGCCGTGCCCCCTTCTGGATCGTAGCCGATGCCGATCTCATTACCAACCGGGCCACTGCCACCGGTCCCGTTGGAAATCCGGATCTCGAAAATGTGCCAACCCGGTGTCAGGTTCAGGTTGGGCGTGGAAGTACGATTTCTATAATTTTCGTCGGAGAGGACGGGGATGTCGTCGATCCAAATATAGGCGGCATCATCGATATATTCCGTGAAGCTGACCTGGCCGTCCGCGTCAAAGAATCTTCCCGTGTAAATTTCGGTCGTATTACCGGCGATGTTATTTTCGGTTTCGCTGGCAATATCGATCAGGACCTGCGTCTTCGGATTCGGGGCTGTGAGATTGATATTCCCTTCGACGGTGCCGTAGTGAAGCCCCGGGGTGGGCGTGGTATAACTCCATTCGACGATCTGATCTTCTCCCGCGTCAATGCTCGGCGGGGTATTGTCGTCATCCTGGACCTGCAGGATTGCCGGATTCGGATCCGCGATGGCCGCACCGAAGGTGTTGGTCAGGCTGAGTTGGATGGTTTCGATGTAATCCTCATGTGCATCGTCGTCTATCAATGACACGTTAAAAGTCTTCGCGCTGTCGTCCCCATCCGCCCAAACGAGAGTGCCGTAAGTGGCTGTGTAGTCTTCACCGGCGGTGGCCGTGCCGTTCGAGATGGCATAATCCACTTGCACCATGCCTGCCGAACTACCGTTTCGATTCACCGTGATGGTGGCCGGGCCGTTGCTTTCGCTGGACAGGTAAGTCGCGGCGCTGAAGCCGATTGTTTCGGGATTGCCTGCGGATTCGACGGAAAAGGTATGATTACTCAGGTCGAACTCACCGCCACCGGCGAGACTCGTGATGCGGATGCGATAATTGCTACCAGTTGAGACATAAGCGGGCGCGTCCCACTCATAGAGTCCATCGTTAGCTGTACTGTCGGCTATCGTCGTGTAAAGAAGATCATTCTTGAGCAAGTCGATCCGTATCTGGCCGCCAAGGCTGGAAACCCAGGTGATATTATAAATGGATCCGGTATCGAATAATTCCGCTCCATTTGGATGGATCAGCCCGATCAAGGCCTCGTCATCGACAATCGTAACAGTGGAAGAACGACCTCCACCGATGGTAATGTCTCCAGTTGGATTCGTCAGTTCGATCGAAAGCGTCTCTTCATAGGTTTCGCTGGTTTCGTCGTCGACGATGGAGAGGCTGAAGGACTTCGGGCCATCCTCACCGTCGGCCCAGTTCAGGGTGCCGCTCGTCGCCACATAATCGGAACCCTCGATTGCCGTGCCTTCCCGGGTGCTGTAATCCACGCTGACAGCACCTGATTTGCCGCTTACGCGATTGACCGTAATGCTGACTGTGCCGGCGTCTTCATCGACAACGATGTCATCCTCATTGAAAACCAAGGTCCCCGCCGGGTTCGCTCCGCTAATTAAAAGGCCATATTCCTGCCGGTCATCCGTCAGGCTGCCGACGTAGCTGACCTCAGCTTGCCAGACACCAAGTTGTCCGGGGGACTCGAGAAGGACTTGCTCCACATTGTCGACATGATTAACGCCGGTGGTCGCCGGTTCACTCATGGACTCGACGGTCCATGTGCCGACGAAAGGCATCACAAACGGGAAATATTCGGTGTCGTCCGGAGCGATCAGCTTCAGATTGAGATCGTTGACGAGGTCGGGGGTCCGGTCGTTATGCGTATTCTCGCTGCTGCCGGGGGGGTCGGTCCAGCAAAGGGTCGCGCGAATCTCAGATGCACCATCCCAGGCGAATGCGTAACTCTGCACGGGTTGAACCGGCGAGACCTGGTCTTCGATTACGGATTTCAGATCAGGGAAGTCCGCCTGTTGCAACAAGAGTTGACCCGCCTTTTCGGCATCCACCAGGCCCCATCCATAGGTGTAGTCCGGCCCCGGATTCCCTAAGTCAGTCGCCGTGTGAATCAGAAGCCCCTTCAGCGTACTGGAGCGCATGGCGTCGCCGGAAAAGAGCTCACGGTAAAGATCCACAAGGAGGGCCGCCGTTCCGCAGAGGTTGGGTGTCGCCATGCTCGTGCCCTGTAAACTGACGTAATCATTGTCACCGCCGGAATCGGTCGAGTACAGGCTGACTCCATTCCCCATCAAATCAGGCTTGATCCGACCGTCATCGCAGGGGCCGGTGGAGGAGAAGTTCGCTCGGGTGGCCTCGGAAGGGTCGCGCTGTCCGTCCTTGACCGCATCTCTTACCGCGCCCACGACTACGAGATTCTTGGCGGTGGTATGGTCGCCCAGGGTATCAAATCCGCCGCTGTAGGCGCCGTCAGTTCCCGGGTGAATCGCGGGGTCGTAATATCGGGACAGACCGTTAATCACGAATTTTTCACCGGGGGCGGGGCCATCTGTATTCTCATTCCCCGCCGCCCAAAATGCCAAAAGATAGGGCGTGATGTAGTGGATGCCGTCAAAGGCTGCCGACGTGCTACTGTATTGTCCGAAGTCGGGATCGTAGGCATCCGCGTCCGTGCCCGTTTCGGACCAAGTCCAGGAGTTGACGAACCTCCATCCGTAGGTGTAGCCGTAGCTGTGGTTGGAAACGTAGATCTTTGTGGCATGTTGTCCGGGCCCAGTCGCACCGGCGGCTCCCATCTCGTTCCGGTCATTTCCCGTCGTGTAGGCATCAATGATCGCCTGGTTGGCCATGCCCTTGGCTCTGGCGTTGACCCCAAACGCGGCGATGGTGCCGGCCACGTGGGTTGCGTGCCTTTCGTAAGATGTCGTATTGACCAGATTAATACGGGAGCTTGCCCCGTCGTTGAACTCGACGTGGCTTCTGCGCGGCGAACCGTTTTCCCAAACGCCGACCCTGACACCCGATCCATCAACAAAGAAAGGCGCGATCGGTAACTTATCGGCGGCCGTTGAAATGGCCGCTTGGTCATTTCGATCAACGTAATAAAGCAGTTCTCCGTCGTCATCGATTCCCGCCAGCACGCGCAATCTTCCATCCGGTAATCGTTCCCGTTCAGGCTTCCCCTTTGCCCTGGCAATCTCGCGGGCTTTTTCCATCTCCCGGTTCTCGATCGCCCGCATTCGTTCGAGGCCCCTGGCCCGTTCGGTAGGATTGCGCCAATCAATGCTACGATCACGGAGAACTTCACGCATCGCCTCCTGAGCGCAAAGTGGGGATAGCGAGGCCGTCAGAGTAATGATCGTGGCTAGATAAAAGAGTATACGCGGATGGTACATTAGATTTCCAGTGACAAGGGGCAGACCCTGTTCAACACACGATTTTTACATGGATTGAAGCTGAACGGAACGACTGGAATTGAGTATCTGTTGCTAAAATCGTGAATCATGGGTCTTTAGGAATTGCTATCGCGACAGGCCACCGGCAGGCGATGAGCCGACAACTTTAGGCCTGTCGCTTAAAAATAAAAGAGGTGCACCACTTCTGGCAGACAAGAGCAAAAAGTTTTCTGACTACACCTTTTTGCGGCATAGAGAAGTTCTCTACCTGAGGTAAACGAAGGCAGGGATTCCAGGGGCGTGGTATCGAATAAAGGCCGGACGCCGCATCGTGGGTTCTTTGGCAGGCAAGCCTCTTCCTTCTGGTCGATGGCCAGGCCAAATTCGAAGCCCCGGAAGCCGGTATCCCCCATTATCAGCTGTTTTCGACGGTTGATTCAGATTGACCTTTAACTAAGGGAAGGCTATAAAAGACGCAGTCAAAGCCGAGAGTGCTACGCATCCATCCATACCCCAAACCCCCAAAGCCATGTTTAATAAAAAGCACACTGATGTCTGTGTGATCGGTGCCGGTCCAGTTGGTCTCGTTGCCGCACACGCCCTTGCCGACCAAAATATTGAATTTGCGCAGTTCGATTCCGCTGACGGTTGCCATACGCATAGTTATGCACTGGCGTTGTTGCCGGAAAGCATGGAGCTTCTCGACCGTTTGGGGGTTGCCGAGCAGATTTTGGAACGATCGATGAAAGTGCCCAAGGTAGCTATCTACCATGCGAACGATCGCAAGGCGGAGCTCGATTACGCTCAGTTAAATTCAGGATTCCCACATTTGACGGTGATCCGGCAATGTGAGTTGGAGAAAATTCTACTCCAGACGCTCAGAGCGAAAGGGCATAAACCGCACTGGCATCACCGCGTGCGATACATGACCGAAAATGATCATCATGTCATGGTTGAGGTCGACCGCACGATCCAGGGGATGACCGGTTACGCTTATGCGCATATTGATACCCAGATTGATAAGATACTTCAGTACCGGGCCAATTATGTTATTGGTGCGGATGGCCACCGCTCGGCCGCACGAAGAGTTACGAACATCGACTTTAACGAAACCGGTGCGGCTAAAACCTATGCGGTCTTTGAGTTTAAGGTGGACGCGGAGTTACCCAATGAAATGCGCATCATTGTCGATGATCAGGGAAGCCACATCTTCTGGCCGATGCCGGATAATTACTGTCGATTTAGTTTTGAGGTGGATGTGGAGGATGCACCGATTGAAACCATCGACAAGGAGCACTGCCTGGTCTATAAGGGCAAAAGTGCCTACCCCTTGTTGGATGAAGCTCATCTGGCCGGTTTTGTCAGTCAGCATGCGCAATGGTTCAATGGCACCGCAGAGGAAATACGTTGGCGAACGCTGGTGCATTTTGAAAGACGCATGGCGGAAAGTTTTGGTCGTAACCGTATATGGCTGGCCGGGGATGCGGCACACCTGACGGCTCCCGGAGGTATGCTGAGTATGAATATTGGTATGCATGAAGCCTATGATCTGGTCGAACGTTTGTCATTGGACTCGGACGAACTGCGCCAGTCGGCGCTGGCGAACTATTCAAGCGACCGGATCGATGAGTGGTCGGGTTTACTTGATCTGGATGGGCTCCTGCAAAGGGAATCGGCTGACCCGTGGATCGTGGCACATAAAGACAGCCTGGCGGCAAACTTGCCCGCGAGTGGTGACACCAGACATGCGCTGTTGGAGCAGGTCCACCTGGATGACGCCATGACCGCCTGACAATGGCTCCGGCAAGAAGCTGAAAGCGGGCTCCACGGTCGCCGGGGGCGCTTCTATTTGAGCAGACCCTTGATGTCCTCTAGGCTCACTTTGGCATTCGCGGCTTCGCTTTCTTCGAAAAGTTCCTGCAGCAGAGCCGCTTTTTTCGCCTGAAGTTCCAGAACTTTTTCTTCCACCGTGTCGGTGGCAATCAGCTTGATGCTGGTGACCACTTTCTCCTGACCGATCCGGTGGGCCCGGTCGGTGGCCTGAGCTTCCGCAGCCGGGTTCCACCAGGGGTCGTAGTGGAGGACCGTATCCGCTCCGGTAAGGTTGAGGCCGGTACCGCCCGCCTTTAGGGAAATAAGGAAGACCGGAATGCTGTCGTCACTGTTGAACTGATCGCAGATATCGAGCCGGTTCTTGGTCGAACCATCAAGGTAGGCATAGCGATGCCCTTTTTTCTTCAGATGCTCGGCAAGAAGCTTGAGCGCTGTGACGAAGCTGGAGAAGACCAGCATGCGGCTGCCGTTGTCCAGACACTCGTCGAGCACCTCGTCGAAGGCGGCTAATTTGGTCGACTCTTTGGCGGCAAAAGTATCGTCCAGAATGCGCGGGTCGACGCAGGCCTGACGCAGGCGAAGCAACTCCGTAAAGGCGGCAAATTTCAGGCGGCCCTCGTTGGCTCCGGACATTTCCAAATTGAAGATTTCTTTTCGCGTCTTTTCCAGGGTGTCCTGGTAGAAGCGCTGCTGTTTGCTGCCGAGCTCACAGAAGAAGGTCTTTTCAATTTTATCCGGCAGTTCGGGGGCTACCTCCTTTTTCGTGCGGCGAAGGATGTAGGAGGCGGCGCGCGATGTTTGCCGGTTGTTGTGCCAGGCGCGGTCCTCCTGAGTCAGTTTCGGCGCCGCCTTTTCCAAATAGCCGGGCATGAGGAAGGTGAAGAGCGAGAGCAGGTCATCTAGAGAGTTTTCCACCGGTGTGCCGGTCAGGAGAAAGCGGCCTCTGCTGTGCAGACGGGTGAGGGTCTTGGCGTTTTGGCTGCGACGATTTTTAATGTGCTGGGCTTCGTCACCGATCACGACGGACCAGTCCATTGTCGTCAGTAGCTCGGCATCCTGGCGCAGGGTGCCGTATGAGGTAATGACCAGATCGGCGTCTTCCAACACCACCGGTTCCTTGGCTCTTTTGGGACCGTGGTGTTTTTGCAGCTTCAACTTCGGGGTAAATCGGGCTGCTTCCCGAATCCAGTTTTCCACCAGGCTGGCCGGGCAGACCACCAGTGCCGGCGCTTTGTCATCTTCCTGATCACGAATGCATTCGATGAGGGCGAGTGCCTGCAGCGTTTTACCCAACCCCATCTCGTCGGCGAGGATGCCGCCGAGTTCGTTGCGGTAGAGGTGCCAGAGCCAGGCGACCCCGATTCGCTGGTAGGTGCGTAGAATGGCATCGAACCCCGGCCGAACCGGTGCGGGTTCCAGGGCGCCGACTTGCTTCAGCGCGCGGCTGCGGGATTGCCAGGCCTGTGGGGGTTGCCAGCCTTCGCACGCTTCTTCGAGCAGGTCTTCGACGTCGACCAGTTCGGCGGTTTCCAGACGTTTGCTGAAGGTCGGGGTGAAAGGGCGGTCTGCCTGCCCGCTGACGGCTTTCTCGATCTTATGCAGGCGATCAACCGAATTCCGGTCGAGTAGGGTGATGGGGCCATCTTCCCGGCCCACATAGCTTTTACCGCTGGCGATGGCTTTGCGCAGCTCCATCTCGTCGGAATCGGCACTCAGGCTGACATCCAGAAAAAAGCGCCCGGCTTCTTGCTTGGTTTGCACATTAATCGAAGAGAGTTCGACCTCTGCAAACTTGGCTTCGAAGTTTTCCGTAAATTCCGCCTGCCAGTCTTCTTTGAGCGCACGCCAATGTCCGGCCAGAAAATTTAGGGTTTTATGACGGTCGCGAAGCCACCATTTGCGATTGGAAGGTTCGAGCATGAAGCCTGACTTTTTCAAGAGCTCTCTCAGAGGCTGTAAGGTGTCGTCATGCACTGGTAAACGGACGGCCAGAAAGTTGGGCGAGCCATCCACGACTACGCGGTTCGTCGCGTAGCCTTCCATTGATTCCGCTACCATGGAAGCGGCAGGAAAGTCACCCCGCTTGGTTTGGAAGAGACGTTTGCCTTTTGATTCGGCCAATTGGCGTGGGTTGGGCCTCGACGGCTCTCTTAAATTTACGCCGGATGGAATTTCCTTTTTGGGCGGATCGGCGGTGGCAGGTGTGTCGACGGGCTCCTCTTTCTCCTCGTCCGTCAATTCGAGATAATCGTGCACTCCGGCCAGTTTTCCACCTTCCCAGGCGATCGGTTCGTTCGGTTTCTTCACCCAGTAAACGACCGGTTCGTCTTCCAGGGCCCCCAGAAGATGGCGGAGGCGTTGCTTCGTGAGTTGTAGGAGGGCAGCCAGTTTGCCACCGCACCAGGATTCAATCAGGTGGAGTGCTTTCTCCTGTCCCTCGCTGGTGGCATAGGACTTGGTTGGGCTTAGCTTGTTCAGAGCTATGATTTCGCGTCCGGCCGCGGCGTCGAGTTTGACCACAATCGCACTTCGTTGGGCGGCTGCTTCCAAATTAGGTGGCAGGAAGACCAGTAGTCGCAGGCGTGTGCCTTCTTCCGAGACCCGGATGGATTTTAGCCGGGGTTGCTCCGGTTCGGGTGACAGATCAGGTTCGATCAGGTCTTCCGGCGCTTGAGCCGATTCTTCGTTCTGTTGCTCCTCTTTGCAGGCCTGATAATGGATCGCGGCAGCAATGGCATGAGCACATACCTTGCGCTTGCGACCATCCGGACAAGTGCAGCGGTTATCCGCAAAAACCGTCGAACGCAGATTGAGCTGTGGTTCGTAGACCTGATCCTGGCCTTTGACCTTTCCGACAAGAACCGGGCTCTCCCAACTCGCGGAAAGAACCGAGTGTGATTCGAAGAGCCGTTCACCGGCTTTGAAGACCAGACCACCTGCGAGCTCACGCAGAAAGGCGGAATCAAATGTAGGAGGAGGTTTGTTCATGCTGGAAGAAGTATGAGACGGAGCATGGGCATAAAAAAGCCCCCGACAAGCGGGGGCTTTGAAATGTTGGTCGACAGGAAGACTTACTTCGTCGCTTCGTCGAGCAGGTCGCCGAGGCTGGTAAGATCTTCGCCGGCAGTGACGTTGTCGAAGGCCTGACGCTCCTTGGCGAGGTCTTCGTCGCTGTAGTTGGCCGCCTTGATGGAGAGGCCGATGCGGCGCTCATCCTTGTCGATCTTGATGACACGAGCCGTGACTTCGTCGCCCTCGTTGAGGACGTCCTTGATCTTCTCGACACGATCTTCGCTGATTTGCGAGATATGTACGAGGCCATCGATGTCGTTATCGAGTTCGATAAAGGCACCGTAGCTGGTGATCTTGGAGACTTGGCCCTTGACCATGTCGCCGATCTTGAAGTGGGTTTCGATTTCGTCCCACGGGTCGTTGGTGAGCTGCTTCATGCCGAGCGAGATACGCTGGCTGTCGGCATCCACATCGAGAACGATGGCATCGACTTCGTCGCCCTTCTTGACCATCTCGGACGGATGGTTGACCTTGCGGGTCCAGGACATGTCGGAGACGTGAACCATGCCGTCGATACCTTCTTCAAGTTCGACGAAGGCACCGTAGGTAGTGAGGTTACGCACCTTACCGCGGACACGGGCACCGGCCGGGTAGTTGTGGCGGGCCATTTCCCACGGGTTCTCTTCAAGCTGACGGGTGCCGAGGGAGATCTTCTGCTCATCCTTCTGGATGCCGAGAATGACCGCTTCGACTTCCTCACCGATGCGAAGAACTTCGCCCGGCTTGGAGATACGCTTGGTCCAGGAGAGCTCGGTCACGTGGACGAGACCTTCGACGCCTTCCTGAATTTCGATGAAGGCACCATAAGGAACGAGGTTGACCACTTTGCCCTTGACGGTGGAGCCGATCGGGAAGCGTTCTTCGATGCGATCCCATGGGTTGTCCTGAAGTTGTTTCAGGCCGAGGGAAACACGCTCGCGCTCGCGGTCGATTTCGATGATCATCACTTCGACCTCTTCGCCTTGCTTCAGCATCTCGGACGGATGCTGGATGCGGCCCCAGGACATGTCGGTGATGTGAAGGAGGCCGTCGAGGCCGTCGAGATCGACGAAGGCACCGTAGTCGGTGATATTCTTGACCTGACCGCGGCGGGTGTCGCCCGGCTTGACGTTCTCAAGCAGCGCACGGCGTTTTTCCATGCGTTGCTCTTCGATCAGCTCGCGGCGGGAAACAACGATGTTCTTCCGGTCCAGGTTGATCTTGATGACTTTGAAGTCGTAAGTCTGGCCGACGTATTGATCGAGATTCTTCGGCGGCTGCACATCGATCTGCGAAGCCGGCATGAAAGAATCGACACCGATGCTGACGATCAGGCCGCCTTTGACCTTGGAGCGGACACGGCCCTGAATGACCGAACCTTCTTCGCAGTTCTCGACGATCTTTTCCCAGTTCTTCTTTTGCTCGGCTTTGTCGAAGGAGATAACCGGGTTACCTTCCTTGTCTTCGAGCTTTTCCAAAAAGACTTCGATTTCAGATCCGACCTGAAGTTCGCTCATATCGACGAACTCGCTGGCGTGAACGATGCCTTCTGATTTGCCACCAATGTCGACGACGACTTCGGTGGGGCGGATCTCTATGATGGTTCCCTGGATAATGGAACCTTCTTCGAGGTTATCAATTTTGCTGCCTTCAAGCAGCTGTTCCATGAGTTGACTCATTTGACTGTATATGGACTGCGCAGGAGCGCAGTAATGGTTGAGGTTTGATTGTTGGCCCCACGCTTTAAGCGCAAAGGAGGATTCCAATCCCCCGGGGAGCGCGCGAAGGTAGAGTGCCTGCGGCTCCCTGCAAGATTAAAATCGTGCCCGTTCGGTCCGCCTGCGCTTCTCTGATGAGAAGCCTCCCGCCTACAATATAATCCGGCGTGATAGCCTTCGCTGTTGCTTCGCTCCTGCGAAGCCTGGAGGCGCGGGTCGGAATCGAACCGACGATAGAGGATTTGCAGTCCTCGGCCTTACCACTTGGCGACCGCGCCATCAGAAACTATGACAGCAGTAGATGAGCTTGTGTTTGGAGATCAAGTGAATTTTCAGATATTTTCGATCAATCAAGCAAATAGGGCAGCCCGAAAAGCAAAAATAGAAAGAGTAGGGTGCTGAGAACAAAAAGAACCAGGCAGCCGATCTTGGCCCTCATGAAGTCATTGCCGGCGGGTGCCTTGTATTTGCCGAATTCCTTATCCAGTTCGTCGTTATTCAGAATTTCCGGCGTTGCAGCGCTTTCGGGTGCAGCGAGCTTTTCAGAAGCAGCTTCCCTGAGCTTGCTCGTCAGTTTCTTGTCTGTTGTCTCGCTGGTCGCCTCCTTGTTGTCGAGTGCGGCAATATTTTCGTTGAGCCATTGCAGGTGTTTTTGGATAAGCTCCCGCTGAGCCCGTAATTCCTCGAGTAGCTTATCGTTGTTCATAAAAAAATCCCGCTCCGATAAGGAGGCGGGATTTTGAAAGTTTTGTCGAACGAAAATGCTTAGGCGCTGGCTGCTTCGACGACGTTCACCTTGCGGTGCGCACGGTCGAAAGCGACATTACCGTTCTTCAGTGCAAACAGCGTGTAGTCGCGACCCATACCGACGTTGGCGCCGGGGTGGTAGCGTGTGCCGCGTTGGCGCATGATGATGTTGCCGGCGATCACATTTTCGCCGCCGAACTTCTTCACGCCGAGGCGCTTGGAATTACTGTCGCGTCCGTTGCGGGATGTTCCCTGACCTTTTTTGTGTGACATATTGTGAAGTCTCCGTGTTGAGGGTTATCCGTTGATCGATTCGATTTTGATCACGGAAAGATGTTGGCGGTGACCGCGGCGTTTTTTGTAGCCTTGGCGACGCTTCTTTTTAAAGACGACAACCTTCTTGTCTTTCTTGTTTTCGAGGATGGTTGCCTTGACGCTGGCGCCCTCGAGGAGGGGACTGCCGAAGCGTGCGTCGGCACCTTCACCGATCATGAGGACCTCGTTGATGTCAACGGAATCACCGGCATTTGTGCCGGGGAAGGAGTTGACCTTGAGGATATCGCCCTCGGTGACGGTAAATTGGCGGCCTTGTGTTTTGATAGTGGCTTTCATGGGAAAAGCGGAAGAGCAAATCGCCTTGGTCGTGAGAATCAAGGAGTTTTTTCAGCTATTTTCAATCAATCATCTCCAAAATCTGTTTCAGTTCGGTGATCTCCGCATCGGCCTGCAGTTTGGCGCAGGCCGGATGGTTCTTCCGCCGGCGAAGCGAGAGGTGATCGCCGGCGAAAAGGGCGGTGCGAAAGCCCAAGGCCCGGGCAGGCCAAATGTCGTTGCGCATGTCGTTGCCCACGTAGAGGCAGGCTTCCGCGGGGATTCGGTGGTGCTTTTCGAGTCGCTCTGCGGCGAGTTGGTAGAGTTGCTGCGATGGCTTCCCCTCCAGTTCGGCGTAGGACCAGACGTTGCATTTCGAGCAAAAGCCGAGTTCGTCGATGTTTTTCCCGAGAAAGGCTGAAAAGAGGAGAGGCGTATAGAACTGGGCGTTGGAAATGATGCTGAGGGTCAGGCCCCGCGCGCGAAGTTCCGAGAGAACTTCGGCCAGCTCGGGCATGGGTTGGATCGCGTTGACGCGGGTCTCGTAGTCGATGACCAGGGTGTCGATGGCCGGCTCGATCTGGGCCTCGATCAGGCCTTGGGCGCGTAGCGATTCGATTAAATCCGACCAGACGGCGCGGATTTCTACCTCGGGGTATTCGATACCGTCGGCGCGGCGTCGGTTCTGGTGCTGATGGATCAAGTCATGTAAAATTCCGTCAAACCGGATGCCCTCGGCGGATGCGAGAATCTGCACCCCGTTATCAGAGAGCACGGCGCGGATGGCTGTATCGCGATTGTCCTCGGTCGCCAGACTGATGTCGCCCACACCGGAGCTGAATAGGGTGCCGTAAACGTCGAAGACAACGGCTTTGATTCCGCTGATCTGAGGCAGACATAGATTCGCGTCCGCGGGCGGAGTGACCGGATCGTTCTGTCGCCGATCTTTTATGAGCTTAAGCCAGAGGGAATTTGTCATCTGGTATTATGATTCAATACGGGTTAATCTGTAGGTTCGACCATACAATTCTGATCTCTGTTTTCTGTTTTCTGGATATTAAGTTCGAAGCAGGCGAAAGCGCTCGGGCTGTAAAAATCCGTCGAGGATTTTGTCCGGGTCGTAGTATTGTGGTTCGGTGTTTTGATCGGCGGAGCCTATGGATTTATAGAGATCAACGAGTTTTTCGACATAGTGCTCCAAGCCATAGTTTAATTCGATCTTTTCCGCGTTTTCGCTGATCGACGCAGGATCGGCTGTGTTGCCCAGCTCGGGCAAGGCCTGTCGAGCTTCCGAATCGGAACGCACTCGCCGGATAACATCCTGTTGAAGCGCTTCATTCATTCCCGCGAAGTCGATGTGTTCCGGGTCAGGGCTTATGGCGGATACGGCTCTCTCTACGGCGTCCTTCGGCAAGGGACGCTGGTATGCGGTGTAGGCTTTTTCCAGTTCGCGATGGAGCTCTGCTTCGAGCAGGTTCATATCGATCCAGCTTATAGGGACTGGCAGACTCTCGTAAAGGCCCTCAAGGTGGATCCCGTGGGCTTTGAAATCGGCAGTGATCTCGGGCAGATCCCGCCCGATAATGGGTTTTCCGAAAAGCCAGGGTTCAAGGAAAGCGAGCCCGAAGCCCTCGGCAATACTTGTGCTTAGGATGGCGTGCGCCGACTGCATGATGGTTTCAAAGGACCACCCACCGGTTTCGCCGATGCCAAATCGGACAGGCAGTTCGAGTTCATGGGCGAGAGCCTGCCAGTTGTTATAAGCTGTGACGAAGTTCTGATTCGTCGGGCCCAGTGTGGTGGCAAAGACGTCGCCGTCTTCGGCAGCCGCGGCCCGGAGGAGCATTTCCCCGAAGTTTTTTCGGCGCACGGCGCGGACGGGGTAGAGGAAGAGCCGCTTGGCATCGAGTGTGCCGAGTATCGTGCTCGTGTTGTCTACCTGTTGTGTTGGACCTGCGTCGACCGGATTCGCCAGCAAATGCAGGCGCTCCGGCTGGATGCTCGCTTGTTTTAAGATAGCGTAGTCCCGACCGTTAAGCACGCCATAGTGAACATTCGGGGTATCCGGATAGATGTTTCGTGCATATTCGGGTCGTTCCAGGTTCACCTGATAGTTTGCCGGCCGACCATCTTCGGCAAAGTCGTGCATGTGCAGGAGCACCCGTTCGCCGGCTTCGGCTAATGCGGCAATAACGCCGGACATGGCATTGTTTTTGCCCAGTGAATGGTTGTGAATGTGCCAGAGGTCCGGATCGCCGCCAAGTGCGTCTCGTGCTGCAACACGGATACGGTCCAGTAAGATGTGGGAATCCGGTGTCACGCTTTGTGCGTTCGAGTAGTGGAGTCCCTCGACGACCCGTGCGCAATTCTTGTAGCGAAAGTCCTCCGGCACTTCGCCCCCCAGCACCACGCATTCGAGTGTCGGTTCCAGACTTTCAAATCCACGCAGAGTGGATTCCACAACCCGCGTGACGCCGCCGCGCTTGAGATGGTAGTGTATAATTGCAATTCGCATCTTTATCTATCGCTGTTGTCTTGCCAATCCGCCGGAAAATTCGAGATTGGCCTGCAAATTAAGCAAAGGTGGTGAACAGACAAACCATTATGATGCTACATTCGCTGTTGGCGGCATTTACTTTGCCGGCAGCGTAATGTTTTAATTACCGGTGCTCTTTATACTTGGGGGAGCAAGGGCACCTATAAAACCGAAGTGCACGAGATCACGCTGGAACAGCCGATCTCCGCCGACTTCGAGCAGCTGCTGGCGATGGTTCAGACGGAGTTGCAGGAGCGGGAATTGAGCCGCCCCAAAGGTAAGCCGAAGCTCAAAACCTATGGCAGCCACTTTTTACTGGAGTGGACCGGCTCTTCAAAAGACGTCGTTCTTGAGCCGACGACCGACCCCATGGTCGCCAAACTCAGGATAAAAGAGACGACTTGGTATCGCGCCTTGGTCCAGTTGCATAAGGCCAAGGGCAGTAATATCTTTAAGGTTTATGCGGCTTTCTTCGCGCTGATGCTGGCGATCATCCGGTTGTCCGGTTTCATCATGGCCTGGCAGTTGCCCCGCTTGCGCGGTGCGACGATGGTGGCGACCGTTCTGGGCCTGCTCACTTTTTTAGCCGTCGTGTGGTTGAGCTAGAGGTCCCTTCAAGTTGAGAAAGGGTCATTTTGCGAACCACTTTTGCTGTGCGATTTCATCTTTTAGGCTGTATGAAATTAATACAGGGCGGGAAAGTCAGAGGAGCTTGATCGAGTAAAATTTGAGTCTATGAAGAACGGCTTATCTCTAGGGACAGAATGTCGTGCGTTCTCAAAATCGCGCCTTTTTGTCCAATTCCCAGCAACATGCTTGTGAGACCACTTTGGACGATGAAGTATTTCCAACTATTTATTTTAACGGCAACCCTTCTGCTGGGCCAAGCAATGGCAGTGAATATCGATGCCGTTTATTTTGCGCAGACACACGTGATGAAGCCAACTGATCCCTACTTCAGGTTGGTGGGTGAGAGAGAGACTCTCATCAAGGTGCATGTCACCGATCCTTCGACTCCGGCATCACCCGTTGTGAATGCGGCCGTTCATCTTGATGGGGCGACATTGAACCTTTCTCTATCCGGTCCAGCTACCTTGCCTGCGTCGATTCCTGATGGTCCGGGAGTCGTTCAACATAGCTTGGACGACAGCTTTACGGCAGTGATTCCCGCGGACTGGGTGAAACCCGGGATGACGGTGGATCTTACGGCAGGGGCAGTGAGTGAGAATGTTTCAGGGATCGCAGTCGGAGCCCCGACCAAGTTGAAACTGACGATGTTCGATGTGCAGTATTTTGCGGACACCGACGATGATTACCCGAGTGGTTGGGCGGAAGAGTTGGAAGTAAAGCTCCCGATCAAGGAGCTTGATCTGCGTCGTGTGCCACATGTGGTTTTTCCTGAGCTGGTGATTCCGCCATGGCGAGACGGGCCTGCGCCTGCGGTGCGGATTAGCTCCACGGCGGATTACAAGGATCAGACGGGTATGAATATACATTTCGAATCCAAACTCAATGCGGCCAGAGAGTGGAATTTGGCTCTCAGTGCTGCGGCAGGACGCCACGGGCGGGTGAGTGTCTATTATACGAATATCTATGGGACCAATTCGAATGGCGGTAAGTCGTTTCCATTAGCCGGTATAGGAAATGGTACTGAACATGGAGTCATGTTCCATGAACTGGGCCATACGCTTGGACTGCCTCACTGGGGTAATAGTTCCTCCTATCCCTACAAGGGTGCGATGCACGGGATCGACCCCCCTACCATTAACAAGGAAGTGCATGCTGGGCCTACGTGGGGGTTTGATATGCGGAGCATGACTTTCATTCCCTGTACGGTGCAGGCAGGTAATGTCGGCGGGCAGCCCACCGGGACTTACAAAATCGATCCGATGCACGGTGGCGGAACCGGCTACCAGGAGCCGGCATTTCTCTTTAATCACTTCTCGGATTACTCATCTGCCGAGATGATGGAATTTTTGGAAGCTAACTATGCTTCATGGAATGAGTCCCTGGGGCAATTTGCCACTTGGGACCCGGCGACCTCCGACTACACGGATCCGTTGGCGACGCCTGATGGGGTGAACTATCCAATTGAGCGGGATGTGGAAGTGATCAGCCTGCTAGCATCCGTGTCAGGACCAACTCCCGAGGCTTGCATGGTGTATCCTCCCATCGGGCCGTACACGGCTGGCTTAATCAAGCGCTTTGATCCGACCGTAGAAGCGGACCGACTTGAGGCCCAGGAGATCTACAGTCCGTCCGCTGGTTGTGATGCCAGCCTCCGGGTCACTCAGGGAGGCGTCGTCCGTACGTATCTTCTACGGGCAGAGTGGTTGCCGTTTATTAGTCCATCAAGTGCAGCCGGCCTGAAGACAGCAGCGATCAATCTACCTGCTTCAGACGGGGAGGTGACACGCGTGGAACTTCTCCTGACTCCTGACGCGGACTCTCAAGGACTTCCTGACGAACCCCAGGTGCTTCACACTTGGGCATTGAATCCAACACCTTTTGATCGTTGGGCGGACGGTTCATTTCCAGGGACCCTTACTGATAAAAACCCCACAAATGATGCGGATAGTGGTGGTCTGGCCACCGAGCTGGAGTGGGTGCTGATGGGAAATCCAACGGACCCAGCGGATGATCTTTTGATAGAACCCCAGCTGGACATGACATCCGATCCTGATGGGAAACTAGTATTCCAATTCCGCAGAAATGATCTGGCCCACCTAGATCAGATGACCTCTATCCGCGTGCAATACGGGAGCGATCTTGCAGGCTGGACGGATGCAGTTCACCAAGGAGTCGGACCGAGTGACATTACGATTACAGAAGCAGATGATGCCTACGGGGAGGGTGTGGACATGGTCAAGGTAGCCATACCACAGAGCCTCGCTCCCGAAGGAGCTCTCTTTGCCCGATTGGTCGTGGATATTTCCTCACCATGAGATTACCACCCCATGGGCATAAGTTTTTTGAGGTGTTTGAAGGGCAAAAGGGGCCAAACGTGAATGGCGTTAACTTAAGAGTCTTTCGGTAGGGCTCGTGCTTGCATGATACCGTCCAGGCATGGGCGGACGCTGCTTGGAAGTCCGGTCATAGACGACGCAATGACGCGATTGACCTCGCTTCGACCGATCTGGATCAGAGGGATGGTCCGAAGCGGAAGCGCTTCGGCTACGGTTAGGTAATGAATGGCTCGGTTTCAGAACGGTAGCCGGGCGCCTTCGCGTTCGGAACGATAGGGCCGGCGCTAACGAATGACCCGAAGTGGAAGCGCTTTGGTTGCGCGGATTCGGGAACAAGTAGCTCGGTCCGATTCGAGAACCGTAGCCGGACGCCTTCGCGTTCGGAACGAAAGGGCAGGTGGTGACGAATGATCCGAAATGGAAGCGCAGTGGTCTCGGAGCTATTCGCGTGGGCTTGAGAGATAAACGGCTCAAGAGGACTCCTTTTCGACCAAACGCCAAAAGCGATCGTGAAATCCAGGATCTCGACGATCAAGGTCGGGGTAGCCGGGTAACATCGCTCCTATGTAAGGATAGTCCTCCCATTTTTCAACCAATCCGGCGCGCACTGGATTTCGCAAAATATAATGAATCGTATCCCCATAGCACCCGGATTGTCGCTCCTCCTCGCGAACGACGTGGTCGTGGGCTTGTTCTTGCCATCGAACGGGAGCGATGTGCCGGCCGAAATACTTCCTCATAAAGGAGGTTGCCTTGAGCTGGTCGCTCTTGGCGTTATCCAGGCCAATCCAGAGGAGGTGGATATGATCCGGCATGATGCAGTAAACGGGGGTGGCTAAGCGATAGCGCAGACAAGTGTGCAGGAGCATTTCGCGGAAGCGAAAATGGAATGCCTTATCCAAGTCGAATCTTCGACGCCGGTCTGTCGTATGTGTCCAGAAAATGTACGCTTGTCCGCGATAATACGCGGAATTCAAGCGGGGAAGCTTACCTTTCATAAATTATGAAAAACCGGGATTTCCGGGAAAGGTTCAAGGCTAAACCAGATCGAAGCGGGATGGTTTTTTGGTTCCGGAACTGTAGTCGGACGCCTTTGCGTTCGGCAGGCGGTGACGAATGGTCCGAAGCGGAAGCGCTTCGGCTACGGTTAGGGAATGAATGGCTCGGTTTTAGAACTGTAGCCGGGCGCCTTCGCGTCCGGAACGATAGGGCGGGCGCTAACGAATGACCCGAAGTGGAAGCGCTTCGGTTACGGATTGAGTACGGGAGCGCTTCAACCCGGGGCCTACACGCTGTGGATCGCTTTTTTATCCACGGCCAGCGCTGCTTCCTTGAGCGCTTCGCTCATGGTGGGGTGGGCGTGGATCGTGCGGCCGAGATCCTCGGCACTGCCGCCGTATTCCATGTGGGCCACGGCGGAGGCGATCATCTCGGAGCTGCCTTTGGCGATGATTTGGACTCCGAGAATACGGTCGGTTTCTTTGTCGGCGATCACTTTGGCAAAGCCATCTGTACCGTCCATAGCAATGGCGCGACCATTGGCCATCATGTTGAACTTTCCGACTTTGACATCGAGCCCCTTTTCCTTGGCTTCCTCCTGGGTCATCCCGACGCTGGAAATTTCCGGCTCGGTATAGATGACATTGGGAATCACGTCGTAATTGACGTGTCCGGCTTCACCGGCGATGCGCTCGACGCAGGCGACACCTTCTTCCTCCGCCTTGTGGGCGAGCATGGGGCCGGCAATAACGTCGCCAATGGCGTAAACGCCGTCGACCGATGTCTTAAAATGCTCGTTAACTGGAATGCGGCCCTTGTCGTCGGTTTCAATTCCGATGCCCTCCAGCCCGAGGCTTTCTGTAAAAGGCTTACGGCCCACGGAGACGAGCACTTTGTCGCATTCAAATTCGATCTCTTCGCCCTTTTTATTTTCGGCCGTCAGGATATTCTTTCCGCCTTCCTTCTTCAGGCCGGTGACCTTGGTGCTGAGGTGAAAGTTCATGCCCTGTTTCTTGAAGACCCGCTCGGCCATTTTGGAGACGTCCTTGTCAAAGGTCGGAGCGATTAGGGGAAGGAACTCGATGACATCGACCTGCGCGCCGAGACGCGACCAAACCGAGCCGAGTTCCAAACCGATGGCACCGGCGCCGACCACAACCATCTTTTTCGGGACTTCATCAAAAGCGATGGCTTCCGTGCTGCTCACGACGGTCTCTCCGTCGAAAGGAAGGAAGGGGAGCTCGACCGAAGCCGAACCGGTCGCGATAATGATGTGTTTGGCCGTAATCTCTTCTTCGCTCTTGCCGCCGCGAATCTCAATTTTGCCGTTATCCTTGAGCGTGCCGAGTCCGTTGAAAACCGTGATTTTGTTGGCCTTCATCAGTTGGGAGACCCCGCCGCACAGCTGGCTGACGATCTTGTCCTTTTTGGCCATCAATTTTTCGATGTTGATCGATAGGTTGGTCAGATCGATGCCGTGGTCATCGGCGCCGTGCGCTGCAAAGTGATACATCTCCGTAGAGTGGAGAAGGGCCTTGCTCGGGATGCAGCCTACGTTCAGGCAGGTACCGCCGAGGCTTTTGCTTTTCTCGACGATGGCGGTCTTGAAACCGAGTTGTGCGGCCTTGATGGCAGCGACATAGCCACCGGGGCCTGACCCGATGACGGCGATATCAAATGGTTGTTCTTGAGACATAATTTGGTGGGAAAGTTTGCAGGTGAGAAGGTAGGAAAGCAGGAAGGTGAGAGGGTAGGAAGGTGTAAGTGATAAGACACATTTTCACTTTCATACTTTTCACTTTCTGACACCCGCCCGTTTATTGTTCGGCTAGATGCCGAACAATAAACGGGCGGGATCCTCGATGGCTTCCTTGATTTTTACCAGGAAGGTAACGGCTTCCTTGCCGTCGATCAGACGGTGGTCATAACTGAGTGCCAGATACATCATCGGGCGCGCGACCACCTCACCGTCGATGACAACGGCCCGCTGCTGAATGTTGTGCAGTCCCAGAATCGCGGGTTGCGGGAAGTTGATGATCGGTGTGCTCAGCATCGAGCCGTAGATCCCGCCGTTGGAGATAGTGAAGACACCGCCTTGAAGATCGGACATCTGTATCTTGCCGTCGCGGGCGGCCTTAGCGTAGCCGATGATATCTTTCTCGATCTGGGCAAAGTCCTTTTGGTCGCATTCGCGGACCACGGGCACCATCAGTCCCTTGTCCGTGCCGACGGCCACGCCGATATCGTAGTAGTGCTGGCTGACGACCTCGTTGCCCTCGATACGTGCATTGACCTCCGGTACTGCCTTGAGCGCGTGCGTCACGGCCTTGGTGAAGAAAGACATGAAGCCTAGCTTGATGCCGTGGCGTTCGACAAATGCGTCCTGATGGGTTTTGCGAAGTTTCATCACCGCGCTCATATCAACCTCGTTAAAGGTCGTGAGCATGGCAGATTGTTGCGAAGCGTTAACTAGGTGCTCGGCGATCTTCTTACGGAGCGGAGACATCTTCTTACGCGTTTCGCGCTCACCCGATTTCGGGGCGGAGGGTGCCGGAGCGGGCGATTCGGACTTCTGTCCTCTGTCATCTGTCCTCTGGCTTCTGTCCCCCGACTTTTGGCTGCTGTCTGCCTTTTCGGCCGCCTTCAGAATGTCGTCCTTGGTGACTCGACCATCCTTGCCGCTACCATTAAGTTTTGAAACGTCGACCCCGGTTTCTTCGGCCGCCTTTCGAGCCGCGGGGGAAAGCGTGGCTTCCGGGTCGACCTTTTTCCCGCCGGAAGCTGCAAGCTCCTGCCCGTCTTTGTTCGGTTGCTCCTCGGAATCCGAACGATTATCGTCTTCGCCAGAGCCGCCTTCCTTGTCTTCAGAATCGTCCGAAGCCGAAGTACCGCTTTCACTCTCACCGTCACTTTCACTCTTCGGCCCAGCCGAAGCACTTTCGTCAATCGTGGCGACGACCTGTCCGATTTCCACTTCTTCATCGGCCTCGACTTCGATCGTAATGACACCGGAGACTTCGGCGTTTGCTTCGGAGGTGATCTTGTCGGTTTCGAGTTCGTAGATGGTCTGGCCTTCTTCGACGTAGTCGCCGGACTTGACGTGCCAGGCGGCCAGAATGCCAGAGCTGATGGATTCGCCCATCGCGGGAACTTTTACTTCGGTAGCCATAAAATTAGTTGGGTGTGGATCGTTGAATGATGAATGGTGCTCCCGTGGCGGGAGAAGGTTAATCGATTTCCGAGCTGTTCGCGTTCGGGTCGCCTAGGCCGAAGGCAGCTTCGACGAGCCTTTGCTGTTCACGTTTGTGTTTCGCAAGTGAGCCGACTGCGGGGCTGGCCGCAGCGCGACGGCCCGCGTAACGCGGCATTCTTTCGAGCACCGAGAGGAGCCGTGGCATCATGAATGTGTAGCCGCCCATGTTTTTGGGCTCTTCCTGACACCAGACCAGCTCTGCATCGTCCGGGTATTTGCTGACGATCTTTTTGATCAGTTCGGTGTTCAGCGGATAGAATTGTTCGACACGAACCAAAGCCGCATCCTTAATCTTATGCTCCCTGCGGTAGGCGAGCAGGTCGTAATAGACCTTGCCCGAGCAAAGTATGATACGCTTGGTATTCTTTTTAGTGACGGAACTGTCGTCGAGAATCGACCAGAATTCATTATCCGTAAACTCGGCTACCTTCGAAACACACTCTCTGTGCCTTAGTAGGCTCTTGGGCGCCATAATAATAAGCGGCTTCTTGAATTCACGCTTCATCTGGCGGCGGAGCACGTGGAAGAGCTGTGCCGGTGTCGTCAGGTTACAGACTTGGATGTTATTTTCCGCACAGGCCTGGAGGAAACGTTCCAGACGGGCGGAGGAGTGCTCCGGCCCCTGACCTTCATAGCCATGAGGCAGCAGCATGACGAGGCCGCTGAGTCGGCCCCATTTTGATTCCGAGCTGGTCAGGAACTGGTCGATGATAACCTGGGCCCCGTTGACGAAGTCGCCGAACTGAGCCTCCCAGATGCAGAGCATTTGTGGATAATCCAGTGAGTAGCCGTAGTCAAAGCCGAGTACGGCCGCCTCGGAGAGTAGAGAGTTGTGCACGCAGAACTGGGCCTGATCCTCGCTCAAATTGAGCAGGTTGGTGTAGCGTTCGCGTGTTTCCGTATCGTAGACCACGGCGTGGCGGTGGCTGAATGTGCCACGCTTGGAGTCCTGACCGCTGATACGGACGGGGGTGCCGTCCATCAGGAGGGAACCGAAGGCGAGTGCTTCGCCCATGCCCCAGTCGATACCGGTATCCTCTTCAAAGGCTTTTAATTTGGCCTCCATCTGGCGCTTGATCTTGCGGTTGACATTAAAGCCTTCCGGGAAACGCGTGTGCTCTTCGACGATGTGGTGTAATTGTTCTTTGGAGACACGCGTCTCAAAGCCCTTGAAGTTGTATGGTGGCTGCTTGGTGGCGGAGGACTCGTCCTTGTGCTGGACGTGCTTGCCTTCTTCCTCCTTTACTTTGTCAAAAGCCGTATTGAGCCGGTCATGGTAGGCCTTCCTGATTTCCTCGATTTCCTCCTCGGTAAATTCACCGCTATCAACCAGCTGTTTGGCCAGACTCTCGCCGACCGGCTTCATCTCTTTAATGGTCTTGTAAAGCACCGGCTGGGTGAAAGCAGGCTCGTCTGCCTCGTTGTGCCCGTGCTTACGCCAGCAATACATGTCGATCACCACATCGCAGCCGAATGTCTGGCGGTAGTCAAAGGCTGCTTCCATCGCAGCCACGACCGCCAGCGGGTCGTTTCCGTTGACGTGGAAAATGGGAGCTTCCACGATTTTGGCGACATCGGTACAATAGCGGCTGGAACGGGCGTCTTCGGGACTGGTGGTGAAGCCGATCTGGTTATTGATAACGATATGTATGGTGCCACCGGTACGGTAACCCTTGAGCTGTGAGAAATTGAAGACTTCCGCGACAATCCCCTGACCGGCGATGGCGGCGTCACCGTGGATCAGGACGGGCAGTACTTTCTTACGCTCCAGGTCCCCGCGAATACGCTGGCGGGCCCGGGCCTTGCCCTCGACGACAGGATTGACCGCTTCCAGGTGGCTGGGGTTGGCCGCCAGTCGAATATCGACTTCATGGCCGTCTTCCGTCTTGCGCCGGGTTTCGTAGCCGAGGTGATACTTTACGTCACCATCGCCGTAAATAGTGTCGGGAACGTAGTTCTCGGAAAATTCGCGAAGAATGTACTCAAACGATTTGCCCAGGAAATTCGCCAGCACGTTCAGACGACCGCGGTGGGCCATCCCCATGACAATCTCGTCGACCTTGTTCCGCTTCGAACGTTGCAGGATGCTTTCCAGGCAGGCGAGTAAGGTTTCGCCGCCCTCGAGAGAGAAACGTTTCTGGCCGACATAGCGTGTCTGAAGGAAGTTCTCAAAAGCTTCTGCCTCGATCACGGAGCGCAGGATTTGCTTCTTCTTCGCCTTGTCGAAGCTGGGACTGAAGCACTCCGGTTCAATGCAGGACTGGATCCAGCGACGCTTGGGTGTTTCCTGAATGTGGATGTACTCAACGCCCACTGTGCTGCAGTAGGTCTTTTCCAGACGCTCCCGCAATTCGCCCAGCTTCATTTCCAGACCACCCAGGTAGTTGCCTGTGTGAAAGACCTGCTCCAAGTCGGATTTGTCGAAGCCGAGACGCTGCAGGGTCAGTCTCGGGTTTGTCGGCGCTTCCTTGTTCAGGGGGTTGAAACGCGCTATGGTGTGGCCGATGGAACGGTAGGCGTAGATCAAGCCGATGGCGCGCGCCTGCTTGATGGCAAAACTGTCCTCGGAAAAGCGTTCCGGGTCGGTAGAACCTTCTGCCGAATCGCCCGCAGAGGGGGGCGCTTCGCTGAGTCCGAGGTTAAAACCCTCGAAGAATGCTTGCCACTCACGGTCAAGCGCTGACGGGTTGGTCAGCCAGGTTTCGTAGTTCTGGTCGATGAGATCCGCGTTCCAACGGCTTGCGACTGGGGAATGTTTCATTTTTTGTGGCAGAATTCGTTGGAGAGGTCTACGTTGTTACATTAGAAACTCAAATTCTTAAGCGTAAATTTATGATCTATAAGCTTAGCTTAATTCAGGAACTCGTTATAGTGCTTGTATTTACGGATTTTTAGCTTGATATCAAGATATGAATAAGGACCAAATACGTCAATTTCTGAAAGTCGCGACCGGCGCGGAGCCCCCTCAAGACGGGCTCTCCATCCGGAAGGCTCTCGCCGGTTTGGATGCGATTGCGAAGGAGGAAGCACTTCCGCGGGATCTCGCCCATTACCTGAGCCGTCGAAGCTACATGAAAGCGCTTGAGTGGCTGGAGAATCCCGATATGCCTCACGAAGCATGAGCAAGCGCATCGATACCGGCGGCGGGGAATCACTCGGCGCGAATCCATTCGACACACTTTCTTCGACCGGCTTGCCGAAAGCCCAAAAAGGATCGTCGGGGGCGACCTCGAAAAAAAAGCCCAAGGCGGCTCCAAAGAAAGGACGAGTCGAATTGCGACGTGAAAAAAGTGGCCGGGGCGGCAAGACCGTGACGACCTTGTCGGACTTCGCCACGCATTTGCCTTTGGGTGAGCTGGATAAATTGGCTTTCGATTTAAAGAAGTCCTGCGCCTGCGGCGGTACTTTGAAGGGGCGCACGATTGAGCTGCAGGGCGATGTGCGGGACCGCGCCGTTGCCGAATTGGAAAAACGCGGCTTTCAGCCGGTTCGAGCCGGCGGATAGTTGGGCAAATATCGGGCAGGGCGTAGAGAAAGAAAGACAGCTTATATGTAGCATCGGTCCGTGAGGCCGATGATCGCGATATCCGGACCAAACGCTAAGGCGTTCAGCTACACCGGGACCAAACGCTAAGGCGTTCGGCTACAGGTTCGGGAACTTTAGGGATAGAAAACGAAAATGTAGCAACGGTCCGTAAGGCTGATGACCACATCATCGACCTGCGACAATTCAGACGGACCTGCGTTGACGTTCATGGACGGTTGCCTTCATGATGGTGGTTATGTCTAGCCGGTTGCAATTTTGTGAAGTCGAAGCGGTGGAAACCATCGGGGAGGGCACTCGGGTCTGTCTGGATCTGGCTGACCGTTTGGAACCCGAGGAGGGACTTTTGCTCGGGGACACGGGGCACGGCTATTTACTGGTTCTGTCCGAGAACCAATCCTCGGAAACCTATCCGCCGCGTCCCTTCCGTGTGAACTGTGGCGCGATCCACCACTACCTTCTGGGCGAGAATGAAAAGACCCGTTATCTGAGCGATTTGACGCCCGAGATGTCGGTCATGGTGGTGCATGCTGGAAGCGGCGCGCAACGCATGGTACCGATCGGCCGCATTAAAATCGAGAAGCGGCCGCTCCTCCGTATAATCGCGCGGTATGCGGGGAAGCGTATTTCCGCAACGCTGCAGCAAGCCGACAGTGTTCGCTTGATGCGCCAGGCCGGGGAGGTGGTGGATGTGAAGTCCGTTCAACCTGGTGACTCGGTCTGTTTCCTGTCCGATCAGCCCGGCCGGCACTTGGGCGAGCGGATTGAGGAAGATATTCAGGAAACTTAAGCCCGATGACTCGCCTTTATCCGGAAGACGCCATCGCATGAAACTCGCAGCAGTCACGACCGCCGAAGAGATTGATTGTATTGCCCGCTTGGCGGAAACCTGCTGGAAGCATCATTACATTCCGATTATCGGGGAAGCTCAGGTCGACTACATGTTGCGCCAATACCAGTCGACTGAATCGATCCGTGAACAAATTGCCGCAGGTCGCAAGTATGCGATTATTCGTGAGTCTGACGGCGAGCCCTTGGGCTACCTCGGCTATGATCTTTGCGAGGAGCATCTCTTTCTGAGTAAACTCTATGTATTACCAAGCACACAGAGGCGGGGAGTCGGCAAATGGGCGCTTGATAAATTGTGTCAGCGCTATCCCGAGTGCCGTATCCGTCTTACGGTAAACAAGCAGAACCACAGCGCGATTAAGTTTTACGCGCAAAATGACTTCGCCATGAGTGGACCGGTTGTCACCGATATCGGTCACGGCTTCGTCATGGATGACTGGAAGATGGAGAAAAAGCGATGCCGGGCTCATACGCCACCGGCCTAACTTCTTATTTCAATCCTTCGCAGATAGCGGCTTTCTGAAGTTGGCTGATTTCGGCGATACCTTTTGCTCCCAGCTCTAGAAGCGTATCCAGTTCCTCCCGGGTGAAGGTGGCTTCCTCGCCCGAGCTTTGGGCTTCCACGTATTTTCCGGAACCGGTCATGACGAGGTTGGCATCGACGCTGGCGTCTTTGTCCTCCGGGTAATTGAGGTCGAGAACCGGCGTATCCTTGTAGACGCCTACCGATACGGCCGCGACCGAATCGGTGAACGGGTTTTCCTCGAGTTCTTCCTTGGCGATTAATTTCTGAATGGCGATCTGCGCCGCGACGTAAGCCCCGGTGATGGAGGCGGTGCGCGTGCCGCCGTCGGCCTGTAGCACATCGCAGTCGAGCCAGATCGTCTTGCCGGTCAGTTTTTTCAAGTCGAAAACCGCCCGCATGGATCGACCGATCAAGCGCTGGATTTCGATGGTCCGCCCATCGGCCTTGCCGCGACTGATATCACGTTGCTTGCGATCGTGCGTGCTGTAGGGGAGCATGGAATATTCCGCCGTCATCCAGCCGCCTTCGACCTTTTGGGCGCGCATCCAGCCGGGCACACGATTGTCGATTGATGCCGCGCAAATCACGCGCGTATTTCCGAAGCTAACGAGCACCGAGCCGAGGGCGTGTGGAGCGATACCGATTTGAAAATCAATCGGACGCAGTTGATCGACGGCGCGGCCGTCGGGACGGGCGAAAGGTTCTTGGGTTTGTTCTGTCATCTTATTTTAAACCGTTAATGTACGTTAATTAACGTGAATGGTGTTTCGGTGGTTTGGTCTTGGACAGTGCTGAAGCGTCAGAGTCTTGACGGCTTCGAACAGCTCTATGGATTTTCTTACTTCTTTAAAAATTAACGTCAATAAACGTAAATTAACGGTTTACTTTATTTTACGATCAGGTGTCCGAAATGATCGTTAATACGATAGGCGGACTATTTTTTCGCCGTCAGTGCCGGCAGGTACTTTTCGCGGGCCAGTCGCCAGAAGACGAGGAAGAAGGCGGTGAGCGGGATGGCCAGGATCATCCCGAGGATGCCGCCGAGGGCCGCGCCCCAGAAGAAGACCGAGAAAATAATGAGCATCGGGCTCATTCCGGTCTTATCGCCCATCACCCGCGGGGTGAAGACGTAGTCGGTGAGGATTTGTCCGACAATGAAAACAATCAGACAAAGCCCGACCAGAGTCGGGCCACCGCCGTCTTGAAGGTAGGCCAGGGGCAGGGCCATGATCAGGCCGATCATGGTGCCAAGATAAGGGATGATATTGAGCAGCCCCAGAACGAAGCCCAGGAAGATGCCGAACTTCAGACCGACCAGGCCGAACCCGATTGCCAGGACCAGGCCGAGTAAAAGGCCGATGATGATCTGGCCGCGGAAGAAGGCGATGAGGATATCACTGAACTGTTTGATCAGGAAAATGAGGTCGTCGCGGCGCTCCTTGGGAAGGAAGTTCAGCTGCTTGTCGATGTCTTTCCAGATATTACGATCCCCCTTGAGAATGAAAAAGAGGTAGACCGGTATGATCGAATACGCCGCAATCTTTCCGAACAACCCGCCGAGTAAGCCGAAAAGAGGTCCGGACGAGGAAGACGCTTTAGCCAGAGTGTTCTGGATCAAGCTGGAATTTTCCTTGAGCAAATTTTGGAAATAGACGTCCGGCGGCTGCCCCAGTTGTTCTTTCAGCCACTGCCACATGGACGGCGCCAGGCCTTTCAAATATTCCAGAAAGCGCTCGAGAAGCCCGGGCAGCTCCTTTAGAAATTCACCGGTTTGGTGGAGCACGGGTGGCACGGCATAGACTCCGACGGCAAGTAGCACGAGCACGACAAGGCCCAAGAGCAGCAGGATACCCCCGGTCCGATTCAAGCGCGTGCGGCTTTCACAAAAGCTAATGATCGGGCGAAGCAAAGTCGCGAGAATGGCGGCAATGGCCAGGGGTAGCAGGACATCCTGAAAGGCGCCGACAAAGTCCCGCAGTAGCGCAAAGAGCAAGTAGGCGGCAGCAGCCAAAAAGAGGGCGGCCAGTGCGGTGCAGCCCGTCGCGATAATACGCTTCTGGCTCGGTGAAAGAAATGGCTTGGTTGCTTCGCTGTCGGACACGTGGATATGAAGCTGCGGGAATGCCCAGAAATCAACTGGAAAGCGTTGGCTTATATGGTCGGGACAAAACTGAAAGGAAACAGGCGGGACGCCTGTTATACGTAGCACAGGCGTCCCGCCTGTGTCCCGATCACTTCGGTACCTTGAAGCGTCGTTTCGGTTCGGGGTTCTTTTTCGCTTTTTTATCCGAGAATTTCTTCTTGGGCTTGGCGCCGGCCAGGTTGCTTTTAGGCTTGAAAGGCTTCTTTTCGAATTTTCCTGAATTGCCTTTATACGGTCCTTTGCCGGAGAACTTGCCACGTTTCCCTTTTTTACCCTTGCCGGGCTTGCCTCCCTTTTTCGGATTGGCTTCGAAGGGCTCGCGGTCTTCGGCGATTTCCTCGCCGCCGCTGTTGTCCGCTTTGCTGAAGGAATCGAATAGGGCGCTGGCGATATCGGTCGGCGTGTGGCCGGCGTCGAGCAGGCGCTCGATCCAGTCATCGTGCCGCTTGTAGTCGCCGGATTCCAGACGCTCGCGGACCGCATTGAACACATTGTCGGTTTTGCGGCCCTCCACTTCTTCGAGGGAAGGAATGCGCATGCGGCGAATCGTCTGGCGGGTGTAGCGCTCGATCGCTTCGAGGCGGTAAATGTCCCGGCCGTAAACAAAGGTGATCGATTTGCCGCTGCGTCCGGCCCGCCCGGTGCGGCCGATGCGGTGGACATAATCCTCGGGGTCGTAGGGCAGGTCGTAGTTGAAAACCACGTCCACATCGTCGATATCGAGGCCGCGCGCGGCCACGTCGGTGGCGACGAGTAGCTCTACGCTGCCATCGCGGAATTTTTTGATCACCCGCTCCCGGTTATTCTGGGCAATGTCGCCGTGGATCCGGTCGGCGAGATAGCCGCGTGCGGCGAGGGCTTCGGTGGCATCTTCCACCATTTGTTTGGTGTTACAAAAAACGATGCCGCGTGGCTTGGTTTCCAGATCAAGCAGCCGGCACATGACTTCGATCTTCGACCGGTTGCGGACCTCGTAGTATTCCTGCGCGATGGTGTCGACGGTCAGCGCTTTACGCTCGATGCTGATTTCCACCGCTTCATGGCTGAAGGCCCGGATCAGCCCCTGAACGCTTTTGTTCATGGTGGCGGAGAAGAAGAGTGTCTGCCGGTCGGCCGGCAGTTGGTCGAGGATGACTTCCATGTCCTCGCGGAAGCCCATGTCGAGCATGCGGTCGGCTTCGTCGAGGATGCACATCTTAATGCCGTCGGTCTTGAGTGAGCGTCGGCGCAGGTGGTCCATTACCCGGCCGGGCGTGCCGACGATCACGTGAGCGCCTTTTCGCATGGCACGCATTTGCCGGTCAATCGGAGCGCCGCCGTAAACCGGGACGGCTGAGAGGCCCTTTAATGCCGAACCAAGCCGGTGAATCTCGGCGCAAACTTGGACGGCGAGCTCTCGCGTGGGGCAGAGCACCAAGACCTGTGCTTCCTTTTGATTGATATCCACCGCTTGCAGTGCGGGTAGGCCGAAGGCGGCCGTCTTGCCCGAGCCGGTTTGGGAAAGGCCGACGATGTCTTTGCCGGAAAGGATGGCCGGAATCGTTTGTGCCTGAATCGGCGAGGGGGATTCAAACCCGAGTTTGTGTATGCCGTCGAGTAGTTGCGGGCTCAGCCCGAGGTCTGTAAAAGTCGTGTCCATGGAAGTTGTTTTGAAACCGTTCATTAACGTGAATGGTTTCGATGTTGTTGATAAATGATAGGGAGGATTCAGCGTGAGCAATTGAGTGAGTCAGCAAAATATTCGGGCACTCTGGGTTCATTCCGTGTGCCTGCGGATATCGTCTTGCCGGCAGGACGAATCAATGTGCCGAAAATGCTCATAAAAAATTAACGTCGATTCACGTTAATGAACGGTTAAAAAAACGATCAGTGAGAATCCGGTGGCTACTGTTCGCAGTGAAGTCGTAGGGGAGTGACAGGTCTGCTTGCCATGCACAAGAAAGAAAACAGAAGCGGCCATTCGTGTTTTGGATCAAATGCTCACTTTCACTTTCACCTTCACTTTCACTTTTACTCGGCACATATGTGCCGCATGTCAGACAGTTGGAAAATAGCCGCTTTTTATCATTTTACCGAACTGCCGGACCGCGATGAGTGGGCCGAGCGATTGGTGGACCATGGTTTGGAAGTCGGCCTGCGCGGGACTTTGATCGTCGCGCCCGAGGGCGTCAACTCGACCTGTGCCGGTTCACACGAGGCCATCGACAGTACGATTGCCTTGCTGAAGTCCGATCCGCGCTTTGAGGGCATGGATGTCAAATATTCCTACGCGGATTTCTGCCCGTTCCCGAAGTTCAAGGTGAAAAAGAAGCCTGAAATTGTCACCTTCCGGCAGGAGAATGCCGATCCCCGCGATGTGGTGGGCACCTATCTTGAGCCTGATGAGTGGAATGATCTGATCCAGGATCCGGATGTCATCACCATCGATACCCGCAACGACTACGAAGTGGAGGTCGGTCGATTTAAAGGGGCGACCAATCCGGACACCGAGGATTTTGTGTCTTTCGCCAAGTTTGTCGACGAGCAGCTCAAGGGTAAAGAGGACCAGAAGATTGCCATGTATTGCACCGGCGGGATTCGCTGTGAGCGTTCGACGGCCTACCTGAAGAAGAAGGGTTTTAAAAACGTCTACCACCTCAAGGGCGGCATTTTGCGCTATCTCGAAATGATGCCGAAGGACAAGAGCCTCTGGGAAGGCGATTGTTTTGTCTTCGATTACCGGGTTGCGGTGGATCACGATCTGAAGCCGGCTATGTGGAAGATCGACCCGGCGACCGGCGACCCGGCCCCGATGAATGAGGAGGAAAAGGACCGGATTGCCGAGCGGCGCCGGAGTGGGGCGATTTTCAAGAAGCCCTACACGGTTTGAATTTGTCGTTGTGTCGATCAGTAGAGGCTGCGCTTGCGCATGCCAGCATGTCAGAGGGTAGAATGACATGGAATAAGTGTCTTTCCTAATATGTTTTAGAAGTATGAATGAGAAATGTCTGATCGGCGCGATGGCATTGACCTTTAGTATTTAGAGGCAATTCTTAAACCATCATGGCTGGCTTTGATGAAAATATCGTGCGCGAGTACTTCGAACTGAATAAGTTCTTTGTGCGTCAGCTGAAGAAGTATCAGGTGCAGACCCGTAAGAAACAAGCGGATGAAGCCATTGCACTGGTGGTGTATAATCCCGGTGCACCGGCCGATGATGCGGAAACTGGCTATCAGCTCTTTTCCGCGGATATGCTGAAGATCCAACGTGCGGTCGTGGTGGTGCAGGCCTGGCACAGCTCACGTTTTACACCGTCCATCTTAAAAAGCAGCTCGCGGATTTTTGATTACCTGAAGAAGAATGTTCTCAATAGAGCGGACCAATATTTTGATTTTGAGGAAGCTCTTTTCGATGAAGAGACTTCGACGGAGCAAGTGTCCTGTAAGAAGATTCTGGTCTTGCCGGGAATACCGACCAGCGACCCGCAGCGCAGCGAAGCGATCAGCTTATTTCAAGAAAGCGGGATCGATGGGATCATTACTTTCAGCACGATTCTGGAGAATCTCCTCCGGCATGTCGAAGTGAACCACAGCTACCAGAAATCGGAGCTGCTCCAGCTCATGCGTGTGCTCAAACTTTACGATATGGTCAAGGAACCGCAGATGAATCTTTTCGGTTGATGAGTGCACCGCTGGATAAACTCCCCATTGCCATTACCTGTGGCGATCCGGCAGGCGTCGGTCCCGATGTAATTGAGTCCGCCCTGAACAAGGATGCGTCACTCGCGACTGAGGCGGTCGTTATTGGTCCCGCGCATTGGTTGGAGGACCTTCATGCCCGAACCGGAGTGCGGACGCTGCCGGTGGGTGAGGCGTCCTTCGATATGAAACCGGGCTTACCCAGTGTCGAGGGTGCGGCGCTGGCCCTGGAAGCAATGGGTGCTGCCGCCCAGGGTTGCCAGGCAGGTCGCTACCGCGGAGTGGTGACCGGACCGGTCAACAAGCACTGGCTCAACCAGACCGGCTTTTCTTTTCTCGGGCAGACGGAATTTTTTGCCGAGGCCTGGGGTGGGGAGCCGACCATGGCTTTTGTCGGAGAGAAGTTGAAGGTCGTCTTGGCGACCTGGCATATGTCCTTGCGGGAAGTGCCGGATGCGCTGGATGCGGCATGTTTGGAAAAGGCCGTGGCGCGTGCCTACGACCTGGCTAAGCTTTACGGTGTGGCTGAGCCCCGGATCGGCGTCTGCGGATTGAATCCACATGCCGGAGAGCAGGGGCTGCTCGGGAATGAGGAAATTGAGGTGATGAACCCGGCCTTGGATCGACTGCGCGAGAATATGCCAGGCCTGTCCTCCTGCTTGCCCGGTGACACGGTCTTTTATCGCCAGCTCAGGGGGGATTTCGATGTCGTGGTGGCGGCTTACCACGATCAGGGCCTGGCCGCTTTGAAAACACTGGAGTTTGACCGTGCGGTCAATGTGACGCTGGGCCTGCCCTTCGTTCGCACCAGTCCGGACCACGGTACCGCATTTGAATTGGCGGGCCAGGGGAGAGCGGATGTCGGCAGTTTTGCGGCGGCCGTTCGAGTGCTTCGGGAATTAACCGCTTGATGGTTGCGGCGGTATCCATTTTGACTAGTGCTATATTTATGGTTGAAGCTTTAGAAATACCGGAAGGCGTACGCGAAGGAAACGAGAAACTCGTCCTCGTGACACCAGCTGCCGGTGCCAAATTGAGTGCCCTGACGGAACGCGAACAGAAGGGGGACTATCTACGCGTCAAGATCACGGGCGGTGGTTGCAACGGCTTAAGCTATAAAATGAAATTTGTCGCAGCCCCCAAACGGGGTGACATTCTCGTTCGTTCCTCAGGCGCCTTGATTCTGGTCGACACCAAGAGTGCGCTCTATCTCAAAGGCACCGAGCTCGATTACTCCGACAAAATGGTCGGTGGAGGTTTTAAATTCAGTAACCCGAATGCCAAGTCCAGTTGTAGCTGTGGCGAGAGCTTTAGTATTTAGGGTTGAAAGCTCGGATCGGATACTTACATATTTCTTTTTTCCCGCATGGTCATTCAACCCACACTATGACGATAGAAGCCTTTTCAGAAGGGCGGCGCTTCGCTGCCCGGGCTTTTGTAACGGTTGGTTCTTCCATTCACACATCCGTATGCGGGTGATACGTAAGCCTAATTAATTAATGCCTAAATATCCGAACTCACGCGGTAAATATAACCGCAATCGTAAGCCACGCGGTCCAAGACGTAATGAACGCATTCGCGCACCTGAAGTGCGTGTCATCGGTCCTGAAGGAGGCAACCTTGGAGTTATGCCCCCGGCCAAAGCGCTTGAGTTGGCCAAGAAAGTCGGGCTCGAATTGATCGAGGTTTCGCCCACGGCAAAGCCTCCAGTTTGCCGGATCCTCGATTATGGAAAATTTAAATACGAGGAAAGTAAGAAGCAGAAGGACAGTAAGAGCCATACGACGAAGCTCAAAGAAGTGAAGTTTCGCGTTAAGATCGACCAGCACGACTTTGTCACCAAGCTGCGCCGGGCAGAAAGCTTTCTCGACCATGGGAACAAGGTGAAGCTTACCCTTCAGTTCCGCGGCCGTGAGAACGAGCATAAGGAACTCGGTGTCGAACGCGTGAAAATGGCGGCGGACGAATTAACCGGTGTTTCCACGCCGGATTCCGACCCCAAGCTGGTCGGCCGTCAGGTCACGCAAATTCTTTCACCCTTACCGGAGAGCCGGCGCAAGCTGAAGTTCAATGCTCCCGATCATGCGCCTGACGAAAGCGACGATCACGAAGAGGAAGAGGACGAGAGCTAATTCGCTCATGGCGCACGCCGCATGCGCACTTTGAGTGGATTGAGGCATTTTAATTCTGTGAAGAAGACAATGAACAATTTCTGTTTTCTTCTCGCTTGGCTCTCGCTGGCTCTGAGCGTTGGGGGCTTCGCCGCCGAAGCGGATTCGGTCGTTGTGGTCGTGAACGAAAACGATCCGGATTCAGTCGCCATCGGTGAGTATTATGCCGAGCAGCGTGGCATTCCGGTTGAAAATATCGTCCGGCTCAAAACCAGCAGCGACGAAACTATTAGCCTGAGTGATTATGTGACCACCATCAGTAATCCTCTGCTGGATGAGTTGCTGGAACGGGAGTGGATCAACGGAGTGAAAAGCGCGGAAAAGGATCGCTACGGACGCGAACGCCTTTCCGTTTCGGTGCATCGCATCCGTTTTTTAGTCACTGTCCGGGGAGTCCCCCTGCGCATTGCCAATACGGGCGACCTGATCGAGCCCGGGCAGGAGAAGATTCCGAAGCAGTTCAAGGTGAATCGTGCCTCGGTGGACTCCGAGCTGGCCCTGCTTCCTGCGCCACCCAATCTTTCAATGACCGCCTTCCAGGCGAACCCTTATTTCGAGGGTAAGCCGGTTTCTGATTCCGATGCGAATCGTATTCTTAAAGTCGCCCGTCTGGACGGGCCGACAAAAGCGGATGTCATCCGGCTGATCGATCGAACGATTCAGGCCGAGAAATACGGTTTAATGGGTCGTGCCTACATCGATGCCGGTGGTCCCCACGCCAAGGGCGACGAATGGATCAATCAGGCCGGTGATCTCGCGGAAGGCGCTTATTTTGATACCGAGTTCGAGACCAGCAAACGCCCGCGCGGCTATCAGGACCGCCTCGATGCGCCCGCACTCTATTTTGGCTGGTATCGTTCCAATGCCTACGGCCCCTGGCGTGAGGCCCGTTGGTCGGTGCCGCCCGGTGCGATTGCCTACCATCTGCACAGCTTTTCCGCGACGACCGTTCGTTCCGCCACCAAGTCGTGGATCGGGCCACTCATCTCTCAAGGGTACTGCGCCACCTTCGGCTACGTCTACGAGCCTTACCTTGAGTTTACGGTCCGGCCGCACTTATTTTTACAGCACTTGCTCAGAGGGAATAATTTTGGCGACGCTATTATGTACAGTAACCCTGTTCTCAGTTGGCAGACGGTAGCTGTTGGCGATCCCCTCTACCGGCCCTTCCAAAAAGATCTGGATGCCCAGTTGGAGAGTTCAACCGAGGCACCCTTTGCGGCCTATATGGGACTTCGGCAGTTGAACCGACTCGAAGCGGAGACCTCAGTAGATGAAGCCCTCGCTTACGGGCGAACACTCTTTCTCAAACATCCTTCACTGGCTGTGGCTTACCGCTTGGGCCGGATTTACAAGGAGCGTGGTCAGGAAAAAGAAGCGCTGGAAGTCCTCAAAGTAATTCGCTACATCACCAGCTTCAGTCGAGACGAGGCTGCACTGGTCCAGCGCATCGCCAATCTACTGCACGAACTCGGCGCCTCCGAAATGGCCTTCGATATCTACGACAAGCTTCTCTCTGAGCCGAACCAGCCCAAAGGCCTGCGCATCGCGCTGCTTGATGGTGGTGCACCCATAGCTGCTGCCGTGGGTAAGGCCGCACTGTCCTCCCGCTGGAGCCTTGAATCACAGTCTCTCAAGCGCCCGTTAACTCCGAAAAAGTAGCGTCGCGCAAAACCCTGAAAATTTTCCAGACTAGATGTTGACAGCACCCCCCAAAATTACCTTCATACCCGACTTTCATACTGCTCAGTAGCTCAGCGGTAGAGCAGGTGACTGTTAATCACTTGGTCGCTGGTTCGATCCCAGCCTGAGCAGCCATTTACCGCTTCGCGCCCTGTCACATTCTGGCAGGGCGCGTGTCTGGTCCACGATTATCGTGTATGGCCCGTCCAGAGAATTGGATCCCTCGACCTTGTATTGGTAAGGCCGACTCGCCCCAAGTGCGACTTTGATCTCACGGATCGGCTTGGGCTTATTCAAATCGACGATGATCCAGGCCGGATAACCGCTGGCGGAGGTCCAGGAGGTCGAGCGATCCCCGTCCAGTAAAAATGCGGGCGGGTCCTTGAAATTCCCTTCGGAATGTCACGACATGCGGCGCTACCGGGCCCAAATGGATGATCTGATTATCCCGGATCTGCGTGGAGCTCAGGTGTTTTGTCAGGATAGCCGTGCCTTGACGTTTCGGGTCCAGCATTTTGATGACATTGCCCGTAACCAGACCATTGCTGACGGAGTCCAGGTGGATTGCACATTTGCCCACTTGCGATCTACCTCCTCCATTGAAGTATATTTCTGACAACTCGATATAATTGTTTCGAACGACCAGATTGTCCACATTGGCCGCCTGGACCGCGGGCGCATTAATCCCATAAAAGGAGTTGTTTTCCACGGTTATATTTTCCAAAGCAGTCGCCCCGGGTTGTAAATTCCATCCAGGAAGACTAAACCTGAGGACGCCTACATCTTGCAATTTCATCGGTGTTGCGACAAAAACGGAGTTTCGGACCGTGACGTTATTTGCCGGGGGGCCCTCCCACCAATAAAAATGGGCCCCCGCATGAAATTCATCCCTGTTTCGAATAAACACGCAGTTTTCGATCAGGGTTTGTTTGGCCGCTTTCATCGTAATCGGCTCGGCGGAAGCATCGTGGAAATAAGAGTTACGCACGGTAACGCTGTCCGGTCCGCTGCCCGGCCCCCCCACCTTGAATACCCAGGACCAAGGGGTTACCTGAACGGGCCTTTCCAGATGAACATGATAGGATCGTCGGATCGCTCCGTTTTGGGATCTGCTGCCTACCTCATCTTCAAAATCATCCCAATCCGATTTAATCTGGTCCGTGGTTTCGCTCGATGCACTTTTGATTTTCGAAATGACAGCGGTTTGTTTTTTGCCGGTTCGATAGTCGCGAAATTCCAAAGTATCGCCCACATTGAGGTCGCTTCTGCCAGCGACGAGGACCAGATCGGGGGCGGTCTGCTTGTAGGTGATGTGGAACGGTAGATATAAATTGATGCCATCATCGGTGTGGGCGCCGAACTCACACCCGTCGAAAAGGACATCGCCGTCGGGAACAAGAAATTGCCCGGCACTCCCACCGAAAATCCGATTGGTTCCGGGTGCGGGGCGCAGGCGGATATTTTTGAATGTCAGGTTTTTGGACCCGCTTTTGGCATCCCAACCACCTCCCACATAGGAGTCAATTCCATCGATGTAGACCCCATCGGAGCCTCGGATCGATAATGTCGAGGCGGCCCCGCCACTTTTCTTCATCACCACAATATTTCCGACCTGGACTGCTTTGCCTGAGCCAAGGCGAACCTCAACACGCCGATTACCAATTGATTTTGGGTCGCTGTATTTGGCCTGGTGTTGTTCCAAGCCATAGCCCTGACTGTCAAAAATCAGGCGATGGTTCTTTTGTGAAAGGCCGTCGATGTCATAACCCTCGGGCACGTAAACGGTGGCGATGCCGTCATCCAGCGATTCAATCCGGCCGTGTACATACTTATAATCCGCTGAATCCACCGTGCAGGGGCCTTTTACCATAATGTCGTTTGAATCTTTGATGGATATAAAACCGCCTGCTTCGATCATGAAATCGCAATCCGCGATGTTCAGCGTGAAGTTCTCGGCGTTTCTGAATCCTATGCCTCCATCGGCAAAGCGATAAAAGCCAGGTGTCGCGGTATAGCTCGTTTCACCGCTGTCAATGGCGGCCTGGATTTCTTCTTTCAAGGCGGCACCTGCTTTACGCTGCGCCTCCTTTTCTTCCGGAGTATAAGTCACCGCATAAGTCGGGTCGTCAAAGCTGTAGTTACGGTGAAAGGCCTTAATGCCGAAACGCGCCTCCAAAGCTTGCTTGATGCTTTTAGGTGCACCCGCTCGAACTTCCTCAACTGGGGCCTCCCCGCTTGAGATGCTTTTCGCCTCCGTGGCCGAATCGATCGGTCCAGTCGAGGAATACAGATAAGCGCCAAGAGCAATCATCAAAATAAAGAGAAGTGAAAGGAGCGAAATTGCTCGATTCTTCGGAGTGCTAGGCGATTTTTCAGACATTACATTTTTTATCTAATTCAAGATACGAGCGTTCAGTTATGATTTGTGGGAAGTCAGCGGCTAAAAAATCTACGGACTTTCATCTCGAGTTGAATGATGCGCAAACGGCTGATTGAGAGGGTTCCATTTGAGCCACTTCGACGGTTGACTGGCTTGGAAACCCTAGTGGAACGCGTGCCGGAGCCTGTTATCCTTTAAGTTTACGGCTTTGGGGTGAATTACCGTGTTCCCCCGATTCGCGGTCATTTCTTTTCGCTGTCGTTTGGAGACCATACGTGGATCCTCCACCTTCACGTTTTCGGAATTGGTAATCACGAACAGTTTCTCCTCTTTTTCTTCAGGAACCGGATAAGCCTCGGTCCTCTCCAGTTGGTTATCGACGAAGGTCAAACCATCCACCGAATACATGCTCAGCAGGGGCAGGGGACTGAAGACGCGGAAGAGATTGTTTTCGATCCGGATGTTCCGGTTGTAGCGGGAAGTGCTCCTGAACTCCTTCTCGATGCCGGAGCCGACCTGGATGCAAGCGTTGCCCCAGACGCCGTAGTTGCAGTTGTCGAAGGTGTTATCGCGGATCACCACATCCCGCACGCCCGCCTGCTCGAACCAGTATCGGGAATCGCCCTCGAACAGAATTGCGGCGCCGGGCGTGTGAAAGGTGTTGCCCTCGATGACCATCTTGCCACGGGAGCCCAACAGGATCCCGCGCGCGCGGTTTCCGCGGATCACGCAGTTGCGAATCAGGACGTCGGCCGTGTTGGCATCTGCGTCGGCGATCGAGTCACCGACGACGATGTCCTCCGGCAGCGGCGCTTCCGTTTCGACGAGCGTCATTTCCTTGTTGATACGCTCCACGGATTTGACGCGCGCAAATCCGTGTCTCTGCAAGCTCGGGCCGTCGTTCAGTTCCAAGCGGGTGCCGGACTTGATGAAATCGACTCCGGCCTGCTGCGGGTGGACCAATCTGACTTCGAAGCGGTTGGGCGCCAGGATCCGGGTGATTTTCGCGTAGAGGCCGTGGATATTGGTGGCGTCGTCCTTCTGTTGCTCGAACAGGCAATCCACCATCTCGATCCTGCCCGTGCAGTTGACGAAGTGGGTCGCGTCCGCCGTGATGCTCAGAATCCTTTTGCCTCCCGCCGGCGGAGTCACCCGGATATTCTTGAGAAACAGATCCGCGCTGCGCTGGGCGATCACACCCATGCCGCCGCAATGATGGAGGTTGATACCCGAGAGATGGACTCCGGAAGAGTCGGTAATGATAAAGCCCGGGTAATTCCGTTTTGCAGGTCCGAAGACGAGAATGTTTCCGGGGTCGGCGGAAAGGTTCGGGAGTTTGAGCCGCACACGGCCGTCCGAGATCTCCTCCGCGGCCGCTCCTTCTCCGAGGCCGTAGCGGTCCTTCGCCATGTACGCGGTTTCCTGTTTTTCCGGGTCGAAGGCGAGCAGACTGCTGTAAGGGTAGAGCACCTCGCCGCTCGACACCGTTGTTGCCGGGCCGGAATAACGCTGATGGCTGGTGAAGACGAGCACCCCGTTGCGGATTTCGTAGGGAAACTCCTCGGTGAAGGCCAAATCCACATAGTCCTCCGTTACCGCCAGCACCCTTCCTTCGGAGTGGAACGGGCGGATGAAATCCACCGAAAAGTTTTTGAGCGACACGTCATTGGAATCGCCGATCAGAAAGGGCACGATCTCTCCGTGGAAAACGAAGGTCGCTCCGCCACCGTCAATCGTGACATCTTCCATTCCCTGCAGGGGAAACGCGATGCGCTTCAGTCCCGCGTCGTTATTGCTGACAAAAAGATACTCTTCGTTCGCGCGCACGGAGTAAAAATCATAGCGCCCCGGAGGAAAGACCAGTTTGGTTGCTTCGCCCCTGCGTACCTCGGCCAGTGCCGCCCTGACGATGGGTGTCGTGTCGCTCCCGTCGGTTTTCGCGCCGAGAGCCGCCATGTTGATCACTCCCGCGTCACGCGCACTGAGAGCGCCGGAGATAAGGAACGATGCCAGACCGATACCGACGACGAAGGAGATTCGGATTTGCTTCATGATAGTGTCCATAGTGTTTTTCGTGCCCCCAGTTGTTACTCCAAGGAGGAGTATCGCTGCCCTAGCGGCCAGGCTGGGGTGGGGTAAGTAGTTCGATTCAAACCGAACTATACCACACTGCTTGAACAAATATCATTGAACTTTTGCATAAATCTTTTGAACTTTTGCGTCACTGAGGTGACGCGAGATTAGTTCAATTGAAAACCGTTATTTTACTCAGTCGTGTAGCCGAGGGCTTTTCTCTCTTTCGCCCTCGTAGATTTTCGGAACTCGCCCGGCGTCATCCCCATCTTTTTCTTGAACAGACGGCTCATGTATTCCGGGTGTTCGAATCCGGTTTTTCCGGCAACTTCGGCGAGAGGCAGGCTGGACCCCGCCAGCAGTTGGCACACCCGGTCCAGGCGCACGCGGAGGATCTCCGCCTTGGGCGAGCTTCCGATGAATTGCGAAAAGCGACGTTCAAGCACGCTCCTTGAGAGCGGGGTGGTTTTGAGCAGAGTCTCCACGTCCAGGCCGTCGCAGGCGTGTTCGCGGATTTGCCTGAGCGCGGCGGCGATGTGCCGGTCGTCGATCGCAAGGACATCAGTGGATTGCCGCGCCATCACCCCCAAAGGTTGGACCGCGATGGGGCCGGGTTCGGTGCACTCACCCGTCATCATGGAGGACAACAGTTCGGCGGCTTTGAAGCCGATCTGCTGCGTGTTGAGTATCACGCTCGACAGCGGCATGTCGCAGAGCTCGCAGAAGATTTCGTCTTTGTCCACGCCGATGATGGCCACCTCATCCGGCACGCTCACTCCCGCCTCACGGCAACAGTTGAGGACCTGCCGTGCGCGGGCGTCATTGCAGGCCATGAGACCGCATGGTTTCGGCAGGGTTTTCAGCCAGCATATCAGATCCCGCTCGTGCCGCTCGCCGTGTTCTTCGTAGTCCGTAGCAGAGGGCGGGGGCATCGCCCTGGGATTTTCGAATCCCTGGCAGGCGAGACCGGCACCCGCCACCCGCCGCTCGAAGCTGTCCCGCCGCGCATCCGACCAATCCGTGCCGTTGTACCCGCAGAACGCGAACTGCTTAAATCCGCGCTCCATCAAATGTTCCGCCGCCAAGCGGCCCACAGCGTCTTCGTCGGAGCGTATCTGCGGAAAAGCGGACTCGGGCAGGCTCGCGCTCAAGTCGATCACCGGCACCCCCTTCCGGCGGAGCGCTTTGGCCATGTCCGGGGTGTTCACCCGTGCAAGGATGCCATCCCATTTTTCGCGACCGAACCATTCCGGGAGTTGATCCAGGGGATTACCCTCCTCGAATTCGATCGACCACGGCCCGTGAATTCTCACATACTCGGCAATTCCCATGAGCAGTTCCCGCCCATAGCTGCGGGAGGATTCGATGAGCAAGGCGACCCGCGGACTGGGTTTTTTACGGGGAATTTTTTTCATTGGGCGAAGTGGAAACGTTAGCTTACGCGACTTTGACCGACAAGCACAGTAGAGCGATCCTCAAGTTCATTAATTGTCGCAAGGTTCGACACGCCGGGCATCATCCGTCTTACGGGCGATGCGAAGGGTTGAATCTATTTCCGTATCGAGACAGCCTTCTGTGACGACGGCTTGGGTTTTATTGGAATCCGCCGGGTCGTTGCCGGACGGCCCTACCATATTGCGCAAAAATTTAAGGTTCTGCACGGACCGGGCGAACAGGAGAGATGATTCGGAGGTGGCGAACTCATTGTCTTCGATGCGGATATTCCGGTGGTAGCAGGCAAGATTCGTTTTCGAATTTTTGATTTCGGGGTCGATGTCGATGCAAGCCCGGCCCCATTCCGGCGCTCCGTAGCAACAGTCGCCAAAACGGTTGCGGGAGATGAAAACATCGTTGACCGCCCCCGACTCGAACCAGCTTTTGGCATCGCCGCTGATTTTGATCGCGGCCCCGGACGAAGATATCTCATTGCCGGTGACCACGACTTTACCGGGTGTCGTGATAAGGAATCCGCGTGCGCGGTTGTTGCGTGCGATACATCCCGTGATCTTCAGGTCGGGTGTCCAGGAAAGGTTTTCCATCACATTTCCGTTTTTGATTCCTTTCGGCAGGGCTTGTTTGAAGCTTAGTTTCGAAAAGCTGCCGTTGATTCGCTCCACTTCGAGTATTTCCAACTCGGCATAGCCCAAGAGGGTTGTCTCGTCGACAATAGCCATTCGGTCTCCGGGGAAGCCAATCTCCACGCCGTATTGCTCGGGATGCACCGATTCGGTGACGACTGAGTGCGCGTCCTCGATGCTGCGGATTCGGGTGTAGATGCCGTGGATATTGGAAGGGTCGTCGAGTTGGTTTTCGAACAGACAGTTTTCGAGGGTGATAATGCCGCGGCAATTGACGAAGTGGGTCGCATCGACGGTCGTGGAGAACAGACGCTTGCCTGAAGGGGTAACCCGTGAACGTGTCATGGCTACATTTTCGCAAAATTGCGCGATCAGTCCCATGCCTCCGGCATGATGGATATCGACCTGATCGAGTGTCGTATCGTTACTTCGATGCAAATAGATGCCGGGGCTATCTCTCGCGTAGTGCCGCATGACCAGGATATCGCCATTCTTCGGCAACTGTGGAAAAGTCCCATTCAAGCGCACGCGATCCGAGCCAAGATCCTTGACCGAAATATGATCCGGAAAACCGGTCCCGAGCGAGTCGCCGCTCTTATGGACGGGCGCGCGTGTTTGTGGATCAAAAGCGAAGACGCCATCGACCGGGGTGTTTTCCCAGCCCTCGCCTTCAAAGATAATCGTATCGCCCTCAATCCGGTAGGGATAGGCCATTCGGTCAAATTCCAGATCCACCCCCTTGGCGTCCGAGCCGATCACCGTTGCCTGGGAGTAAAACGGTCGTTCCCAGTCGATGGAAAAATGTTCCAGGGCGATGCGTTCGGAAGCTTCGATCAAAAAGGGCACGATCTCGCCGTGGAAAATCAGTCGGGCGCCGCTCCCCTTGACCGTCAGGCCCTTTTTCTGGATGATCGGAAAAGCAATTCGCTTCAAGCCGTGGCGATTGTTGGAGACGAAGCAGTAATGTTCGCAGGCCAGATCCGGGTAAAAATGATACTCGCCCGGAGCCAGGGAAATCGTGGCATCCGTCCCGCAATTCGAGATCGCATCGTAAACGATGCGGGTCATGTCGCCCTCGGTCGGAGCGATTGTAATATTTTGTTTTGTTTTCATGCCGGTGCGGCCTTTTCTCTGCGCGCTTCCAGTTCGCTTCGAATTTCGTAGGCGCGGGTTTCGGTGATTGGATAATAGGCGGCCAGTGCAATGGATGCGGCCAAAGCTACTGCCGGAATAAGTGTGAAATAGATCCGCATCCAGAAGATGGTGGATTCGCTTTGTGGCGTCGTCAGTGCGGCGTCGAAGCCGGACCAGGAAAGGATGTAGCCGGAAAACAAGAGGGCGACGGCGGCGCCGATTTTAAACATCAAACTGTAGGCCGCGCTGAACATGCCCTCGCGCCGCTCGCCGGTTTTCAGTTCGTCGGCATCGACGGCTTCCGGAATCATGGCATTGACGAAAACATAGGCCGCGGCGCTGCCGACACCGATGAGAATCGAGGGTATGATCGCCAGATAAGGGTAGATGATCGAGTAGCAGGGCCACTTCAGTAAGGTGCCGACCAGGGCAACGGCAAAGGCGAAAATCATCGTCGTGCGTTTACCGAGCGAGGTGGAGACTTTCTGGAGCAGGGGCACCGCGATGACCGTGGAAATGGGGATCGTGTAATTGACGATCGACAACAACCTGCCGGAAGCTTCGCCCTTATCGCCGTCATACATGTGGTAAATCGTCACGTAGTAACCCAGCGAGCCCACCATCATGAGCCCCAACAGGCTGACGATGGTTATCAGCGACAGGTTGAGGAAGGGCCAGCAGGAGAGGGTCTCCTTTATGCTTTTCAGGAAAGGAACGCGCTTGCGGCCCGGACTATCTTTGTCGACGAACATGCACGGATGCTCGCGCGAGACAACGGCCGGTATCATGATGGCCGCGAATAACACGGCCCCCATCCATAGACTGTTCCAGCGCATCCCTTCCGCCCGGTCCTCGAAGCAGTCCAAACTGGTGAGCCACCACAAGCTGGAGACGATAAAGAAGCCGCCCTGTTGTAACACGGTTCGAATCGACATCACCCGGCTGCGTTCATGGTAGTCGGGAGATAGTTCCATGCCCAATGCGATGTAGGGAACCGAATAAACCGTAAAAGCCAGATAGAAGATCAAAGAACCCACCAGCAGCCACCCGAGGTAGAAATTTTGACTCATCCCGGAAGGAAACCACCAGAGTGCGATAAAGCTTACGGAACAGAGCAGGGCGCTGAGTGCGATCCATGGTCGCCGCCGGCCCCAATTGGAGCGTGTATTGTCACTGACACTGCCCATAAAAGGATCGGTCACCGCATCCCAGACTCTGGAAAGAGCGATAATCCACCCGATCAATACCGGATCCACCCCCAGCGTATCATTGAAGATCGGGTTGTAGAGCTGCATGTAGGTCTGGATCATGATGGCGTAACCCATCATGCCCGTGCCGTATCCGACCAGTCGTGGAAAGGGGACGCGATCCGAAGCCTTTGTCTTATGGGATACTTTTTCCATGTGTATTCACTGGCAAAGTTAGAGGTGGAATTCGCGCCCGAGGGTGTTCCCCGGTAAGCATGAGCTGTATTCGTTCCCCGATGCGCTGCGATGCCTTGTAGTGTTTCGTCTGTGTCAGTCTTGTCGCCATGTCCTTAATTCTTTACGTAATCTGCACTGGGGGAGGGGCTCGCTCCGTTTTCGATGCGATAGGCTGGGAATCGCGCGCCCCGTGTTGATTCTACCAAACAGGCTGCCTCTGGACGCGAACAAGAGCAGCCGAACCTGACGCCAATAGGATGATAGATGGGGTTACATCGATGTAAATGACTGGTCAAGTTTATCTAGGAAGTGTTGCGCGCCGGGAAAGTTCAATAGGGAAATTCTGGAAACCTGATTGCGACCTTGCATCAGGACACAGGCACCTTCGACATGCTACTTCGGCAGGCTCAGCACAGGTCAGGACAGGCCGGAGGCACTGTCTTACGTGGAACAGGCTTCCAGGCTGTTTTCAGAAGTCCCTGATATTCGTAATTTGTTTTGCTTGGCAATGGATTAGGAAAGCAACATATGCGCGAGGGTGAGTCAAATGCCGTCAGGGCCTCATCGGAACCAGTGACGCAAAAGTTCAAGATAAATCCGCAAAAGTTCAATGACGAGAGAGCAGAAAGTGTGGTATAACGTGAATCAAATTAACCTAATTTCGTGGATTTCCAAATAACGACATCCAAAACCCATAATCGAAACCCCAAATCCCATAAATCAGAACTATGTTGTCTATACTCCCCCAACCCCGTGCTACCCGAAACCCTAAAAACACTAAAACCCAGTCGGAGCTCAAAAAGCACCTATCACTTCGATATACGATTCACGTCATCTTTTTCCTTTTTTTCTCCTCATTTACTTTTGGCGTCGGGGCTAAAGGAGTTATGGAAGAGATGGAATCCCGCTTTGGGATCGAAGAATTCCACCTGACCTACGACTTCGATAATCCCACCCACAGCGTTTCCTATACAGAGGAAGAAAAGGAGGCGCAGCGTAAAGCAGGTGCCGCCTTGAAAGAAGAAATCCAGGCCGCCATTGACAGCGGTGAAACGAGCTATACCGCGACACCTGGCTTTTATCGTTTTGCCGATGGAGGCATAGGATTCAGAAACGCCGAGAACTTCACGCTGAACATCGCGTATTGCGATTTCGTGATCGAAACCGGCAAGTTTTTGGGCATCTACAGCTCCAGAAATATCACCGTAAAGGGGCCCTGCACGGTGGATTCAGCAGATTTGAAGTATATACACGGGCGGATTGAATCGGTGGAAGACGGCCTTGCCATCGTTTATGTGCCGGAGGGCTACGACATCGACGGTCTTTCACAAAATAACCATCGCCTGATTTTTGACAGTCAGGGCTATGGCTTGGAACAACACCAGGCCACATACAGCGACCCCAAATCAATTGGTGACCGGCGTGTTGAAGTTCGCCTTGGCTCAGGCAAAGCAGTCCAGGTCGGAAATATTGTGGTGATGAAGAAAAGTGGCGGGGCCGCCTCGACATTATCGATCCGAGACTCCGATGGGGTCTACATCGATGGAATTGACTCCTATGTGGGAGGTGGTTGGGATGCCAAAAGCGGGTCCAAAAACCTGACATTCAAAAATATCCGCCTGCGCCCCGCACCCGGAACCAATCGGATTTTTGGTGGGAGTGCCGGGCAATTTCTTGTTCCCGACGGCGATGTCCTTTTCGACGGGTGTGAGTTCGGCGCCCACACCGATGATGGCATAAATTTATATCTACCGTTCCACATCACCTACAAGCAGACCGCCCCCCAGGAAGTCCTTATCGCTGGCAGATCCGACCTCAAGGTGGGCAATACTCTGTCATTTCGCGACTATTTCACGGGCGAAGAACAAACTGCTGTCATTTCGAAGGTTGAAAAGGCATCGAGCGAAATTACGGACCAGATTAAATCGGATTTTTGGGATGAAGTGGGGAATAGCCGATCCGGAGCGATCCAACAATCCTACCATGTTCAACTCGAAAGCCCCGTTCAGGTAAACCCATGGGCCTGGGCATTCACGGTTGGGGGGCCGGGCAGCGGACCGGACAGCTTTACCGTGCGTAACTGCTATTTCCATGATGCTTCCGCCGAGCCGATTACGATGAAAGCGGCCAAACAAACCCTGATCGAAAACTGCGTGTTTATTCGAAACAGGGATGAATTTCATGCGGGGGCCCATTTTTATTGGTGGGAGGGCCCCCCGGCAAATAACGTCACGGTCCGAAACTCCGTTTTTATCGCAACACCGATGAAATTGCAGGATGTAGGCGTCCTCAGGTTCAGCCTTCCTGGATGGGGTGGTTTACAGGATGGGGCGACTGCTATGGAAAATATAACCGTGGAAAACAACTCCTTTTATGGGATTAATGCGCCCGCGGTCCAGGCATCCCACGTGGATAATGTGGTCATTCGAAACAATTATATCGAGTTGTCAGAAATATACTTCAATGGAGGATCAAGACAAACAAAGAATCGATATGCACTCATTCTAGACTCGATTAGCAACGGTCTGGTTACGGGCAATGTCATCAAAATGCTGGATCCGATCCGACAAGGTCCCGCAATTTTGGCGGAGCATACCACATCCACCGAAATCAGTGAAAACCAAATCTCCCACATCGGATCGGTCGAGCCCTATTTCTACGAAGTCACCTCCGAGAGAGGGGGCCATGAAGCGCTTAACATGTTGGATGGAGACTTGTCCACCTCTTGGTCATTTTCCAATGGGTACCCTCAGCATGCCATTCTTGACTTAACAAAAACTGAACAAATCGAAGGCACCGACTTCTACTTCGCATCGAATCGTGACTACACGTATACGGTCGAGGTCTCGGACAGCCCGGATTCCGGCTATCAGATGGTGGTCGACCGCCGTTATAATTATGATAGTGCCGAGGTTATAACGGACACCTTCAGCCCGGTTTCGGGCCGATTCGTAAAAATAACGATCATGCGCGGTAATTCCTATACAGGAAGTTGGTTTTATTGCAAAGAATTCAATTTGCACATCGTCCCTGACAGCGATGTCACTTCCCCGGAAGCGCCCTCCAACTTAAACGCAGGAACCGCCGATGGCCTAGTGCATCTGGATTGGGCAGAGAACAGCGAATCCGATTTGGACTATTATCGAATTTACCGTTCGGAATTCGAAGACAGCGGCTATGAGTTGATCGGCCAAACCCAGCCTTCCTTTTATATGGGAAGCAGCCCGAACTTCTACACCGATGAAACTGCCAATACCGGAACCCCGTTCTATTACAGGGTAAGCGCGATCGATCTTTACGGGAATGAATCTCCAATGAGTCCCGCATTCGCGGTGACTGCAGAAGCGACCCTGGGCGAGCTGACGATTGCTTCCGACTTGGTCGGTGGACAGCAATCCCACAAACCAAGCGAAGATTCATACGATGATGAGGATTCAACTCGTTGGGCCAACCTGGGTACGCTCGAATCTGCCTGGATCCGGTATGATCTGGGGGAAAGCCAAAAAGTCCAAAAATTAAGCTTGTTGCCCTATCTGGGGAAGAATCGTTCCTACCCCCTCAAAATCTCAGTGGGAACACTGGAGGTATTTAACGGAAACACCGAAAAAGGAAAAGGCTACTTGGATATACCCATTCCACCAAAAGAGGGACGCTACGTGACCATCGAAATGACGGGTAAAAATAGCTTTGGAAGCGAATGGCTCAGTCTCCACGAAGTCGAGGTGCATGGCGTAACCGAGGCCCCGGATGAGGAACCCAAAGAACCGATCGCCTCAATCAATGTGGGCGGTGAAACAGCCGATTCATTCGACGCTGACTACGGATTCTCCGGAGGACTTACGGCCCGATTTTATGAAACGATCGATACTTCCGGCGTCTCAAATCCGGCCCCGGAGGCCGTTTACCAAAGTGAGCGCTACGGTAATTTCGACTACACAATCCGAGGACTAGAACCGGACACGCTCTACACGGTGCGTCTGCACTTTGCTGAGACCTACTGGGATAGTGTCGGCGCCCGCATCTTCGATATCGTTATTCATGGAACAACCGTGCTCGAAAATTACGACGTCTTCGCCGAAGCGGGTGGTAAAAACATCGCCATCGTCGAAGAATTTTCAGCCCTTTCGGACTCCTCCGGCGAGATTCTGCTCTCCGCTCAGACCAAGGTCGACAATGCCAAGATCTCCGGCATCGAAGTAAAGTAAGCGGATCCATCCAGAAAGGCGTTTTAAAACGGGCCGTCTCCGATTTGGAGACGGCCTTTTATTTTCAGGCGCAATCGCGCCTTGCAGCTCAGGCTTCCCATCCCTGTACACCCCTTGACCACATATGTAATACCATCTGCTAAAAGTTATGGCTTGGTGTTGACCTTAGGAAGCGTTTGCTGAAGCGCGGATCCTGAGAGGTTCAAATTTAGCATCTATATGACTTTCCAACGACTTATGAAAATACGAAAAAAGCGCCTTGAAGACGCAATTGACCATATTGCCTTCGGGTGTCGGCTTCGCCCCGGTACTGGCCGCAGAAGATGGCAGGTCCGTATTCAGTGCCTTACGCTGTGACAAGTGAACCGCAAGCAGTAGTAGGTGGTCGAGTATCTTCTGGAGGAGAACCGAAAGGGTGCAATTAAAAGTGCGGGGTATGTTGTCCACTCCTAAAAGGGTTTCGCCAGATTCTTACGGATTCCGAAGTTGAAGTCATTGATTCACTGTGTTCAGGGCTTCGCCCCAAGCACTTGGTGTTTGCCCCGCTTCGCTTCGCTGCGTTAGACGAGAGTGGGGTGTTCGCAGCAACATGACCATATGGAAAGTTTCGTAGGTCACCTGCGGTGGCACTTCGTGGACAGCCATCCAGCGTGAGTGCGCCGAACAGAGGGTATTTTCAGTGAGAAGTCACCTCGCCTGGCTTTCGGGCTTCAAGCAAAATACGCGTCAGGGTGAGCTAAATGCCGTCAGGGCCTCATCGGAACCATTGACGCAAAAGTTCAAGATAAATCCGCAAAAGTTCAATGACAAGAGGGCAGGAAGTGTGGTATAAGAAGTATCTAATTTAATCTAATTTCGCGGATTTCCAAATAACGACATCCAAACCCCATAATCCATACCCTGTAAAAGATATGAAAAATAAAGTTATGAAAGAAAATAGGATGAGATCTGTTACCTTAATTTTCAGCTTCCTACTCCTCACCGGTTCCATTCATGGTGCTTTGATCTCGCATTACACCTTTGATTCGGAGAGCGGAGGCCAAACATCAGACTCGATTGGTTCCAGCTTCGCCACGCTTGGCGGCGGGGTTGAAATCGACACCACGGTAGCAGACCGGATCGGGTCCGGAGCCCTCAGGATGAATGGTTCGGATTCGATTAACGGTCCCGGTGACGGAGCGGTGACCGATAACGATTTTACTTGGAGTAACGACGCGCGGACAATTACCTTCTGGTGGCGTGCCGAGAACCCTAACGTACAATCTAACTGGGGGACCTACTTTTCTAATGGCGATTTATCGGGCTCCGGCACCCGATTCGACATAAGAGAGGATGGCGACAGCGGCGCAAACCTTCGCGTTGAAGTGGAGGGCGCGGGTTTCACGACCGACCCGGCTAATTTCGATGATGCGAACTGGCATTTTGTGGCTGTCACCGTGCCCGACAACGCTACGTTCCAAGACATCGCATGGTATACGGGTGTGCGGGGCGGAACCCTGGGTGCAGACCTCAATGCCAGCTCCAACTCCCAGGCCATCGCTACCGCCCCGGGACCGCTCGTTTTCGGAGACAGTATTCTCCAAGAAGCTACAAAGTCGGGATATGTGCCAAACGGCTACCTCGACGATTTCCAACTTTACGATGAAATGCTGAGCTTAGCGCAAATTAATGATCTTTATACAAACCCCGGTTCTGTTGTTCCCGAACCTTCGAGTGTAGGTCTTCTTGCCCTGACTCTAGCGATGGTCCTCGGATCCCGCCGCCGTAGATCAGCTTAGTCCGATTGATTTCGGCCGTTTCGACCGGACATTCTGGGCCGGGTTTTTGGTGGCCACTAGTGTCCTGTAACAGGACACTAGTGAGGTTTTTCTGAGTTTGCCTAGCCCTCCTGTGTCATCGCTGGCTTCCCATAGGAAAGCCCCTACGATAAGATCGTCTCTACTACTCATTGAAATTACACCCATCAGACGATGGCCTGACGACATTTAGCCCACCCTGGCGGATATTTTGCTTTCCGAATCCATTGCCAAGCAAAACAAATCCGAATATCAGGGACTACTGAAAACAGGCTGGAAGCCTGTGCTACGTAGTGACAGTGCCTCCAGCCTGTCGTGGGCATGTCGAAGGTGCCTACCTGCTGATGTCAGCTTGCAATCAAGTTTCCAGAATTTCCCTATTGAAGTTTCCCGGCGCTAAACAGCTTTTATACCAATCCCCGACTCAATAGGGTCCTACTAAATGCTCGGTCAAAAGGTAGGGGCGTCATGCCCTCATACGTCCGCAGCATTTGGCAAGTATTCCGGACTGGATTAGAAGACCAGAATGCGGCCACTTCTGTGCGTCTTCCGAGGCGTGAAGCGCCGACAAGACCGGGCCCAATGGGCACCGGACCTACCCGCTGAGAATAAAGATTTTTTATTATGTTTTTTTCAACTGTCTTTCCTTTTACATGTATGGTTGCTCTATTCAGATTACTAACGACCTCCCTGGTTTTCGCGGCTTTGTCGTCCGCCGGAACTTTGAACGCGGAGGAGAGGCCCAATATCGTAATCATTTTTCTGGATGACTCCGGCTGGGGTGATTTCCACCCCTTTGGTGCCCCCGCCTATCCGACGCCGAACGTCCAAAAGCTTTCCGAAGAGGGCACCCGCTTCAACCAGTTTTACGTGCCGCAGGCGGTCTGTTCGGCCTCTCGCGCGGCATTGCTGAGCGGCGCTTATCCCGGAAGGACCGGAGTCAACGGCGCCCATGGCCCCGGAGGTCGGGGCCTTCCCCGGAAATTTGCCACCATGGCCGAGGTGCTCAAGAAAAACGGCTACGCGACCGCACATTTCGGCAAATGGCACATCGGTGACCAGGAAGGCACTCGTCCCCTCGCCAGGGGATTCGATGAACACGCCGGGCTAATGTATTCCAATGACATGTGGCGCTTCCATCCCACACAACCAAAAAAATGGGGCAGGAAACCGCTTCAGTTCTGGGAGAATCGCGAGGTCACCATCGATGATATCGACAAGGAAGATCAGGCGATGCTGACAACCTGGGCGACTGAGAAGTCAGTCGATTTTATCGAGCGCAAGAAAGACGAGCCCTTCTTCCTCTATCTCGCCCATTCCATGCCCCATGTGCCGCTTTTCTGCAGCGATAAATTCTTGGGTAAATCCGGAGCCGGGCTCTACGGGGACGTCATTATGGAGATTGACTGGTCGGTCGGCCAAGTAAATGAGGCGCTCCGTGAGGCGGGGCTCGAAGAGAACACCATCGTCATTTTTAGCTCCGACAACGGCCCTTGGTCCGTCTACGGGAATCACGCGGGAACCACGCCCTTCCGGGGTAATAAACGCACCAGTTTCGAAGGGGGGACCCGCTCGGCCACCATCATTAAATACCCGGGCAAGGTCAAAGCCGGAGCCAGCTGCGATCTACCCCTCAGCACCATCGATCTATTGCCGACCCTCTGTCGCCTGACGGGTACACAACTGCCGGAAAACGAAATCGACGGAAAAGATGTCTGGCCCATCATCACCGGAAAGCGTGGAAGCGAAAACCCACATAGCTACTACGCCTTCTCCGGAAGTGGCTTCGAGGCAATTATCAGCGCAGACGGGAAATGGAAGCTTCACCTTCCTCATCGATATAGAGTTGTCGTCAAGCCCGGAAAGGACGGTATGCCCGGCAGATCCGCACGCAGGAAAATAAAACGCTCACTCTTCGACCTCGAAAACGATCCTTATGAGACGAAGAACGTCATTGGACAGCATCCCGCAGTCGCGGCGAAGCTTCAGGCAATCGCAGACGCCCACAAAAAGAAATTCTGGGACAAAAACTAAACAGTCCATTATCGCGCCTCATTTTACCTTTGGCCCTCTGCGTGCAAGCTGCTTGAAAGTCAGTTCAATCTTCTGCAGCTCAACCAATCGAGAGGTTTGGCCGGTCGTCCCCCCCCTTCCGGCGCATCGATCGTTTTAAATTGGAGCGCGAGTTACCGGAGGTGAATTTCAGGTTCGCTCAAAAGCCGGGCCATGGACCAGTCCGCCAGACAAAGGCTATCGAATCACGCTTCGCTTATTGCGGATGCAGGCCCAGAGGAGGTGCTCTGGCTTGGCAAAGGCCGAACCCGCGAAACCATCCGCCCCGTCTTCAAACGCCTCGACAAATACTGCGAGTCAATCGAAGCGCTGGCAATGGACTGGAACATCGACTTTGATTTTGAAATCAAAGAGCACTGCCCAACCGCATAACTAGCCTTCGACCTCTTCCATGGCATTGCCAAGTGCAAGCCTGTGGTGATTGGCTGTGTTCGAGTCGACCAGGCCAAGAGAATCCGGGGGGAATCCCGGTACGATACCTGTTTGTCTTAAGTAATTCCCATGCATTCAAGCAACTGGCGATCTGAATGTCATGGCCTCGCTACCTTTCGTCCCCACTGTTTTAGCGGCACTCGCGGCCTCTGCAGTAGCTGTAAACGCAACTGCTATTGAGTCTTGGGTGGTCGCGAATGGAAGCGCCACCACATCTGATTTGAGTACCGACAGCCCGACCTTCGGTGATGGTACTGCTGACAGTGCCGAAGACATTTTTGCTTTGGGTGAGTTCGTGAGGGGTTCAACTTTAGGAACTGTTCTACTTGCCAATGACTTATGAAAATCAGAAAAAAGCGCTTTGAAGACGCAAACGACGATTTTCCTAGCGACATTGGCTGCCAGGTGAATAGAGCGGTGATGTTACAAGTTGCCCGCAATATGACAGACAATTACGACGGCATTCTCAAAGGCAGGCGTTTCTTCGTCTGCGGCCATGATCCGCTTTATACGAAGGAGTCTCGCAAGATACTCACAGATTCCTGTGTCGAAATATCCAGACTCGGGTAGGGTGCCCACAGCAAAACGGCTATGCGAAAAGTCTCGTATCAACCATCAAGCGTGAGTGCATTGAACAGATGGTATTTTTCAATGAGAAGTCACCTCGCCTGGCTTTCGGGCTTCAAGCAAAATACGCGCTAGGTTGAGCTAAATGCCGTCAGGCCTCGTCTGATCCCCCCGACGCAAAAGTTCAAAATAAATCCGCGAAAGTTCAATGACAGGAAGGCAGGCACTGTGGTATTTTGTGGGTCTACAAATAACGATGCCCAAAGCCTGCAAAAGATATGGCGGATTCCCATCCGGGAAATCTACCGTAACAGCGGTCAGCGTGGCTATCTGCTAAAGGGGATGAGATTCAAAAAAAACTGAGTATGGCTTTATACAAAGAGATCGATTATTTCCCCAGTCTTTGATGTTATTTCAATTTGGTAACTGATTTCAGCAGCCAGATTTTACAGTGACTTACCCCATGCCGCACGCTCTTAGCCAGTTTCCAAAAAAGAATGCTCAGTCCGGGTTTGCCCTAATCGCAAGTCTTTCCGTGATGGGCTTTATTCTCGTATTGGGCATCGCTCTGGCAGCGCTCGTTCGCGTCGAAACGCAAGCGGCAGAGAGCGCGGAAGAACGATTGGAAGCTCGTCAAAACGCCTTGCTCGGTTTACAGATTGCAATGGGGCGCTTGCAGGAGTCCATGGGCCGCGATCAACGGGTGAGTGCGCGAGCTGAAATCCTCGACGAGGACCCAAGCACTCTAATTATGGAAGGCGTGGCCGAACCCGCCTGGACTGGCGTGTGGCATCAGCCCAAGGTGGAGGAGCCGGATGATTTTCCGGAGGGTTTGGACCCCAGGGCCCGCGCGGAATTGGTTACATGGCTCGTAAGTGGAAACTCGGCAACAGACCCGCTTCGTGTTTCTCCAAAAGAAGGTGTCGAAGGTACCGCTGAGGCGGTCCGGCTGGCGAGAGCCAGAGGAGCTGCTGAGGAAGCGGCGTTCCACCCGGGAGTCCGCGTGCCCAGGGAATCATTTTCGGACGGGGCATTCGCATACTGGATCAGCGACGAAGGGGTAAAGACCAAATTGAACGCAGTGGTTGAAGATTATGAAGCGGACCCGAACAAATTGCTCCTTCCGGAGGGCAATGGTGTGAGCGCTTTCACCGAGTTGGAGGATGCCGATATCGCAGAGCCCTCCGACTGGCGCCGGGTTTACGACCTCGCTTTGGTTTCGGAGACGATGGAGGATCCCGAGGCCGCAGGCCCTCTGGAGTATGATGTCACTTTCCATGGCACCGGCTTGTTGACCGACACGCTGCGGGGGGGGCTTCGCTACGATCTGACGACGGCTATGCGTTTGGACGAATCGGAGTTTAACAGCGAGTTTTTACCCCTGATGCCGGGCGAGCGTCTTTTCCAGCCTTATAAGTCGGCTCCGCCTTATGAGGGCCCTCGGTGGAATGTTTTGCGGCTCTACCAGGAGTTGATCGATACCGCTGTCGGCGATGTTTATCAGGCGCGCCGTATCGAAAAGGATGCGTCACAGGATCCTGCTGTGACAACTCAATTCCCCGTCATGCCCGTAATCGAAAAATTCCAATTTTATTTGGCCTTTCGTCTGGTTGACGAAGGGTCTGACCCGGATACCGGAAACCCAAGCTACCGTCCCCGGGTTTACGGAGTTCCCGCTGTTGTTTTGTGGAATCCCTACGATGTGACGATTAATGCCGAAAATGGTTACGGTTTCCATTTTATGACTGCATACCCGTTCAGAATTGACTACACGGTTGGATATTTTGATGCGAGTAACAGATGGGTATCCGAAGAGGAAAGCGACTTCGATCCTTTCCTCGGAAGATATAATTGGTATAATTTCGAGTTGAAGGGTACGGACACTGATGCGGTCGTGATTCCGCCCGGTGAGTCCCGGGTCTTTACCTTGTCTGCGAATAGCCCAAGTGAAGAAGAAAGTGATCCCGGATTTTTAATGGAGGAGGGATTGAACCAATGTGGCCTTTATATCGATGCCGACAAGGTGTTCGATGTGGACCCCTCGGATTTGAACAACAGTAATTTGACGATGGATATTAGAGTTAGTGACGGACTTAGATGGCAATTGAAGCTTTCGTTGAATGGATTCGATAACTCGGCAATTAATGTTAGGGACATGTATTTCGGCAGTGGCGTCAGAGATCGTGTAAACGAGGATTACATTCAACCCGGGACGGTTTTTGGAACCGATGACAAAGGCTCGAGCCCCTTTGTCATTCCAATTGGATTAATTCCAGGTCAGAAAATCCAACCCTTTAGTTCAAATGACGAATCGGTCCCAGTCGGCATCGAGTTTCAGCTTGGGCAAAAGGGTTCAAAGATTTACGATTACTTTGCGGAAAATGATGATGCGACAGCTGAGTTTATTCACCACCGGCCTTTGGTGAGATTGAATCCAAGAGCCCCCTTGCTTGGGACTCCCGATCTCCCAGGTTCCGGTGGAACCAATTATTATAAAAACAGAAATGCCAATTACAGTCGATTTATTCCGCGGAACAATCCGTTCCACGGACGAGCGGGAGAGACCTTTGAAAATACTGTTTTTGATGCCCACTCCGATAATAAAGCAACTTTTCTCGGTTATTCGGACCGACCTTTGGGCAGTGAGCGGGCTGCTTACTTTTCGCTCCCGAAAGAGGATGAATCAATCACGTCCGTCGGGCATCTCCGCCATCTCGACATCACCTCGGTGGATCATAGCGGGAAACAAAATTTTGGGCCACCCATAATCATCGGAGAAGGCCGTGCCGACATGGGGGTGCCGTTCAATGAATACGAGAATGGTCGGCTGCGTGACAGCCGATGGATTGCCAATCGTCAATTCTGGGATCGTTTTTTCTTTTCGACGCTTCCGGAACCTTCTTCCGTGCCCGATTTTCCCTTAAGCAACGGCAAAATTGTCTCCTTGCAGGGGGGGACGGCCCCCCTCCCTGGAGATCAAGTGGAAGCACTCTATGATTTCAGAACTGCGGCATCCTTGTTGGGGATCGATGGCGCGTTCAACATCAATTCGACTTCGGTGCGTGCTTGGGAGGCGCTTCTGTCGCAATTTTATGGACAGGATGTGACGACATCGACCGGGGTATCCTTCCAAAATACCGACCAGTCCCCCTTCGTCGACAGTCCCAAACCAGTGATGGGTCCGTTCCCCGAGGGTGGAAGTATCGAATCCACCGAGCTGTATGGTGGCTATCGCCGATTGGAGCGTGATCAAATCAACGAGCTGGCTGCAGCCATCGTCGCCGAGGTCAAATCGAGAGGCCCCTTTCTCAGTCTTTCCGGTTTTGTCAATCGAAGGATTTTCCAACAAGGGCCGGGCGATAATTTTACAGAAGACGGTGCTAACCTTCCAGATCAACCCACTCTGGCGGATCTGGCTAAGGATCGACGCTATTTTGGAACACTCCAAGCCGCGATTGAGAAGGTGGGTCTCAACAGTGCTTTCGAAGGAAATCCGGATCAGGACTTTTTTGAATACGCTGAGAACAAGCATCTGCGCGACCCCGAAAATGTTCCCAATCGTCCTGCGGTGATGGGGGCTTACATGGAAGGTGCCCCCGGCCATCTGTCGCAGGGCCACCTGCTTCAAAGGTTGGGGCCGATCCTATCGCCGCGCTCGGACACTTTTAAGATTCGGGCATATGGGGAGAGCACACGTTTTGCCACTGGTAAGCAGGGCGCGAGAGCCTATTGCGAAGCGATCATTCAACGCGTGCCGAATTATCTCGATCCGGCGGATGACCCCGAAATTTCTCCAGATGCGCTCAGCTCCCAAACCAACATCGACTTTGGACGACAGTTCAAGTTGATCGAGTTTAAGTGGATCGATGAGAAAACGCTTTGACGGACTCACTTACGATCCACCACGCACTACCCCACGATGAAACCCCATCCGATGCAGCGACGAGACTATTTTTTTCCCTTATTATGTGTGGTATTTTTGGGCTGGTTTGGCGCTTCCCCACAGGTACAAGCGCAGCCAGAAAGCTCCCAACCCCGGGCAAGCTTTAGCTTCCAGTCTTATACCCCCCATGATATGCGGAGTTCATCCTTTGGAACCGATCTTGGCTCGCCGCACAATCCGCTCTATTACAAAGACGAAAAGCAGTACCGCCCGATCAGCGCTCGATATGGCGGGGTGGGGCTCAAGCACGAATACGACGGTCTGCTGCCCTTTCAGGTGTTCAAACGCACTGTTGTCGAAGAAGAGACGGTCTATTTGCCCGTTGCCCAGATCGATGAATCACAACTTAAGGATGCCGAGCATTACCTCCTTTTCAATCTTTCAAAGCCGGGGGAAGTTCGGTTTTTCCCGGTCGCCGCAGATGAAAAAACCGCACCCGGGGGAAGCCTTTTCTTAATCAATGCGGGAGCGACTAATATCTTTGCAAAGATAAACGAAGACGCTCCGGTGGAAATCCCCGCCCGCAAATCGGTCTCGATTCCCACAAATTTGAACGGATCCTTCCAATTTAATCTAAAAATTGCAGCCGCAAGCGGAGACAACTACAAGCTGACGCACAGTCGGCTCATTACCTATCGGGAACCGGAGAAACCGATCGCTGCCGTACTCGTGCCTTTCACCCGGGGAAACAAAGTTCACTGGGAACTGAACTTCGTGAGGATAGACCGCTAGTCTCACACTGGTGCGGGGAGGATAATACTAATTCTCCCGAATTAATGGACCCGAGTTACGACCGAAATCTTTTCTTATTATTTTGCTTCATGTTTGAAAATCCAATCAGATCTTCAAAGAATCCAGACAACTGGATTTTGCTCTTTTTCGGGCTTCTGGTTCTGCCACTTGGCATTTATCTGAACCCTTCCGGCGCTTTTGCCGATTCCAATCCGGGCGGGGCGGCCCCACAGGAGGGCCTCAAAAGTGAAGAAGTTCATGTCGGTGCGCCGGATAGTGTGATGAAGGAAATGGAAGCGCGTTTCGGGGTTCAGGCCTTTCACCGCAATTACAGCTTCGATAACCCGACCTACGCAGTCACCTACGGCTCTGAAGAGGAGGCGGCGCAGCGTAAAGCCGGGGCAATTTTGCTGGACGAGATTCAGGCTGCCATCGACCGCGGCGATGCAAGCTATACCGCAGAGCCGGGGTTTTATCGCTTTGCCGAAGGCGGCATACGAATCGATAATGCGGAAAACTTTACACTGAACATCGCGAATTGCGATTTCATGATGGAAGCCGGTGGGTTTTTGGGTATCGAAAATTCCAAAAACATCACCGTGAAGGGGCCCTGCACCGTCGACTCGACCGATTTGACGTATGTCCACGGCCGTATCGAAGCGCTCGACGAGGATCTTGCCACTGTCTACGTGCCGCAGGGCTATGCAATCAGCGATCTGGCAGAAAAAGGGCATCGGCTCATTTTCGACAGCCAGGGCCGGGGTATTGAACAGCATCAAAGTAAATACTCCAACCCCAGCTTAGTCGGTGACCGTAGTGTTCAAGTTTCCCTGGGCAGGGGCAAAGCTGTCCAGGTCGGGAATATTATTGTGATGGACCGTAATAAGGGAGTCTCTTCGACCCTGCGCGTCCGGAGTTCCTATGGAATTACCGTTGATGGGATTGATTCCTATGTCGGAGGCGGTTGGGATGTGAGGAAAGGAGTCGGCGACCTGACGTTCAGAAATATCCGTTTGCGACCCGCTCCTGGGACCAACCGGATTCACGGGGGAAGCGCGGGACAGTTCCTCGTGACTGAGGGCTTTGTCCTGATAGACGGCTGTGAGTTCGGTGCGCATACCGATGATGGCATCAACCTGATGCTGAAGGTGAATTCGGTCTACCAACAGATCAAACCCGATGTGATTCTGATCACAGGCAGAACCAGTCCGAAAATCGGCAATACTTTGACAATCCGTGACTATGAAACGGGAGAGAAACAAAGCGCAGTCGTATCGGAAATCGCCGAGGCACCCGGGGAAATGACCGATCAGATCGAAGCGCAGTGGCGTGTTTTCTGCGAATCACAGGACAATAATTACCGGGATGGCTGGATCAATAAATCCTTCTACGTGAAACTGAAAAGCCCGGTCGAGGTGAGTCAGTGGTCCTGGGTATTTACAACTGCTGGCCCTGCGAGCGGACCGGACAGCTTCGTCGTGCGAAATTCCTACTTTCACGATGCGTCCGCCGAACCCATCACTTTAAAAGCCGCCAAGCGAACACTGATTGAAAACTGCCTCTTTATTCGAAACCGTGATGAACTTCATGCGGGCTCCCACTTCTACTGGTGGGAGGGACCGCTTGCCCATAATGTTACGATTCGGAAAAACGTCTTTCGAGCCATTCCGATGAAGTTGCAGGATGTCGGCGTCCTTCGATTTGCAGTTCCGGAGTGGAATTTGAACGACGGAGCGACCGTCCTCGTAAACATCATCGTCGAGAACAATTCCTTTTACGGCATCAATACCCCCGCAGTGTCTGCGAATCACGTCCATAATCTGGTCGTCCGTGACAATTATATCGAACTTTCCGAGTCTTATTACAACGGAGGCAGCAGGTCGACTGCGGGTCAATGTGCGATCTATCTGGACTCGGTCAGCAATGGTTCGGTTACCGGCAATGTCATTAAAATGCTGGACCCCGAACGACAAATCCCGGCCATCCTGGCGAAGCATGTCTCGGCCACGGAAATCCGGGATAATGAGATCTCCCACCTCGGACCGCTGGCACCTTATATTACGGATCACTCGGAGGGGAGCTTTAAAGACCCGCCTTTGTATCTACTGGATGGGGATTATTCGACATCATGGACCGTCACCAGCGGTTATCCGGCCTGGGTGATTGTCGATTTAAATACCCCCAGCCCCATCGATGTTATCAAAGTCACACTCGGTTCGAACCGGGCCTACCAGTATAAAGTCGAAACATCCAACATGGTCGATGCGGGCTACGAGACGATTGTCGATCAGACAAAGAATCGGAGTCATGGCGTCGTCTCGGACAGCTTCGATCCGGTCACTGCCCGCTACGTCAAATTCACCGTTACCGGAGCTGATGGCTACGGTGGCCCTTGGATACACATCAAAGAATTGGGAATCGGAGCGGCCGGGAAATCAATCAACTTAAAAGAATGAGTCCTAACCTTAATCTGTCTCCCCTTTTTTAACCTTAGCTTTTTGGAATCCTTCCGTCCGAAGCAAACCATGAAATAGCAAATTTATGAAAACAAATAAAAACTCCGTTACCCGCCGCGAATTCCTCAAGTCGAGCGCCGTTTTTGGTGCCGTGACAATTTTGCCCTCCTACATCGCGCTGGGAAATCGCCGTAGTGGCCTCGTTGCTCCGAACGAAAAAGTGAATCTCGCCGTGATCGGGATCGGTCACCAGGGCGACAGGGACCGCAAACAAATGGTCCAGTCCGGCCACTGCAATGTGGTGGCGCTCTGCGATGTCGACCTGGAAGGTGAGCATGTCCAGGGCACGCTGAACGCCCACCCGAAAGCCAAACGCTTCACCGACTTCCGGGTTATGTTCGACCGCATGGCCGATCAGATCGATGCGGTCTTGATTGCCACTCCCGATCACTCCCACTTCTGCGCGACCATGCTCGCCATGGATCTGGGCAAACACGTCTATGTCGAGAAGCCTCTGGCCCACACCTTTGGCCAGTGCGAGCGACTCATGCAAATGGAGGAGAAAACGGGCGTCGTGACTCAGATGGGCAACCAGGGGCACTCCGGGGCAAACTATTTCCAATTTAAAGCCTGGTCTGAGGCCGGTGTCATTAAGGACGTGACCAAGGTCACGGCATTCATGACGCGCTGGCGCCGCTGGCATGGCTGGGGGGAGACCGCGACGAAATATCCGACCGATCCGATGCCGGAAGGCATCGACTGGGATCAGTGGATCGATTCCGCTCCGGTCCACCCTTACAGTCAAAAGCTGCATCCGCAGGAGTGGCGCAGCTGGTTTCACTACGGCAGCGGTGCCTTCGGTGATTGGGGGCCTCATATTCTCGACACCTGTCACGAATTTCTCGAGTTCGGACTGCCGCAGAAAATAACCGCAGTCAAGCGGCTCGGCGAAAATCCTTTTGTTTACCCGCAAAAGTCGACCATTCGCTTCAACTTCCCCGCCCGTGGAAAACATCCGGCTTGCGAAGTCACATGGTATGACGGGCAGGACAACGATCCCGAGTTGGACACGAGCGCGGCGGAAGGGCTGGAACCGGAAACCCTGAAAGGGGCCGGAAAGGTGATTTATTCCAAGGATCTTGTCTTCAAGGGCGGAACCCACGGTTCTGCGCTGCAAATCATCCCGAGGGAAAAAATGATGGATCTACGTGAATCTCTACCGAAATTCCCTCAGAAAAACTCCAATCACTATGCGAACTTCATTCTCTCTTGTAAGGGCGAAGAAAAAACCCGTTCTCCTTTCAGCGTAGCCGGGCCTCTCTCGCAAACCTTCAACCTCGGCTGCATCGCTCAACGGATTGGTGGAGAAATTAATTTCGACCGGGAGACAAAACAGATCGAAGGAAATAAGCTGGCGAGCGCCTTCCTCGATCCCAAGCCACGCGGGGGATGGGAAGAATTTTACAAACTTCATCAATAAAAAACCCGGCCAATAAACCTCAACAAAATCGATTATGAAATACTTGACTCTATTTGCAGCGCTTTTCGCGCTAAGCTTGACCGCTTCGGCAGACCCAGCCGATAAACAGCCACTGAATACATCGCCCGAGCCCGCGCTCAGCGGGAAAGACTTTGTCGAGTTGTTCAATGGCAAAAACCTGAACGGCTGGGTCCAGGAGGGTGGCGACCACCGGTTTGAAGTTAAAGACGGGGCGATCGTCGGGACTTGCGTGCCGGGCGAAGCCAACGGTTTCCTTTGCACCAAGGCGACCTATTCCGACTTCGTTTTCACGACTGAATTCAAGTGGGAGGAAAAGGGGAATTCCGGAGTGATGTTTCGTGCGGATACGAAGGATTCCAACGACCGGGTTTTCGGATACCAGGCAGAGATGGACCCCGGGGGCCGACGCTGGACAGGAGGCATCTACGGCGAAGCCATGGGCGGATGGAAATATCCTCTCAAAGGCGATGCCCTCAAGGATGCCCGTCAGGCCGTCCGCGATCACTTTGAATGGAACCGCCTTACGATCAAAGCCGAAGGAAACGTAATCAAGACCTGGATCAATGGCGTGCCGGTCGCCCATCTGGTCAACGACGAGCGTGAAAACGGTTTTTTCGGGCTACAGGTGCATTCCGGGAAAAAGGGCACGATTCACTGGCGCAAGCTCAAGGTCAAAGAGCTCAGTGTCGATTGACCTCATTTCATTTTTGGCCTTTGAGATACTTAAAGAACAGCTGGAGAAGAAGGATGTGAAGTTGGCTTTGGGTGTACCCTTCAAACTTTGGATCTGCTCTGCTCGCCAGTGACTTACGGAAATAAGAAAAAAGCGACTTGAAAACGCAGATGGCAATATTGCCTTCGGGTGTCGGCTTCGCCTCGGTATTGGCCGGATTGCGGGTTAGATCCGTCTACGCTAAAGCTACGCCGTGACAAGTGAACCGTAAACGGCAGGATGCGATTGCCCAAGAAGTGCCACCGAAGGTGACTAATGATCGTAATCGTGCGGGATTTTTCGGCCTTTTTGTTGCGGAGTCCCGCGTGACTGAACTAGCTCGCTTGGTCACCTCCGGTGGCACTGCGCTTTGCTCCGTGGAACGGTCAAAGTGATCGAAATGATTGAAATCGTGCAGAGAAATCGGCGTTGGTGGGAGCTTTCTGTTTTGGTTGTAGTCTCCGGTTTTGATCGGAATGATCGAAATCAAATCGGCGAAACGCTCGGAATCCCTTTAATAGTGGGCTCTGGAGCTGTTAACCACTTAGCTTCAATTACGATTAGTTCGCCTTTTCAAAAGTGATTGGCCAGCCATTCAACAGAAAACGTCAACCAACGACAAAGTGGTTGACGTTTTTTGTTTATATACATCAAAAACAACGACTTGCGAATTTTGGGCAGTGTCAACCTGTACCTGATCCCTTTTCCGAGCAGCCCTCAGAACCAATCGAATAGCGGTTCGGTCGTAAAATTTGAACGGCGGATGGTGCCCCGCGCGTCCGACTCGGAGGGCTGTTAAACGACTATCATCGAGAAAACGGAGAGGAGGAACGACTAGGCGAATACGGCAGGATAAGGCTGATTAAAAAGATACGGGAAAGTTTCTTGATTTTTTTTGACCAGGGAGACGGGCAATCTCAATTTTTTCCGATGAAATCTTCTGATGTGAACGTATTTTCCCGTCGCCGTTTTTTAGCGACATCCGGTGGTTTTATAGCATCGACGATGGCGTTGAGAGGGCAGGATGTGGTAGGAGCCAACGAGCAAATCCGCGTGGGTTTCATTGGTCTGGGTGGGCGCGGCAATTCTTTGCTGGGACAATTCCTCTTTCAGACCAAGAAGGGATATATCAAGAATGCGAAGTTGGTGGCCGTGTGTGATCCGGATACGGAGCACATGGAAAAGGCAGCCGCTCGGGCGGGTACGAAGCCGGCTATGATCCGCGATTATCGCAAGCTGCTTGAGCGCAAAGACATTGACGCGGTGTTTATAGCCAGCCCGAACCACTGGCACGCCTTGCACACCATTCATGCCTGCCAGGCAGGTAAAGATGTTTACGTCGAAAAGCCCGTTTCCCACACGGTATGGGAGAGCAATCAAATGCTCGCGGCTGTCGAAAAATACGGACAAATCGTGCAGGCGGGCACGCAAAACCGGTCGGACTCTGGTTTAATCGACGCATTTAAATACCTCAAAGAGGGCAATTTGGGCGCAATTCAATCCGTGCACGGGCTGTGTATCAAAAATCGCAATTCGATTGGCAAACTCGACCAGCCTCTGGTGCCTCCGGCTTCCCTCGACTACAACTTGTGGTTGGGGCCGTCGCAGGACAAACCGATCTACCGCCCACAATTGCACTACGATTGGCATTGGGACTACAATACCGGCAATGGCGATATTGGTAATCAGGGTCCGCATGAGTTTGACCTCATCAGCTGGCTTTTAGGTGACCCCGAAATGCCAACGGAGGTCTTTAGTTATGGTGGTCGCTTTGGATGGGATGATGCGGGCGAGACGGCCAATATGCAGTTCGCGACCTACCAGCTCAATGGGGTGCCTTGTTACTTTGAGGTCAACGACATGAGTTTAAAACCGGACGCCAATGTCCCGGCGAACTACAAGGGCATTCGCATCGGTATTGTCGTCAATTGCGAAGGCGGTGAATTCCGCGGTGGTCGTGGTGGTGGTTACGTTCTGGGTCCTGACGGAAAAACCAAGATCGCCAAGTTTCCCGGCGATGCGGGTCGTTGGCACATGCTGAACTTTTTCGATGCGGTTCGTTCACGTCGGACGCAGGATCTACGAGCTCCACTGATCAATTCGTGCAAGTCGGCAGCGATTCCTCATTTTGCCAACATCTCACTGCGCACCGGCGAACAAGTGCCACTGGCAAAGTTACCGTCTGTTTTGCCGCAAACCGCAGAGTTTGCCGATGTGATCGAGCGTCAATCGAAGCAGCTGAAAAATTGGAATATCGATTTCGAGAAGACCCTTTGCACGGTGGGTTCAAATGTCATCTTGAACCCTGCCACTGGAGATGTTTCCGGGCCGGCGAACGCTGCGGCATTCAATCGCCCGCAATTCCGAAAGGGATTTGAGGTGCCTGAACTCGCTAATAACGCTTTCTTAAAGTCGAAGCTCTAACCAAATTCCACCATTCCCGTCTTCCTTTCCGATAACGGGCTCCTCCGGGTATTGGGGCGACGCTGACCGATTCGAAAACACTGTACTGGGTATCATGGCCACCTCCGGGCGTGCAAAATTCGCACATGATGATAACCGGCCACGGACCCGAGGTCCATGTTTCCCACCGGGTTCATGTCATAGCTCCTTGATGTATATATTCCGCCACAGGATGTCACCTGACTCGCCACTATGTACTTGTAAGCCGAAAAAGCCTTCGGGGCTGAAATTCTCTTCATCCTTGTCAATGAAGTCGGCCCGTTTCTCCCCGTTCAGCCATGTTTGAATGTGGCGGCCTTGACAACGGATGACGATGGTGTTCCAGCCGTCCCAGTCGAAGAGTTTTACGCCCTGTTCGGTGAACGCCTGTTTGGTCACTTCATCGTTGCCACCCAACTTGCCGGGGTAGAGCCAGCCCCGTCGTGCTTCATCATAGACACCAGCGGTCCAGGCGCGCTTGCCTTTCTTGAAGTTGTCATGTTCGCACTGGTAACCGTAGACGCGACCATTGCCCTCTCTATGATTCGAGCGGAATTGGCAACCCGAGTTGCCCTTGCGGTCCAACATCTTCATCTGAAATACGAAGATGAAATCACTGTAGTCTTTTTCGGTTCGAAGAAAGGTGTTGCGATTGATCTTAGTCCCAAATCCACGGATTGCGCCGTTCTTGACTTCATAGCTGGCATTGCCGCCCACTTTCTTCCATCCAGCAAGGTCCTTGCCATTGAAGAGGGGTTTAAAACCGGCTTCCAGAAGTGCGGCTTCATTGGTAGGGTCCGGAAGAGCGCTGGCTTTCGGCGCATTTTCGCAACAGACTGGTTGTGCTGAGCAAAGTGCAACGGTTATTAAAATGGATGAAAAGACTAGGCTGCATTTCATGATGTTACTTCGTTTTTTTTATTACGGTTTGAAGAAAGGCTTCCTTAGTGATTGGCATCAACCAATTGGTCCAGCACAAGTCTTTGGCTTCACTTGTACCTTTTCAATCAATCTGTAATTCTCTGCTCTGTTGTCCTTGGCGCTCCTAACCAGTCATGTGCATGCAGTTAGCATGCTGGATGAAAGTTTCGTTGGATCGGCGGACTTCCCCACAGGTTGGACCGAGTCGATCATTACCGGGAGTCGTTCATGGAAGATCCAGAAGGGGAGTGGAGACCCTCTTCTCTGGGAGGGAAGCCCAAGCTTGCCACCGATGGTTCTTCCAACGGCGGGTCGTTCGTCCAGAAAGGGGCAGGGCGTGTGATGGAATTCTACTTCCTGCGGCGCAAGGACCACGGAACTTCGGGCAGCGTGAGGTATACCGTGCAGTTTTCGACGGATCCCAGCGACTTCACCGACAGCGGGACAGTACCCACCTGGGTGGCGGATTCCGATCCGGATTCCACCAACTAGGAGATGGTGAAGGTGCCTTTCCCCCGCAGGGTCCAGATTCGGCAGGCTCGAAATCCACTTTGAACCTTATACTAATTTTAAAAAGTTATGACCTGAATGGCGCTAACTTAAGAAATTAAACGGGGAGAATTGGCTTGCTGGTCGAACTGATCGCGGACGGCTGAGGGCAGCCGTCCCTACCCTCGAAACCAAGTGTTGATCCGATATGCAGGTAGGGACGTCCTGCCCTCAGGCGTCCGGGTTGGGATGGCCTAAAATCTGTAAATATAAGATGAAAGTTCGATTTAGATGCTTAAGTTAGTGCCATACAGTTTTGACCTTTAACTGCCTGTAAAAAGTTCGTCGTGCGCCACGTAGCGCTACCCAAGTTGCCTGCGGAGTGCTTGCTAAAGCGGCGCACTACGTAATTCCAGCAAGCGCTTCCAGGGCCCTGCGACCCTTCGGATCATAACATATTAATCGGTATTAGCTCCTGTTTCTTCGTCGTTACAGGCGCCAAGTGAGCGAACGTCTTTGGGGAGCAAAAAAGCGGATCATTCCGGTGTTTGTCTGCCCTCGTTTGAAGTGAGCGAAAATAGCTGGAATCATTTGATGGCCGACATGTTTTAAGCCGCAGGAAGTGGAAGAAGATGCAGGTTATCATTATGGCTTCTTGCTCAAAGCATGACCGGAAAGATACGAGCAAGACTGACAATAATATCTCGTATTAGCTTAGGTTGGAATCATTCATCTAATTCAAGTTTCCAGGTCTGATCCTACAAACCTTATCCTAAGTCTACTTCCCCTAACTATGAATAAAGTATTCTCCTTCAAGAGAACTCTGTTTCTCTGCTTCCTGCTGCCATTGTTTTCAATCGTGTCCCACGCGACACCGCCGGATTTGACCAATGGTGGGGTGCCGGACCACGATTACCGCTACAACCTCGGGCCGACGGGCATGCGGGGCTACCTCTATCGCCCCATTCGCGACAGTCGCCAGATTCTGGTGACCACGGTTGAGACCGGCTCGCCTGCGGATGGCATCCTGGCCGTGGGCGATGTGATTCTCGGGGCGGATGGAACCGGGGCCGAACCTGTGGAGTTCACTTCGGATGCGCGCAAGACTCTGGCCCTCGCGATCGGGGATGCGGAGGCCAATAATCCGGCTGTGCTCAAGCTGCTGAGATGGCGGGATGACATCGTTACCACGGTAGAGGTGCCGCTACAATATCTCGGAGCCTATTCGGCCACGGCGCCCTACAACTGCGCCAAGTCGGCAGCCATCCTTGAGAATGGGCTCGATTACATCATGGCCAATGAAGACGCCGGGAAGTTTTCCATGGCTGCGCTCGCTTTGCTGGCGGCCAACGATCCGTCGAATCCGAAGAATGCGGCGCGCCAGAGTCAGGCCCAGACCTATGCCACCAGCTTGATCGTGGATCAGGCGAGGATTGATTTCTGGAAGTCCGGCGATATCGACAGGGAAAGTAAAATTTCCTGGAAGCTCGGGCATGAATTGACCGTACTCACGGAATACTATCTGCAGACCAACGACGCCAGCGTGTTGCCGACCATTGAGGCGATGGCGATCCAGATTGCGAACGGCACCAGCTTGTTCGGCACCATGGGCCACCAGCTCACCGGCAAGGCCGCGGATGGTTCCCTCAACGGGCCCTATCGGGTCGGCTATGGGGTGATCAACTCCACCGTGGTGCCCTGTTTTATGGGACTGCGCCTGGCCAAGGAATGTGGCATTTCCGTTGCGGAGGTCGATGCCGCGATCGACCGGATGAGCAAATATGTCGGATACCATGCCGGCTGGGGAAGCATGTCCTATGGCGAGCATGAGCCAACGACGCAAAAGCATGCAGGCAACGGCAAGTCAGGTGCCGCGGCCCTGGCCTTTGCGCTCGATTCTACACGGGATTTCGAGCGCACATATTTTGCCAAGCTTTCGGTTGCCAGCGCCAAAGAGCGCGAGAGCGGTCATACCGGTCCTTTCTTCAATTTCCTGTGGACACCCTTGGGTGCCAACGTTGGCGGCGAAGAGGCTGCGGCCGCCCACTTCAGTGAAATCAGCTGGCTGCTGGACTTTAACCGGCGTTGGGATTGGGGCTTCGACTACGATGTGAATGATTCAAGCAACAGCTTGCAGTGGAAAGATCAGTTTTGGATGTCGACGCCAGCCCTGCTGACCTATGCGATGCCCCTGCGTCAGTTGCACATTACCGGGCGCAATCAGGACCCGGCGGATTGGCTGAGCAGTGCCGAGGTCGCGGATGCCCTGTTCTCGGCTAGCTTCGATGCATCCGGGCGCAGTAGTAATGATCTTCTGAGTGATTTGAACAGCTGGTCTTCAAATGTGCAGCAAAAAGCTGCCAATGAACTGGCCAGCCGTACTGCCGAGCACGCCACGCTTCTTCCGACATTGCACAGCATGGCGACTGATCCGGATGGGGGTAGGTCGCGCGCAGGGGCTTGCATGGCTCTGGGGGGAATTGCCGATGACAGCAGTGCGTCGGTGCTCGCTGGGCTGCTGACCGATGCGGATGTCCGCGTCCGCCTTGAATCGGCGAAAGCGATGCAACAGTTGTCACGATCGGCCAACTTGACTGTACTGGACACCATCCTGTCGGCAGTTGCGACCACGGCCAAACCGGCGCTTCCGATCGATCCTGAGGATCCGCTGCACCATGCCCACGGACAGCTATCAAGATTGCTGTTCAATTCGGATGGCACGTTCGGCCCCCAAGGCGTGATTGCCGGAAACCAGCTTGATGGTGTCGATCGCAACCTGCTGTATCCTGCGATTCGGGCGGTCGCTGAGCATCCGCAAGCCTTGACGCGCAACTCATTGGTGCAAACCTATCCATCCCTCGCGCCAGAGGACTTTGAGCCCATGGTGGGAACGGTTTTGAAGTCCGCCATGAGCGTGGTTCTGGCGGATCGAATGTTTGCCGGAGCCGACCGTAAGGCAGCCATCCAGTATCTCCAAGCCAACGATGTCATGGATGGGGTTCCGGCGAGCATTTATTTGTTCAATGATTCGGTCGAAAGAACGGGTGCGGTCAACAACCTCGGCAGCTATGGTGCCTCGGTTGACGATGTGACCCCGTCGGCTGATGTGGAATTCTTCCTCAAGAAACTCCTCACCGGGGGTTATCAGGCTGCAGCCCAGGCGGCGCTGGACGCGATCGCGGCCGACAGCGATCCGGAGTCGCTGACGTCATTGAAACGCTTTGATTCGGTCAGCGCGGATGATTCGCAGCTGACCCTTCCCGCGGACCAGACGCAGTTGCATGCAACCGTCACCAACCTCGGGGAAGTCGACACCGTTTACACCTGGCGCAAGCTTCATGGTGCGGGCAACGTGACCTTCAGTATTAATGGAACCACGGCCAGTTCCACCACGACCGTTCAATTTGATGGAACGCCCGGCAAATACACCTTCGAAGTGGTGGCCAGTGATGAATACGAACTCACCGAAGTCTCGGAGACGGTGGCCGTCACCTTGTATGACACCGACGGCACGCTGCCTGCGAACGACCCGCCCGTGGCCAATGCGCAAACTGTCTCAGTGGCTCCCGCTGTGCGTGCAGCGATCACCCTCGGCGGTAGCGACCCGGAAGGTTTGCCGCTGGTCTATTTCGTCGCTACTTCTCCGAAGCATGGAGTACTGAGTGGCACGGCACCCAATTTGATATATACTGCGAATTACACCTACACGCTGGGGTCGGATAGCTTCGATTTCATCGTGATGGACAGCGAAGGAAATACGGACACTGCCACGGTGACAATCAACGTGGATCCGGACGCAGGCATCGAACAGTACGTCCATGAGCCATTTGACTATCCGGTTGGTCTACTCGCCGGTAATACCGGGGGAACCGGTTTTGTGGGTGCGTGGGCGGACGGTCCCGAACCGGGAACCGCTTCGATTTACGATGAGACGACTGCGGTTACCCCTGTGGACACGGGTTACGGGACCCTGAGTTGGGACGGTGTGCTGGATAATATGCCACGCACCCAAACCGGTACGGCCAACTTTGTGGGTGGAACCGCGAATGACGGGGATAAATGGGAGTCCTACCGCACCTTGGCCCAGGATGCGGGCACAATGGCGGGTGCCGACGGCGTCCTGTGGGTCAGCATGTTGTGGCACAAGGAGGGTTGGTCATGGGGGCAACATGGAGCCCTGGCCTTGGCGACGGACTGTTTCAAGTCCAAAAGCAGGGCGCTGGATACCAGCGGCAGCTATGGAAGCGGGGCAGGTGATGGCCTTGGATTGGCATGGTCGGGAACCAACACAAAGGACTATAGTGTCGCCGTATTCAACGGTGGTTCTCAAGTGGATCTCGCAATACGGTCGGGTCAATTAAACAAGGATTACCTGCTCGTGCTCAAATTTGAATTCGGTGCGACGGACAAGGTTTCGGCCTTTGCCTTTGAGGAGACGACCATCGTTGACGAGGCGGTCTTCGAGGCGTATGCGGTGACGGCGACCGGGGTGGTGGATGAAAGCACCTTGAATATCCTGACCTTCTCGAATGTACGCGGGGATCATGCCTACGATGACATTCGTGTGGGCAACACATTGGCGTCGGTGGCGGCATTTGCGGAGAACAACTACGATGTAACTAGTCCCACTCCGGATCCGATGACCTTTGATGTGGCACCGGTCGCACAGGGGTATTCCAGCATCACCATGACTGCCACGACGGCCAGCGATCCCAGTGGTGTGGAATATTACTTCACCTGCACTGCGGGAGGCGCGCCGGATAGCGGCTGGCAGGATAGTCCGATCTACACGGTGGATGGGCTGACACCGGAAACGGAATTTACATTCACCGTGGTGGCACGTGACAAAAGCGTGAACAAAAACATGACAGCGCCATCAAGCCCGTTGAGCGCAACAACCGAGAGCCAGTCTGATTTGTACGTGCACGAGCCGTTCGACTATCCGGTTGGCCCCTTGGCTGGGGCCAGCGGTGGGGTAGGTTTGAGTGGCGCTTGGGCCGATGGCCCCGAATCGGGAACCGCCTCGGTTTACGATGAGACGACTGCGGTCACTCCTGTGGACACGGGTTACGGAACCCTGAGTTGGGACGGTGTTTTGAACAACCTTCCTGACACCCAAACCGGTACGGCCAACTTTGTGGGTGGAACCGCGAATGACGGGGATAAATGGGAGTCCTACCGCCCCTTGGCTCTGGATGCGGGCACCCTGGCGGGTGCCGACGGAGTCTTGTGGGCCAGCATGCTGTGGCATAAGGGGAGCTACTCGTTCGGGCAGCATGGAGCGCTGGCCTTGACGACGGACTCTTTCAAGTCCCGAAGCACGGCGCTGGATACCAGCGGCAGCTATGGAAGTGGGGCAGGCGATGGCCTTGGATTGGCATGGAAGGGGTCCAATTCAACGGACTACAGCGTCGCTGTTTTCAACGGTGGTAGCCAAGTGGATATCGCACATCAGCCGGGTCAAGGGGACAGGGATTACGTGGTGGTGCTCAAGTTTGAATTCGGTGCCACGGACAAGGTCTCGGTCTATGCCTTTGAGGAGTCGGAGACTCTCGACGAGGCGGTTTTTGAGGCCAATGCAGTGTCGGCAAGCGGGGTGGTGGATGAAAGCACCTTGAATATCCTGACTTTCTCGAATGCACGCGGGGATCATGCCTACGATGATATCCGCATCGGAAAAACATTTGCCACGGTGGTCGGCGGGGATTCAACGGGGGGCAACAACGCTCCGGTGGCGGACGACCAGTCGGTCAGCACGGACGAGGACACATCCGTTGCGGTGACCCTGACGGCCACCGACGTGGACGGCGACCCGCTGACTTATGCCGTTGTGACCGGACCGGCTAACGGTACGCTCACCGGCACGGCTCCAGATCTGACCTATGCGCCGAATGGTCACTACAACGGCAGTGACAGCTTCACCTTTAAGGCGAGCGACGGTACGGTCGACTCGAATATCGCGACGGTCTCGATCACGGTCAATGCGGTCAATGATGCACCGGTCTTCACCAGCGATCCGTTCAGCACGAGCAATGCGACCCAGAATGCGGCCTACAGTGACACGATTGCAGGCAGCGCAACGGATGTGGATGGGGATACCCTGACCTACGCACTGGTCAGCCCTGTGACTTGGTTGAGTGTGGCCAGCGACGGAACGCTCAGTGGCACGCCGACCAGCAGCGATGTGGGGACGAACAGCTTCACGGTGAGTGTGAGCGATGGAACCGCAACTGCGGTTGAGGCCACGCTGAACATCACTGTGATCAATACCAATGATGCCCCGGTGGCCAATGACGACTCGGCAACGGTCGACGAAGACGGCTCGGTGGCCATCACTCTCACCGCCACCGACTTGGACGGCGATCCGCTGACCTACACGGTGGTGACCGCTCCGTCCAATGGTACTTTGAGCGGCACGGCTCCGGACCTGACTTACACGCCGAATGCGGACTACAACGGTACCGACAGCTTCACCTTCAAGGCCAACGACGGCACGGTGGATTCAAATATCGCGACGGTCAGCATTACAATCAGCGCCATTAATGATGCTCCGGTCGTACTGGCCGGTGATGCTCAAACCGTGACCCTGAGTGAAGGACCGGTTGCGACGGGCTGGAGTTTCGCCCCTTGGACAGGCGATGCGGATGCCGACATCTCCAGCGCTTACACCTACACCGTTGCGCACAACTTCGGTAACAACCATGGCGGTCCTGTGACCGTGAATGGTGTGGCCTTCGAAGAGGCCTTCGCCAGCTCGGGAACGGGTTGGACCATCGCCGGAACTCAGAGTAATTGGAATGGTGATGATGACGCCCTTATCACCGACGGTAGCGAAGACCTTGCGGAGGAATTCGTCTACAATGGCGATCCACGAACCGTAACCTTGAGCGGTTTGACCGTCGGCGAGACCTATCAAGTCGATTTCTATAGCGTCGCCTGGGAAGACGACGACCGTATCCAGACATTCAGTGCCACAGGCGGCGAATTCATGGATATCAACCAGTCGGTCTATGGGAATAACAACGGCATCCGTATCACCTGTGTCTACACGGCGACAGCCACCACTCAGGAATTCACCATTACGCCAGCAAGCGGGAGTACCTTCCACCTCTATGCCATGACCAACCGGGTGACTCCAGATACTGTAATCACTGCAGTGGCCACCCTCGATGGAACGGTGACGGATGCGGATGTGGGTGATATCGTAACGACCACTTGGAGCACCTTCTCTGGGCCCGCCACGGCAGTCTTCGGAGACGAAGCTGCGGTGGATACCACGGCGTCCTTCGATACGGCAGGCACGTATGTGCTGCGCCTGACTGCGGACGACGGAACCGTGCAGCCCTTCGATGATGTGACGATTACAGTGGAGGAGGACACCAGCAATACCGCACCGGTGGCCAGTGACGATTCGGTGACCACGGACGAGGATAGCGCTGTCGGGATTACGCTGGTCGCGACGGATGCGGACCCGGGTGATACGCTTGCCTACTCGGTCGTGAGCGGTCCTTCCAACGGCACGCTCAGCGGTACGGCACCGGACCTGACCTACACGCCGAACGGCGATTACAACGGCAGCGACAGCTTTACCTTCGTGGCGAACGACGGCACGGTGGACTCGAATATTGCCACGGTAAGCATCACGGTCACGGCTGTGAATGATGCACCGGTTGCCAACGATGACTTGGCAACGACTGCTGAAGACACGGATGTCGCGATCACGTTGACCGGCAGCGATGCGGATGTCGGCGACACGCTGAGCTACTCTGTAGTTACTGGCCCTGCCAATGGCAGCTTGAGCGGCACGGCTCCGAACCTCACGTATACGCCAAATCCGGATTATAATGGTTCCGACAGCTTTACCTTCGTGGCCAACGACGGTACGGTGGATTCAAATATCGCGACGGTGAGCCTCACGATCAATCCGATCAACAACGCGCCGAGCGTCGATGCGGGTACGAATCAAACGGTCAGCCTGGATGGGGCGAGTGGACCCTGGACGCCTACGGACATCACGACGACGGCATGGTATGATGCCAGCGATGCCTCAACGATCATTGAGTCCGCGGGCTTGGTATCCCAATGGAATGACAAGAGCGGCAACGCCAATCACATGAAACAGGCCAGCGCCTCCAGTCAGCCGGTCACCGGAGCTAGAAGCATCAACGGCCTCAACGTCATGGACTTCGATGGTGCTGATGCGTTGCAGGAGGACAGCAATGCTTTTGGTGCCACGATTGACGATGCCTTTGTCTTCATGGTTGTGCAGCGGGATCGTGCTCAAGAAGAGCGGGAAGACTTCTTTGAACTCAACCCAGACTGGTACCTCCAAACCTGGGTCTGGGACAATCCGGATGCCATGTTCCGCTTTTACAGCAACGGCACTGCGGTGAGTCTAAGAAATTACGTTCCCAACACCTCAGGTGTGACGACCCTCCTGGGCGCTTATGATTCGACCACTGAGGACATCAAGCAGCTGTGGGTGAATGGCGTCAATGAAGCTGAAGGTGTTTCTGCGGGAGTGACCACGACCACATCCGGGGTCATGATCGGTGCTGGCGGAACGACCGACGATTTCGACGGGGCGGTTGCGGAGTTCATTACCATCGGCAGTACCGTCAGTGCAGAGACCCGCCAGAAGATCGAAGGCTACCTCGCTCACAAATGGGGCTTTGCCGCCAGCCTGCCAGCAGGTCATCCCTACAAGGATGCCGCTCCACAGGGCAACCTTGCTACCACTGTCGCACTTGACGGCACGGTGAGTGATCCCGACGTGGGCGATACAGTGACGACAACCTGGAGCGTCTCGAGTAGTCCGGCTTCGGTGTCTTTCGACGACGCTTCAGCAGTTGATACCAATGCGAGCTTCGATACGCTAGGAGACTATGTGCTGCGCCTGACCGCAGATGACGGGACGGATCAAAGCTTTGATGAAGTGACCATCACCGTAGCGGGGCCAAACACTGCACCGACTTGGACGGCTAATCCGGTTGATGAGGTCGATGCGACCGAGGATGCGGCCTATAGTAGCACACTCGCCGATGATGCCAGCGATGCGGATAGTGATTCGTTGACCTACGCCAAGGTGAGTGGCCCGGCTTGGTTGACTGTCGCCACTAATGGTGACCTCAGCGGCACACCGTCGAACAGTGATGTGGGCGCCAACAGCTTCACGGTCAGTGTCAGCGATGGTGCGGCTCCTGCGGTGGAGGCGACCCTGAACATCACGGTCATCAACACCAACGACGCACCGGTCTTCGCCGCCGACCCGTTCAATGCGGTCGATGCCACCGAGGACACACTTTACAATGCTTCGATCGCCGGTTCAGCCAGCGATGCAGACAGTGATCCGTTGACCTACGCCAAGGTGAGTGGTCCGGCCTGGTTGACTGTGGCCACCAATGGTGACCTCAGCGGTACGCCGTCCAACGATGACGTAGGATCGGTGCCCTTCACGATCAGCGTGACCGATAGCATTATTGCCACGCCAATCGAGGCCACGTTGAACATTACGGTGAATAATACGAACGATGCGCCAATCGCGAATGATGATTCGGCGGCATCCGATGAAGACAACGCAGTCGCGATCACGCTGACGGCCAGCGATGTGGATGTCGGCGACACGCTGAGCTACTCTGTAGTTACTGGCCCTGCCAATGGCAGCCTGAGCGGCACGGCTCCGAACCTCACGTATACGCCGGTTGCGAACTTCAACGGCTCGGACAGTTTTACCTTCGTAGCGAACGACGGCACGGTGGACTCGAACACCGCGACGGTCTCGATTACAGTTAACGCGGTCAACGATGCGCCGGTCGCCCACGATCAATCGGGTACAACCAACGAAGACACTGCGGTTGCAGTCACGCTGACGGCCAGCGATGTCGAAGGTGATGCGCTGACCTATATGGTTACCGGGGCCCCGACCAACGGTACCCTCAGCGGCACCGCCCCGGATCTGACCTACACTCCGAACGCCAACTATAACGGCAGCGACAGCTTCACCTTCGTGGCCAACGATGGCACGGTCGACTCGAATACCGCGACGGTATCGATTACGGTGAACGCGGTCAACGATACGCCGGTCTTCACCAGCGATCCGTTCAGCGCGGGCGATGCGACCGAGGATGCGGCCTACAGCGACACGATCGCGGGCAGCGCAACGGACGCGGACGGAGATACCTTGACTTACGCCCTGGTCAGTCCGGCGACCTGGTTGAGCGTGGCCAGCGACGGAACGCTCAATGGTACGCCGACCAATGATGACGTTGGAGCAAATAGCTTCACGGTGAGTGTGAGCGACGGCACGGCTCCAGCGGTTGAAGCCACGCTGAACATCACAGTGATCAATACCAATGATGCATCGGTGGCCAATGACGACTCGGCAACCGTGGACGAAGACAGTTCGGTGGTCGTTACGCTGACCGCCACCGACGTGGATGTCGGCGACACGTTGACATACACGGTTGTCACTGGTCCGACCAATGGCAGCTTGAGCGGCACGGCTCCGGACCTGACCTACACGCCAAATGCGGACTATAACGGCACGGACAGCTTCACCTTCACGGCGAACGACGGCACGGTCGACTCGAACACCGCGACGGTCTCGATCACGGTGAACGCGGTCAACGATACGCCGGTTGCGGACGACCAGTCGGTCAGCACAGATGAGGATATTGCTGCTGCGGTCACTCTGACGGCCAGCGATGTGGATATCGGTGATACGTTGACTTACAGCGTGGTCGCCGCACCTTCGAATGGTATCCTGAGCGGTACGGCTCCGAGCCTGACCTATACGCCGAACAGCAACTACAACGGTACGGACAGCTTTACCTTCAAGGCCAATGACGGCACGGTGGACTCGAACACCGCGACGGTCTCGATCACGATCAATCCGATCAATGACGCGCCGGTCTTTGCCAGCGATCCGTTCAGCACGGGCGAGGCGACCGAGGACGCAGCCTACAGCGATACGATCGCCGGAAGTGCCAGCGATGTGGAAGGCGAGACGATCACCTACGCCAAGGTGGACGGTCCGGCCTGGCTCGCAGTGGCTTCTGACGGAACCTTAAGCGGTACGCCGGGCAGTGCGGATGTGGGCAGTAACAGCTTCATGGTCAGTGCCAGCGACGGTACCAATACGACCCCAGCGAATCTGAATATCGAAGTGTTCGGACTGGTCGTGGAGGATTACGCTTACGCGGAGACCCTGATCGACGGCACTGTCAGCGGCACGATCACGGATACCTTCAGTTCGGACAACAACTACGAGACCATCACCGAGGAGGAATCCAACGGTAAGCCGACCGACCGCTACAGCTTTCTCGAACACAAGTGGGAGTTCGATGTGGCCGGAGGCACGACGGTAAGCTTCAACGTGGAGGCGCATCACAGCGCCAACGGGGAAGGGGATAACTTCACCTTCGCTTACTCAAGCACAGGCGTGGACGGCGTCTATACCGATATGCTGACGGTGACCAAGACAGCGGATGACAACACGGCGCAGAGCTTTACCCTCCCGGGTGGCACCAGCGGAATCATTCATGTCCGGGTGCTCGATACCGACACCACCGCAGGCAATCGAACACTGGATACACTGTCCGTCGATCAGATGTACATCCTGTCGGAATAATACACGAATGGCGCTAAGTTAAGGACTCAAAAAGCGTGATTCATCCGAGTGACCCCGGATGCTGCGACTTGTATAATATACCATGTTGAAAAGGAGCATCGACAGTCAGTAGGGAGGCTTGCCCCCTTTCGAGGTTGCGACGAGATCCGCGTCGGCCCCACCTTTGAGTCGGTGGTCGGGCAGGGGAAACAATACCGAGGCGTCTCAAGTAGTGAGCTACTAGGAGTAAACGGAGTTGAGGTCTCTGCATGGATATAGCTTCCAGAGTGTCGGTGGCATCGAATTCGGCAGGTAATTTCTGTTTCACACGTTTCATTTATTCTTTCACAACCGCTCCCATGCTTTGCTTTTCAGGCTATGCAGGACAGGTCGCTAGAGAGCCCCGACCTGGCTTTTGTGGCGGGCGGCATCCATAAACTGCCGATCATTTACCGACCAACTGGCCAAACTGCCTGAGGCGGTGGCCCATGCCGGCTTTGCCTCCTCGGAGGGCCTCAAAGCCATGGATCGCTGGCACTTCGATGCCCAGTGTTAAACTCCTTGGTCTGAGCTGCGCGGAGCATATTTCTGCACTGCAAGCCACCGCCAAATGAAGGTTAATGTCGGGCAACCCCACCTGACCCAAAAGATACGGCCAACTTTTTGTTTTTTTTATGGATGAGCGAATAAGGTTTTTTAATAATACCCAGTTAGTTGCATTTATACCCGAAATTTAACACGAACGAAAAAAAACCATGAAACTAAAATTAGCTACCTTACTCACGTGTTTAGCCTTTAGCCCAGTTGCATATGGGCAGTTGATTAATATCAATTATTTACAATTTACAGGTGGCACTCAAAGCCCCGTGAGTGAGGCCGAACTTTTCGGCCCTCCAGGGGGTGCCAACACCAGTTGGAACCAATACGCAGACGAAGACACCTCCGGAACTGTGGTGGATTCGACAGGCGCCAGTACGACGGTTCAAGTTCTTACCGATTTCTCAGAGGGTCGGGGTGGTAGTAGCTCTGATTTAGGTGTCTTCAGGGGGAGCCTGACCGACTTCGGCCGGGGCGAAACACGTAACGTCGATATCAGTGGCTTGGCTGCAGACGGCCTTTACGACATCTGGATCATGGCTTATCGGGATAATGGCACAGCGCGTGAGCGCCTTGGTGGTTACTGGACGGCGAACAACACCACAGCATCTGCCACCACCCAGTTACTGAGCAGTTACAATACTCGCAATGGGACAACTTTCGAGGAAGGTGTGAATTACATTGTGTTTGAGGATGTGGTAGCCGATGGAGCAGGAACGATCTCTTTTACAGGCGTAGGCGGAAAATCTACCGACCCGGACTTCAATGATGACGTTCGTCTTGGCTTAAGTGCACTTCAAATTCAAGCCGTCCCGGAAGCCTCCACCTTCGCCCTGATCGGCCTCGCCGGTCTGGCGCTCATCCGTCGTCGTCGCTAAGGCAGTCGATCTATTCATTTTAAAGCCGCTGCAATCGCAGCGGCTTTTTTTATTAGTTCTCACAATCGAGCATGAGCCAACTGTTGTAGGCGCTGTCTGCATAAAGCACTCCATCGGCCGGATCTACCAGCGCCCGGATTGCCTGAGAGTCGTGTGTGTTGGCTTCAGTGACCTCCCAGCCAGCACGTCTACCTAAACGCAGAATGCTCTAGCCCAAATGGGAATGGGTTAAATTGTTCGGTTTGGAGTTCCGCGTTTAGGCGGACTCTCTCTTGCTTTGAAACGGCTAAAGGCAGGACTCCAACGTTACCTATAAAACGTTTAAACCATTCTCGGCGTTGCTTAATCGAGTGCCATTCGGGCTAGCATTCAACTTCCGCTCAACCAAAGCACGGGTGCGAAGACAGTTTGGAAGGCAACCGGCTGAGAAGTCTTATCCGTATGCGCCCTTCTCGAAGAAAAGATACATACTTCCGCCCAAAACAATATCAGTCGCTATTTGAGGGCGCGTACTGTCTCACCGGGCACATATCTGACTTTGGAATAACTCTGGCGGCGATCATCGATACCCGAGGTCACGTGATCGACCCATTTTACAATACGCCTGACAACGGGCCCAAGCTTCCAGTCCAGATGAGCAACACTCGGCCTGTACCATGTGAAATTCGGATCCGGATCGGTACAAACGAGTGAGACGTCTTGAGGGACTTTAATATTGCGCTGGCCGAGAAAATAATAGGTCGAGTGGAATAGTACTGGCTGATCCAGAATGAGCGCTGTTGGCGGAGTGGCACTGAAGAGAGAATGCAGCAATCGCTGAAATCCCTCAGGAGTTTCATCCCAATCAGGCAGATTGAATTCTCCTCCGGGGATACCGGCCTCACGAAGTGCTTCAAGGAATCTGGCGGTTGGCTTCGACGGATCTGGAATCCGCAAATGCCGTGCACAGGCAAGGACGATGCGATGATGTCCCTTTTGGATGAGCATCCGAGTCGTTTGCTTGTAAGCAGTTGCCTTATCCGGACCGGTTGCAGCTATCGGAAGTCCGACATGTCGACCGGCGATCGCGAAAACCTTGATTTTATTGTCCAGGAACCACTGCAGTACTTCTTTTGAAGCAGCGTAGACGATCCACATATCCGCATCGACGTTCCGGACTATCTTTTTGATACGGGTCGTTTTCATCCCCAGTTCATGGAGCCCTTTGGAGGGAAAGGTCACCGTATATCCCAATCGTTCCAGCTCGTGCCGCAGTTCATACTCAAGGGACAAATCCAGACTCGAATAGTACAAGACCGCAATGCGAATGGCTTGGGTGCGCTTGCGGTTTTTTTTCAGATTGATCAGGCAACTGCGCCCTTGCCCCTGAGGCACAAGCGACCCTTCTTTTTCCAGAATATCGAGGGCGCTCTGTACGCTGCGGGGGCTCACGCCAAGTTTTTTCGCTAAAGCATCTCTGCCCGGCATTTCATTGAGCCAACGCCCTCTGGCCATTTCGTTACGCAAGTGGTTGGCCACCTGTTCGGGTATCGTGTAAGTCTTCACGTTTATGATGTAGGATAGAACTGCTCTTAGCTTTATGTTTTTTTTGAATGCTTACCCGGGAGCAAGAAATTCAAAAAATTGCCATGCAGCAAGATGGAACTCCTCTTGGCCAGGCATGCGGTCAAAGTTTTTATCCCGAATGAGCGCTTCTTCGAAGTGGTATAATTTTTTCGTCTCGGAAACATGATTCATAAGATACGAGATGTTGATCTTTATAATTCTAGACACGCTACCGAGGTACAGCGACATTACCGTTTTCTTTAAGCCCGAAACCAAATGTAAATTATGGCACGCGATCCCGGATATCCAGTCACCCATGGGCTTTATTGGGCAATCTGTATCGATGGTCGTATCGATGGTGTCTCTAGCTGCAATCCGATGCGTCGGCTCGTCCGGGAGGAGCTGATAAAAGCAATTTATTGTGAGTAGAACGCAAATTCCTTTGCCGCCCCATATGGATATGACTGGATTCCACAATTGATTCATAAGTCACACAAACCCATCGCGCCCGAAATAGATGCCGCGACCCAACTGAAAAATGAAAGAGCCCACAAACAATCCTCTCGAACGACGAAAATTTATCCAATCCGGCTTGGTGGCCGGTCTCGGCCTGCCATTCTTCGGTTGCCAAAGCCTCGCAGGCAACAAGGCAAGCAAAGGTCCGCTCTTTACAAAATTCGGGATCAACGCCCCCTTGGCCAAGGCTGCGGCGGTGGCTGAACAGGGTGCCGAGTTTCTCTTGTTGCGTGTGGATCGTTTCCTCAAGCCCAAAGAGCCGGTCGAAGCGTTTGAAAAAGAACTGAGGCAGCTGGAAAAATCACCCATCCCCGCGCTCAGCTGCAACAACTTCCTCAAGGGGCCGGAACTGCGTTCCGTTGGTCCGGAGGCGAAGATGGAGAATATACTCAAATTTTCCAAAACCGCCTTTCAGCGGGCCAAGCGGGCAGGGGTCCAGCGCATCATTTTTGGGAGCAGTGCCTCACGCAGGATTCCCGAAGGCTGGAGCAAGGCTCAGGCCGACGAGCAGTTCATCGCTCTGCTTCAACGGATGGGGGACATCGCCGGGGACGAGGGCATGATCGTCGCGGTCGAGAACCTGCAGGAGCGGGAATGCAATTATCTTAGCCGCTTCCATGAAGTCGGCGAGATTGTGACCGAGGTCAACCATCCGCACATACGTGCCTTGGCCGATATTTACCACAGTTCCAGTATGCAGGATCCACCCAAGTATTTTCAGAAGTATGCACATCTTGTCGAGATGGTGGAAATCGCCGAGTCCAGGGGGCGCACCGTTCCGGGGATTGAGGGGCAGGACTTCCGCCCCTATTTCAAGGCACTTCGCCAGGGCGGCTATCAGGGACCTATCGAGATCGAGGGCAGGTGGACCGAAATCGACCAAGTGGGCAAGGCCTTCGCCACGATCCGCGAGCAGTCGGCTTAGGCTGTAAGAAGTCCGATCATAGTATTTTATCCTTCAGGCGGCGGACCAATGGTGACTCCATCTATAAATTCAGCCTTGGTAAAGCTGCTGCGCCGGTCGCCGATCCCACGAGCCATGTTATTGACCCAGCGCATGATGCGGCGGACGACGGGCTGATAGTCCCAGTGAAAGTGGGCGACTGAAGGCTGGCGCAAATGAAACCCAAAATCCGAATCCGTGTGAGGCAATATCAACGTCTTTTTTCCTAATCCGGATTGACCTTGCTTCCTTCCGGTTTGTTCGGGGCGGCTCCACAAATAATGATATAATAGTATGCTAAAAAATGTGATTCAACGATTCCGAAAACTCTCACCCGCCTGTCTGGCTCTGCTTGTGACGGCCCCAATGCTCTCGGCGAATGAAGCACCAGGTCAGGGGGAAAAACTGAAGATCGTCTTCCTGATGGGGCAGTCGAACATGGTGGGCCACTTCCATCCCGGGACGGGCTGGTACCTGACCCAGCCAGTGTATGTTCCGCCCGCCAGGACGGCGACTGCGAAGAGTCGCTATTTCAACTGGAAGGAGTTCTACTGGTCGGGAATCCGTTTTGCCACGGGCTCAGAGGCGTACAACGCCAGGGGCAAGGCCCTGATTGAGGAGCGCAGTGAACTGCGACGGCTCTGGCGCTCGAGGTATTATGATAATTTCAGCCGCAGGGCTGAAAAAGAAGGGAAGACGCTCGAGAACAACGATTGGAACACAAACGAATGGGGTCCGCCTCCCCAGCTTCAAGAACAATTCAAAGGCATGGGTACGAGACAGTTCATGACCATCTTCCTCCATCAAAAGGCGGAGGAAGCGGGTCTCTACAAGCGCATGGCCGAACACATCGAGTCACCGGAGAACAAGCTTCACCCGGAGAAGGCACTGCAGTTGATCGCCAAGCGCGATGAGGGGATCGCGGGCGATCTCAAGCGCGTGCGCGATTTGTTTCTCAACGGAGCAACAGCGGAGGATTATCTCGCCCTGGAAAAACAACTTGCCGGGAGTCCCCGGCCGAAGGCGGAGAACCGCCTGGAGCATGCCAAGTTGCTGGAGGATGCCATCAACCTGCCGATTGCCAAGCGGACCTACATCACGGCTTTCGGCGAGGTGGCCGGAAAGAAAGTGAAGGATGCAGGGGTGCAGTACAGCTCTGTGACTCACGGCCCGTTGACCATTGGCTACGGTAAAGGCCCGTCCCGTGTTGGTCCCGAATATCCCTTCGGTATCAGTTTCGAGGATCTGGTCGATGGTCCGGTGCTGCTGGTCAAATGCGCTTGGGGAGGCACCAGCTTGCATACTGACTGGCGTCCGCCCTCACTGGCGACCGACGACAAGCCCATGGGCGATCGCCTGCGCTGGGCGCTGGGTCACATCCGCGAGGTGCTGGCTGACCCCGGCAAATACCATCCTGATTATAATCCGGAAGTGGGTTATGAACTGGCCGGCCTGGTCTGGTTTCAAGGCTGGAACGATGCGGGCAACGAGGACTATGGCAAGCAACTGGTCCACTTCATCAAGGACTTTCGCCAGGCAGTGAAGGCACCCGAATTGCCGGTGATCTGCGGCCTGCTGGGCCACCAGGCCTGGGCGTTCAATAGCTTCAATGGCGAGGTCAACAGCGGCATGCTCCATGCCGCAGAGCACCCGGAATTGAAGGGGCGTGTCGATCTGGTCAATACCTTGAAATACTTTCCCGTTGAGCTCGGTATGAAGCAATCGGTTGCCGCTGCATACGGCAAAGAGAGTGAAGCATACAGGGAGGCCGAACGGATCATTGGTCGCGCCACCAGCAAGGACCCCACGCATTATCATGGTGCGGCGAAGTTCGCCTACCTGACAGGCGATGCCATGGCGCGCAAGCTCGTGAACCTGCTGCAGGGTAGCACGCCGTCGATTCACCAAGAGGCTAAGGCGATACAGGACAAAAACTGATCGGGGCAGGGAGGAGCGTCGCAGCGAATACCAATGACTGACTCGATCGGCTCATATCGATTGAAGACTTGATAAAAGAGTAGGGCGTCATGCCCTCATGCGTCCGGCACGTTAGGCAAGTATCGCGGAGCGCAGAGGGCTGCCGTCCCGACCTGTTTTGCCAGTAATAGGTGAGCGTTGGTATCGTACAATCCGCCTAACATGATAGAAAAGATACGGGATGGTGGGTGAAGATAATCTGGAACACTGTTTAATTATACCCGATCTAAAAAGACGGCAAGGAGTCGCATTCCAAAGGTTGCGACCCATCGCCATGAAATCCATCACTCGTGAAATCCTTATTCATCACCCGTTTCCTTTTTCTACTCACCCTGTTCAGCCTGTTGCTTCCTACCCGGGCTGAGGACGGTCCGAAGCAGCCCATTCCCGATCTGACTCAAGGGGGAGAACTGACCCGCAAGAATGAGCGCCAGATCGGCCCCGTCGGGCTACATTGCGCCGCTTGGCGCGCGCGGCAGCGCACACAGGAAGGCAAGTTTGTGCGTCAGATTCTGGTGAAAAAGGTCGAGGAAGGTTCCCCGGCCGATGGGGTGCTGGAAGTGGGCGACGTGATTCTGGGCGCAGATGGGACCGGAGCGAAAGAGGTGCCGCTTCTTCCCCTGGGCCAATATGTGTGGATTCCCATGGCCAATGCGATCAACGAGGCGGAGGCCCGCAACCCGGCCATCCTCAATCTGCTGATCTGGCGTAAGGGCGAGACCAGGACCGTGCCCATCCAACTGGAATACCTGGGCCGCTACTCGGCCACCGCACCCTACAATTGCCCCAAAAGCCGGAACGTGCTCCGCAAGGGCATTGCGGCATTGGCCCGGCAGGAAAAAGTCGACTCGGTCGGTTTTGGCATCCTTTGCCTGCTGGCGGCCAACGATCCGACCAACCCCGACAACGACAAGCATCAGGCACTCGCCAGAAAATGGGCTCACGAAATCAAGATCGGTGATGATGGCGCCTGGCATTCCGGTGCGAAGTTGATCTCCCTTGCCGAATACTACATGGCGACCAAGGACAAGAGCATCTTTCCCAAGCTGGTCGAACTGGCCGAAAGGCACGCCAGGGGGGTGAGCTGGTTTGGCACCACAGGCCATGACTTCTGCGAGCAGCTTCCCTCAGGCGGTAACGGGAGGATCGGTGGCTATGGGCCGATCAACTGCAGTTCGGCCCTGGGCTATCTCGGACTGTCTCTGGCGCGCGAGGCAGGGGTGAAAAGCGAGATTGTGGAGAAATCCCACAGGGTCCAGGAAATCTACTTCGGTCATCATGCCTTCAAGGGGACCCCGCCTTATGGCGAGCACTCCTACGGTATCATTGACGGTCTTGGTGACTATAACGGCAAGTGCGCGATGCCCGCACTGGCCCTCTCCCTGGAAAAGGACCAGGCGGATAAGGCCAAGTTCTTTGCCAGAAAGGCTGCGCTCTCAACCGACGGGAAGCGCGGTTATGCTCATGGAGGTCCATTCTTCGGACAGATGTTCCATCCCCTGGGTGCCGATGTCGTTGGCCCCGCGGCGGCCAACCTGCAATTTCGTGAAATCCGCTGGCACCTCGATTTGAAGCGTAGCTGGGACCACAGCCGCATCTACGACGCACGTAGCAATCCTTACGAGGATTTCAGCTATTGGGCCACCGCCATGCTCGCCTATGCGCTGCCCCTCAAGCAGCTCGTGATCACCGGGCGGGACAGGGATCCGGAGCTTGAGTTGAGCCGGGAGGAGTTCCGCGAGCTGCTGATGGCCAAAAAATTGGATCCGGCCCAAGCTACGGATGCTCAGTTGATTGCGGCCATCCCAGGCTTTCAGGGCATGATGAGGCATAAGATTGCGAATGAACTGTCCGGGCGGATCCTAGCGAAGTCGGATCCATCCGAGGCCGCCGCGCTGATCGATCAGCTGCTGGCCATCGTACTGGATGAGTCGGCGCCGATCCTGGCGCGGGTCGGTTCCTGTGCCGTGCTGATGAGGGTGAAGCAAAAAGCCAAGGGTCCGGTGAAGTCCATGAAGAACGAGGAGGTTGCCAGGGGCATGGTCTCGCTTCTACAGCACGACACGGCATATATCCGCTTTGCCGCCGTCAAGGTGCTGGGCGCACTCGATCGTAGCGAGGCCAGAGAACATCTGGATGCCGTTATGGAAGCGATTGTCGCGATTGAGCGACCCACTTTCCCGGTCGATGAGGAAGATCCGCTGCAGTGGTCGCATGCATTGATGTCCATACTTATCGCTGACATCATCAATGATACGGGACTTGAAGGAGTGGATCGCAGCAAGCTCATCCCCGCCGTTCGCTCCATGCTCAGGACTCCGTCCGGGATGGCGCGCGCGGAATCGGCCCAGATGCTGAATAAGCTCGACAAGCAAGAGACATTAGCGGTTGCCGATCTCGTCGTGGACAACATCGAGACGCCACCCCCGGCGGATTCCATGTTCGGCCGGGGTGCCCCGCCCGCGGCTCAGCAAGCCCTGTCCAAGCATCTCTTCCAGGAAGCCTTGCTTCTGGGCATGACCCATGATGCCACCGCGGCGATCAAAAAGAAGGTCCCGCAGAAGTTCGGAAAAGCTGCGATGGGCATGGGGTCGACCTACGATCTCATGAATAAGGTAGGTGAGTTGTTGCTGATCGATACCGTTGACGTCAGGGAGCTGGTCGATGTGATCCAGAATGGAGAAGCGCCCGAGGAAGTCGACAAGTTGATGGTGATCAATGACGTCAAGGTGGAGCATGAAGCGCTGAAACTGCCGGACGACAAGACACGCATCGTGGTGGACGCCACCAATTATGGTGTGCGCGATGAGGAAAAAACCATCTATACCTGGCGAAAACTCTATGGGGCGGGTGAAGTCACTTTCACGCCGAACGCCTCAGCCGGAGCCAAGGCGATGACGATCACCTTCACCGGCAAGAAGCCCGGCAAATACGCCTTTGAGGTCGAGATGACCGATTCCCTGGGCTTGTCCGTGGTGCGCGAAGTCATCCACGTCGACCTCTACAACGCCGCCGGAAAGATGCCCGCCAATCAGCCACCACAGGCCGTGGAGCGACACTGCGAGGTGCGGCCCGGGGAGCCGATGACGTTCACGCTGACCGGATCGGATCCGGATGGTGATGCGCTCGGCTATGTCATCAAGAAGCAGCCCGAACACGGCCGGCTGACCGATGTCAATGGTCGCGACATTGAGAACCGCATCGCCATTGATGCGCCTCTGGTCTATACGGCCAACTTCGGCTTCAACGGCTTCGACCATCTCGAATACATTGTTATGGACGGCCAGGGCAAATCGGCAACTGGCAAGCTGGGCTTCAAGGTGTCCGATGAGGATGTCGGTGTTGCGGTCTACGAGCCTTTCAATTACCCGGCGGGTGTGCTTGACGGGAAAGAGGGAGGTGGCTCCTTCGGCTTTGTCGGCCCGTGGATCGTGGGCAAGGAGGGTGGCTCCGACCACTATAAGGTTTCGGTCAGTGCGCACAAGGTCACCCAGACTCCCTCGATTCAATACTCCAGCCTGCCCGCTTCTGGAGGTCACATGGTGGGGCACCGGCACCGGAGTGCGACCCGCAAGCTGGATCCCCAAGTGCTGGCCAAGCACAAGCTGCTCGATGATGGTGGCGAGCTCTGGTTCAGCCTGATGATGGTGAGGCCCGAGGTGAGTTTCGCACTGAGTGGAGCCGATACCAGCATTGGTTTCAGTGGCGACGCCCGCAAACGAACCATCTTTGCCACATTCAATGGCGAAAGGACAGGGGAGAACCGCAACCCCTGGTCGCGCTCCCAGGACCTCCGTTTTAGTAAAACCGCGCCCCACATGATTGTCGGCCATTTCACCTGGGGCAAGAGCGGGGCGGATCCCGACAAGATGGAAATCCACCGTGTGTATGATGCGCCGATCTATGGTCCGATGTTGCTGGAAACCCCGGTTTGCGTGGTGGAAGAAGCCTTTGATCAGAGTGCGCTCGATACGCTGTACCTCTTTGTGGATGGTGTGACGGCCGAGACGGCCGATGAAATTCGCATCGGGCCCACGCTGTCCAGCGTGATGGTCGGCACCGTGCCGCTCGACTAAGAACTCATCCTCGCCGGCCTCATTCAATCTCTCGAAACTGAACGTAATCATGAAAAAACACTTCACCCAATCACTTCATTGCCTGACTCTGTTGGCGGCCTCGCTGTTGATGGCGGCGCCACTTCAAGCCAGGGAACCCGTCAAAATCTACATCCTCGCCGGGCAGTCCAACATGCAGGGCAAGGCTAGTGTCGAAGGGGATGGAGGCAACTCGCTCCGCTCCCTGGTCAACAACGCCCCGGAAAAGGAATTTCAGTCATTGGTCAATGACGATGGCGAGTGGGTGGAGCGTGATGACGTCTGGATTCACTACGATTCCCATCCTTGGGGAGATCTCCGCCACGGTCCCTTGAAGCCGGGTTATGGTGGCTCGGGCAGCCAGATCGGTCCCGAACTTGGCTTCGGTCATGTGATCGGCGATGCCACCGGGGAGCAGGTCCTGCTGATCAAGGTGGCCTGGGGCGGCAAGAGCCTCAACTACGACTTCAGCCCTCCCAGTGTGGGCAAGTATCCCGAGCCGCTCACGCCGAAAGACAAGGGCTACTACTACCAGCAGCTGCTCAAGGTGGTCCGCCAGGTCATTGAAAACATCGACAGCTTCTTTCCCGACTACGAAGGGCAGGGGGTCGAAATCGCCGGCTTCGGCTGGCACCAGGGATGGAACGACCAATACGGTGATGGGGTCCCGGAAAGCTACGAGGCCAACATGGAAGCCTTTATCCGGGACATCCGCAGCGAGGAACACGGCCTCGGCATTCCCAAGCTGCCCTTCGTGATCGCCACCAGCGGCAACATCGGTGGCGAGAGTCCGATCAAGGACGGCCAGCGCGCGATGGCGGACACAGGAAAGTATCCCGACTTCGCCGGTAATGTGGCCGTGGTCGACACCGACAAGCCCTACGGTCCCGACAAGATGCAGTTCAAGTTCGGCAAGGATGGCAAGCCCACCGAAAAGGTCGACTACCACTGGAACAGCAACGCCCGCAGCTACTTCAATATCGGCCGGGCGATGGCCTCCGAAATGCAAAAGCTCGACGAGCCCAAGCTGCCCTCCCACCTGGTGGCTCATGGCACCGAAGAGGGCGTCCAACTGCTCTGGCAACTCGGCAGCGAGAAGCCCAGGGGCATTGACATCCTGCGCAACGGCAAGAGCCTCGGCGCCGATCTTTCCCCGACCCAAACCACCTACCTCGACACCGCAGCCCTGCCGGGTGCCAACGAATACAAGGTGGTGCTCAGCCTGCCTTCCGGAAAGCAGGAACTCAGTGCCTCCTGCGACACCTCACCCACCGACTTGTTAGCCTACCGCAGCATGGACGGGGTGATGCTCAGTTGGGAGGCGCGCGGTCCTTACGATGGCTTTCTCGTTGCGCGGGATAACAAGCTCATTGCGGACGATATTCCCGCGGATGCACGCAGCTTTGAGGATACGGAGGCGCCTGCCCGGGGTAAGGTGACCTATGCGGTCAAGCCGACTCCCGGCGACGCGACGCCGGCGACCGTGGTGGTGAACCGCGGACCGATCGATCCCAAGGGAGCATTGATCTACGAACCCTTCGACTACCCTGCAGAGGTCGGAGAGGCTCCCTTGCTCACCGGCAAGAGTGGCGCCATCGGCACCAAGGGCAGCTACGTCTTCATCGGTTCAGAGGAAAAATCGGATCGGGCACCCGCCACCCTGCCCAAAAGCATCGCTTACGGGGAGCTGCCCGTGACCGGCAACCGCTGTGCCACGCACCGCTGGAGCGGAGGCGCCTACATCGAGCTCGACGGAAGCCTTAAGGAGGCCGGCCTGCTCGAAGACGGCGCCACGATGTGGATGAGCTATGTCTTCGTTGTCAGCGACATTGCCGGGCAAGAGCATCGCTCGGGGGGTGGTGGAGCGGTGACCCTGCGCAGCGAAGACATGCAGCAAGGAGTCGGCATGCGCGCTGGTAGGCGCGAGTATGAGACGGTCATGGTTCTCGACGGCAAGGCGAGAGGGGTGCGGATTACCAGTATCCGTCAGGACAACCCCACGCTGGTCGTGATCAAAATCACCTGGGGCAAGGACGGCGAGAACGACACCCTCGAGCCCTACTTCGTCGGCCCCGACCTGGTGCTGCCCGACAAGGGAGGACGCAACTTCAAGCCGCCCGAAAACATCGACCAGAGCAAGCTCAGCCGTCTGGTGCTCAGCGGCGAGGGCCAGTTCGACGAAATCCGCGTCGGGCCGACCTTTGAGTCGGTGGTGGGGAAGGGAAGATGAGCAAAAAGATACGAGTGGCTTTTTTATTTTTTTTTGACGGAACTTTTAAGGAAGTAAATACTAACGTATATTTTTATTAAATCGCCGCCCTATCCTCATAAAATCATATATAACTACCTTACCCCGGCGGCTACGCCGCGAAAAGCGAATTTCTATCAGTAAACATCCCCATTATAATATGATTCTTTCATTCAAATTCAAAGATCGTTCAATGAAGCTCCTCTCCGTTATCACATCCGTTTTTCTTGCTTGCGCACTGTCAGCCCATGCTTCGGTGGTTTTCGTGGACCCGGGATTCGACGGTTCCTTTGATGACGACGGCAACGGAACCCAGACCCTTCAGACTAGCACCGGAGAGTGGCTCAACGACGTAGAAGTCGAGTATGAAAACTGGGTCATTGCTGATGGTGCTGCGAACCTCGGCGCAGACACGGTCGATGGTACGGATAGAGAGAGAGCACGCGCACTGGCCCAGTCGGTTTTCGACAACCAAACCAACACTGGGCTCTTCAACTTCCAGTTCGACATCAAAATATCGGCGACTCCAGTTGCAGGGAATGATGATCTGGCGGTGTACCTGCTCGGGTGGAATGACGGCCAAACTTCGCCGCAGGTCGATCTGGCCAATAGCAATGACGCCTACCTCAATCTCGTCTTCATCAACGGCGCAAGCTCTCTGCTGGGCGGAAATGAAATCATCCTCGTCAATGATGGGGTCACCGCAGCGGCCACCGATTTGGGAATTGCCGCCGACAATACTTTCGACTCGGTCAGTATCGAGGTCGACTTGGGAGTCAGCGGATACGATTACTACGCCGTGGTTTTCACCGGTGAATCGGACAGCGATGTGGAATTCAGCATCGACAATGTAGGACTGGTTGCAGTTCCCGAGTTGTCCGCCTTCGGGCTGCTCGCTAGTTGCTTCGGTCTGGCTTGTGTGATGGTCCGCCGTCGTGGCTAAGTTTGAATGCAGGTATCTTTTGCGAGCCGGGGCAGTTTCGTCCCGGCTTTTTTGTTCCTTGGCTCTGGCAGAATCGAGGCCTGAAAGGTTCAAATCTAGCATCTATATGACTTACCAACGGCTTATGAAATTATGAAAAAAATCGCGTCGGCCCGACCTTTGAGTCGGTGGTGGGAAAGGGAAGATGACCTAAAAGATACGAGTGGCTTTGTTTTTTTATCATGGACGGGACGTTTGGTGGAAGTAAACATTACGTTAGTTTTAATTTAAACCCAACCCATCCCAAACCAACTCAATATAAAAATAACGTATATGAAAATATTAACTAGGTACCCATTACTCGCCGCCTTAGGTGCCACCGCTGCGCTTAGTAGTCTATCCTTCGTTGATGCCGCTTCCCTCTCTGTCACGGACAGCTTCGTCCTCGCCGGCCGCGCTTCGGGCGGAGCCCTCGACGCGAACGGGTCGTATGTTGGATACGACGTTTCCGTCTTCAATTCCGATGCCTATATTAAGGACTTCACAGGAGCCACCGTTGTGGACCTGACCGGCACGGTGGTCGATTATGATCTCTCGGCCGCTAGCTACAAAGGAACTGCATCAAATATTGGTGCTCTCAGTGCTGACCCAGGGTTTGGGACACGAGGCGGTTTCGATCTATGGACGTCAAGTCTGGATCCAAGTGTAGATCCTGCGATTGCCACAGGCGGATACAATGATTCGTCAAGCACTCCGAAGTGGTCCGGCTCCATAGACATTACAAGTCTTACGTCCGGCACGGTCTGGGTATTTACCGGTGATTTCTTAGGAGATATATCTCTGAATGCAACAATGGTGGATACGGATGGTATTCTCAGTGATTTGGTGATGGACGAGTTTGTCCAAAACCCCGTTCAGGATGGAAATGGCGATGATGTTCGCCAAGTCCAGTTTGCATTCAAGATGGATTTTGCCGACGCCGCGGATTACGAGACGATCAACTGGTCGAGCGACAGTGGAGCCTACTTTACTGGTCTGGCTCTTACCGCAGTTCCGGAACCCTCCGCAGCCCTGCTCGTCGGTCTCGGCGGCGCACTGCTGCTATTGCGCCGCCGTCGCGCCTGATCGCGGATCCCGCGCCGACTCCAATTTCCAAAACGCCGACCGGTTCCTCCGGTCGGCGTTTTCGTGTGATGACGATGGATGTCTCTGCCGAATACGGGCCATGTACCCTTCAAACTTTTGGATCTGTTCTGCTTGCTAATGACTCACGAGAATAAGAAAAGTGCCTTGAAGACGCAATTGACAATATTGCCTTCGGGTGTCGGCTTCGCTTCGGTATTGGCCGGATTGGCAGGTTGGATCCGTCTTCTTTGGATTACGCCGTGACAAGTAAACCGTAAGCAGTCCCGCTGAGCGGGATGATCGATCCCCTGCATGCGGTTCCGGGGAGCAAAGCGACGACGGCGCAAGGCAAACAAACGGGATAAAAAAAGGGGGCATTCCGGCATGATCCCCTTTTTTTGCCTAAGTGACCTGCTTGGTTAGAAGATCGACAATTTTCTGAGGTAGATGGACTTTTCAGGACGAAGCTACAGATGTTGGCTTTTGTAGGTGAAGAATGATCTAATCTTTCAGCCACTTTTTCGGGGATCGACCACCGCGTTTTTTGAAGTCTGCGGAGAAATGGCTGGGCGAGCTGTAGCCCAGCTGTATGGCAATCTCCTTGACGCTCATGCCGCTACCGGAAAGCAGGGTTTCGGCTTGGGCGTGCCGCGTTTTGTTGACGTATTCTTTCGGAGCCAGCCCGGTCGCTTTTTTGAAGTGGCGATAGAAGCAGGGGTAGCTCATTCCCTGTCCGGCGGCGACGGTCTCCACCGGGACGCCCTTGAGTAGTTGCTCACGGGCCGCATCAACCATCCTGGCAATGGAATTGTTGATTTCGGTGGAGGAACGATTCTGGATGGACAGTTGCCCGAGCAAGGCCATGGCCAATCCGGCCAGGGTGGGCCGGTAGCCGGCCGGGCGCTGGACGGCCGTCTCATGGAAATCGTCGAAGCGCTGCCGGTAGGTCTCGATTGGGCTCACTCTGTAGATCGATTTTTGCAAAAGGCCGCCAGCCAGCCAGCGGTCAACCGAAGTGCCCCGCAGTTCGAACCAGTTTTCCGTCCAACCGGTCTGCGATGCAGGTTTGTAGCGATGCCAGATGCCCGGCCGCACGATAAAGACATCTCCCTCAGAAACGGTCGTCTCGGCCTCGGCCTCCGTCTCCGCGAAGGTCCCCTGACCGGAGGAGATAAAGATGAGCTGCAGCGCAGCCAAGACCCGCCCACTCTCCCAGGTGAAGTAGCGCGTGTTGGGGTGCTCCCGCGAGGGGTAGGGCTCGCCGGGTGCGACCCGGGTATAACCCGCCGCTGAAACGTGCAGGCCCCACAGCTTTTCATGGGGCCCTGCCGGGAAATATTCGAAGTAGTTCTGTCTGTTCATGAGGATGGAGTCGATTGAACGGAGCTAAAGCTTAGTGATAGAATTTTGCATATTTTTGATAGATTTCAATTACTAAGACGGGTTGCATTGGCTTTGAGGACGGGTCTAGATTGGCCTCAACCTACAAATCTATCCCGATCTGAAACATATAGATTTGTTAAATTATAGCGGTCACCTCATCATTATGGACAGCTCGACAGCCTCGCCTTTTCTGGGCGTATTACTCCACGCTATCGGCGGACTCGCCGCCGCAAGTTTTTATCTGCCCTTTCGAAAAGTGAGGACCTGGCCCTGGGAAAATGCCTGGCTGATGGGCGGTTTGTTCAGTTGGTTGATTGCGCCAGCGGTCGCGGCGCTCTTCCTCGCTCCGCGAAGCTGGCAGGTGCTCTCCGAGGCACCGCTCAAGTCCTTGTTCTGGACCTGGTTCTTCGGTTTTCTCTGGGGCATCGGCGGGCTGACCTTCGGGCTGACCATGCGCTATCTCGGCATCGCCCTGGGCTATGCGGTGGCCTTGGGGATGTGCGCCGCTTTCGGTACGCTGATTCCACCGATCTTCGATGGAAGCATTGTCGAGATTGCCACCTCCGGTTCGGGGCAGGTCATTCTCGGCGGGGTCGCGGTCTGCATGGCGGGCATTGCCATGAGCGGTCGCGCCGGTCTGCGCAAGGAGCGGGAATTGAGCGACGAAAAGAAGCAGGCCTCGGTGGCCGAATTTCATTTCGGCAAAGGCATGCTGGTCGCTCTGGTGGCTGGTGTGATGAGCGCTTGCATGGCCTTCGGTTTTGCTGCGGGCAAGCCGATCGCGGCGCTCTCCGTCGAGGCGGGCATCGGACCACTCTGGCAAAATCTCCCGGTGCTGATTGCCGTCCTGCTGGGGGGCTTTTGTTTCAACTTGCTCTGGTGCGGCAGCCTGATGATCAAGCGCGGCAGCTTATCGCTCTACTGGGGCGGGCAGGGGCGCAGCGAGCCGGAACCGCTGGCCGACGCCGTGCCCGATGCCTCGGCGGCGGCCGCGGCCGAGGCGGGTGCCGTTCCGGAAACCGGCAGCGCGGCGCCCGGCGCCCCGTTGTTCAACTACCTCTGGTGTGCCATCGCCGGAGTGACTTGGTATCTGCAGTTCTTCTTCTACGGCATGGGCACGACCCAGATGGGAGCCTATGAGTTCTCCAGTTGGACGCTGCACATGGCCGCCATCATCATTTTCAGCACTGTCTGGGGTATTCTGCTGCGGGAGTGGGCCGGCACTCGAAAGGCGACTCACTACTGGATCGCAGCGGGCTTGCTCACCCTTGTTCTCAGCACCCTCATCATCGGGTGGGGCAACTTACTCGGAGCCCAGGCCACCGGGCACTGATTCCAGACGCATTGATTATTTAACAGACTTGAAAGACGCACCACCATGAAAGCAGGCATATTTTCAATCGGGCTCGATACCTACTGGCCGCAATTCGACGGCTTGCTCGGCAAGCTCAACGGCTATCATGCCCGGATCCGTGATCGGGTCGCGGACATGGGGCTGGAAATGGTGGATGCCGGCATGGTCGACCAAGCGGAAAAGGCCGTAGTTGCGGCCACACTGTTCAAAGAGGAAGACGTGGAAGTGATCTTTCTTTTCATCTCCACCTACGCGCTTTCTTCCACTGTCTTGCCAGTGGTGCAAAAGGCCAGGGTGCCGGTGGTCATGCTCAACCTGCAGCCGGTCGCCCAGCTCGACTACGAGGCCTTCAATGCCAGGGGAGACCGCGGGGAAATGACCGGAATCTGGCTGGAGCATTGCCAGGCCTGCTGCGTGCCGGAGCTGGCCAGTGTCTTCAACCGCGCGGGTATTGATTACCAGGTCGTCACCGGCTACCTGGAGCAGGAGTCGGCCTGGAGCGAGATTCAGGACTGGGTGGACGCGGCAAAAGTGGCGGCTGGGATGCGTCAGAACCGGGTCGGTCTGCTCGGGCACTACTACTGCGGCATGCTCGACGTCTACTCCGATCTGACGCAGCAGTCGGCCGCCTTCGGCAACCACTTTGAGATCGTGGAAATGGACGAGCTGAACCAGCTGCGTCAGGCGGTGACTGATGCGGAGGCCGCCGCCAAGATCGAGGAGTTTCGGGAGCGCTTCGATGTGTCCGGCGAGTGCGAACAAAGCGAGCTCGACCGGGCCGCCCGCACCTCCGTGGCCATGGACCGCCTGGTCGAGACCCACAAGCTCGGCTCGATGGCCTACTACTATGAGGGCACGGGCGAATTCGAAAATATCGTGACCTCGCTCATCGCCGGGAACACGCTCCTGACCGGTCGGAACGTCCCCATCGCGGGCGAGTATGAGGTGAAGAACGTGCAGGCGATGAAGATCATGGATCTCTTCGGAGCCGGTGGTTCCTTCTCTGAGTTTTATCTGACGGATTTTGTGGATGACGTCGTCTATCTCGGGCACGATGGCCCGGCCCACTTTGCCATTGCCGAGGGGCGCGTCGGTCTGGTTCCGGTGCCCGTCTATCACGGCAAGCCGGGCAAGGGTCTCTCTATCCAGATGACGGTCAAGCACGGCCCGGTCACGCTGCTTTCCGTGGTCCAGCACCGCGAAGGTGCCGTCATCCTGCAAGTCGCCGAAGGCGAGTCGGTGCCCGGCCCGGTCATCCAGATCGGCAACACCAACAGCCGCTACAAATTCCCCATCTCCGCGACTGATTTCCTGAACCAATGGTCCCAGGGAGGCCCCTCGCACCACTGCGCCATCGGGGTCGGGCACATCGCCCCCAAGATCGAGAAACTGGCCCGGCTGTTGGGCCTGCCCTGTAATCGAATTTGCTGAATGCGGCCGTGATAAGTCTGACGCTCATCAGAAAAACGCCATGAAACAATTCTTTGGAAGAAAATCGCGCAGAGCCTTGGCTACCGTATTCTTTGTCAGCCTCGCATTGCATGTGGTTGCTGTTTTAATTTTCGGTACGATTAAGTTCGTTACTGAAGCAATGCGTGAGGAAACGGTTTTCGAAGCGGCAGCCATTGCGCCACCCCCACAAAAAGAACCGGAATACACTGTTAATATTCAGCAGCGTAATCAATCGACACCACCCCCGCGTCCACCTGCGATCGTAGTCAATAATCCTTCCGATCTGGATATCCCTGAGTTGGATATAGATGTCAACGTGGACAGCGTTTCCGTCTACGGCCGTGGAGGAGGTGGCTTTGGTGGTGGGCTTTCTGGAGTTAGGGAAATGGCCTTGGATCTCGGTTTATTCGGAAGTCAAAGGGCAATAAGTGGTGCTTTGGTAGGTCGTCTCTATGATACAAAGATGGATAAGAACGGGGCCCCCGTGGATTTTTCCACGCGCAAGTATTTCGAAATTTTGAACGAGTTTGCTCGCGGTTGGAATGAATCACTATTGGAGGAATTTTATCGGGCCGATACGGAATTATATTCCCGGCAATTCTTTATCCCTCTGGTTCAGGCGGAAGCTGCTCCGGAGGCTTTTGGGGTGAAGGATGAAATTAAACCCATTTACTGGATCGCCCATTACGAGGGCGAAGTCGTTTCCTCGATTTCGGGAAGGATCCGTTTTGCAGGGCAGGGTGATAATATCCTCGTGGTTCGGTTCGACAGGAAGGTCGTTCTCGATGCCAGTTTGGAGAGGCCGCTGGCTGCATTTTCAAGTTTGCAGCGTGATCCCATTGGCAGGACGCCTGACCCCAGGAATCGACCGATGGTCGCCGGGAAGTGGATCGATGTCAGACGCGGGACTTCTTATCCCATCGAGATCTTGTTGGGTGAATATGGTGGTCTCTTTTCCTGTTACCTTTTGGTTGAGGTCGACGGAGAAAATTACAGCAAACAATCCGACGGCAAGAATCCGCGCCTACCAGTTTTTCAAACCGCTCCAGCAAAGTTGCCGAAATACGTCGAAGGCAAGGATGCCCCCGAGATACGAAAAAAACCTTACCCATTAGGGCTTTAGTCAAACGATATAATATAAATACTATGACAACACGATCCCCGCATTCAGCCTTCTGGAGCATCTTCACCGCCGCCGTTCTCACGGCTGGCTGCGCGCAAGCCGGGCAGGAGCGCACAACGCATTTCATCGAACCCGTTCGGGCCTATCTTTCGGCCTCGCTCGAGCCCATGATGTCGCTGGAGGAAGGCTGGCGAAACCCGCCCCGGATCGCCCGGACGCGCGTCTACTGGTGGTGGCTCAATGGCAATGTCACGAAGAAAGCCATCACCGACGATTTGGAGGCCCTGAAGGATAAAGGCTACGGCGGTGCCTTGCTCTTTGATGCCGGGGGCGACACCCAGCGCGGGGGCAAACCGGTGCCGGCAGGCCCCCTGTTTGCCTCACCCGAGTGGACCAAGCTTTTCAAACACGCGGTCGAGCAAGCGGCCCGACTCGATCTCGAATTGGGTCTCAATATCCAGAGCGGTTGGAATCTCGGCGGGCCACTCGTCCCTCTGGAGCATGCCTCGAAGAAGCTCACTTACGCCGAAACCACCCTGCAGGGAGGCCGCGATATCGCCGTCAAGTTGCCGCAACCCGAAGCTAAAGAGGGCTACTACCGGGATGTGGCGGTGGTGGCCGTGCCACTCAAGGTGCACGATGCCACCGAGACCAAAGCAAGCCTGGCGGCCAGCAGCACCCAGAACCCGTCCCACCAGGCAGCACGGGTTGCGGATGGTGATCTGAACACCTTCTGGGTGAGTCAGGGAATAACTCCCGGCGGCGGCCCGAGCCCCCAGGCCCCGCAGTGGCTGGAACTGCGTTTCGAGGAAGCTACCCCGGTGGACCGCGTCCAAATCACCGCACGCCCGGGCTACGGCCCGAAGCAGGGCCGCATTGAAATCTCCACCGGCCAGGGATGGAAGCCGGTCCGCGAGAACCTGGCATTTCAGCAAAAGACCTCGGAGATCACCTTCGACGCCGTCGATGCCAAAGCGCTGCGTGTGGTCTTTACCGGCGCAGATGATCCCAGGCACCCGGACGCACCGCGCAATGTGCAGGTGGCGGAGCTGGCCCTTTTCCAAGGCGATCAGCCAGTCTTTTCGGGAGGAGGCACGAAAACCTCGTCGACCCAACTCTCGCAGTTCAAAAAGAAAGCCTATTACGAGTATCCGGGAGGTTTCACCGCCGCCCCTGCTTGGCACCTGCTTGAACCGGGCGGTGGCAGTGCCGCCTGCGCCCCCGCCGAGGTCGTCGATCTCAGCGAGCACCTCAGCGGGGACGGCCAGCTGACTTGGTCCGCCCCGGAGGGCACCTGGCAAATCATACGCCTCGGCTACACTTACTCCGGTTCGCACGTCAGCACCAGCAGCGGGGAGTGGGTCGGCCGCTGCATCGACTACCTCGATGCGGGCGCCTTCGATTTTTACTGGGATGAGGTCGTGGAGCCGCTACTTGCGGAAGTGAAGCCTCACCTGGGCAAGACCCTGAACTTCCTGCATGATGACAGCTGGGAGCTGGGACCGATCAACTGGACGCCAAAACTCCCGGAAGCATTCGCCGAGCGCCGCGGCTATGACATCACGCCCTGGCTGCCGGTCCTCGCCGGACATATCGTCGAGAGCCCGGAGGCCTCCACACGCTTCCTCAACGATTTCCGCGCGACTCTGGCCGATCTGATTCACGAAAACAAATACGTTCAGTTCAGTCGACGCGCCCATCAACACGGCCTCGGTATCCACCCGGAGTCCGGCGGCCCGCACGCCGGGCCCTTCGATGCCATGCGCAACCTCGGCGTCAGCGATATCCCAATGGGTGAGTTTTGGAACCGCAACAACAGGCACCGCGTCAAAGACAGCCAGCGTTTCTTCGTCAAGCAGACTTCCAGCGTGGCTCACATCTATGGTCGGCGCCTCTCCATGGCGGAGGCCTTCACCACCATCGGCCCCCACTGGGAGCGCTCGCCCCGCATGCTCAAGCACGACTTCGACCGCGCCGTCTGCGAGGGGCACAACCTCACCGTCTGGCACACCTACGATTCCTCACCCGAGGAAATGGGCCTGCCCGGCCAGGCTTACTTCGCCGGCACCCACGGCAATAACCGAGTCACCTGGTGGCCCATGATCAACGGCTTCATCGACTACATGAACCGTGTCCAGTTCATGATGCAACAGGGCCTGTCGGTCTCCGACGTGCTCTACTTCAAAGGCGAGAATATCCCGGGTTTTGTCCGCTTGAAGCGCGACGACCCGGCTGGCGTCCTGCCGGGCTACGACTACGATGTGATCGACAAGCTCTCGCTCCTGCATCGACTGGCGGTCGCACCCGACGGTGCCCTGGCCCTCCCGCACGGCGTCCGCTACCGCGTCCTGGCGCTGCCCGCCCACGACACCTATGACCTGCCGGCGCTCGAAAAGATTGCCGAGCTGGTCGAGGCGGGCGCCACCGTCTGCGGCCCCCGCCCGGAGAAACGCTACGGCCTGATCGGCGATGCCGCAGCCGACCAACGCTTCGCCGAACTGGTGGAGCACCTCTGGGGCAGTGGTCAAATCAGCACCCTCCCGACCCGAGAAATCCTCGAGCAAAAACAGATCGAGCCCGACTTTACCTGGGAGGAAAGGGAGGTTCAGACCTCAAAGGACCACTTCCTGACCGTCGATTATTTCCACCGCACCACCACCGACGCCGATCTCTACTACGTGGTCAACCGCCTGAACGTGCCGCGCCGGATCACTGCCAGCTTTCGGCAGAAGGGCCGCCAGCCGGAACTCTGGGATCCGGTCAGCGCCCGCATCACACCCAACCCCGCTTACAAAAGGGCAGGGGAGCGCACCGAGCTCGAACTCGCACTGCCGCCGGAAGCTTCCGTGCTCGTGGTGTTCCGCAAGCCGGAAGGCACCCACACCCCACGCTCCGTCAACATCCCCGAGGTCAGCGAACTGCTGACTCTCAGCAAACCCTGGGAGGTCAGCTTCCAGTCCCCGTGGGGGCCGCAATCGCCCGTCACTTTCGATGCCCTGACCTGCTGGACCAGGCATCCCAACGAAAAGGTCAAGTTCTACTCTGGCATCGCCGATTACAAGACCAGCTTTGATTTCGACGAACGCCTGCCCTCCGGCCCCGACCGTCAAATCCTGCTCGACCTCGGCGAGGTCAGGGAAGTGGCCCGCGTCCTCCTGAACGGCCGTGACCTCGGCGTGGTCTGGTCCACCCCCGCCCGCATCGATCTCGCCCCGGCCCTCAAAACCGGAACGAACCAGCTCACCGTGCAGGTCGCCAACAACTGGCCCAACCGCATGATCGGCGATCAACACCTTCCGGAAGACCAGCGCTACACCCGTTCCAACTTTCAGAAATTCCGCAAAAACAGCCCCCTCCAGGCCTCAGGCCTGATCGGGCCGGTTAAGTTGCTTCGGGTGAACACCGAGTGATGTAAAAAAGAATCCAAGCGAACAGCCATTCCATTCTCCATGACGCAAAAACTGATAATCATTCTCCTGGTATTTCTCACTGGTGCTCAATGCGGCCTCTCCGCCTGGGAGCGGCCCAACGTCATTCTCATTATCTCCGATGATCACGCCTTTGATGATTACGGTTTCATGGGTTCCGAGCAGGTCAACACGCCTGTGCTCGATAAACTGGCGAATGAGAGCCTGACCTACACCCGCGGCTATACCATGCCGGTCTGCTCGCCGACCCTGGCCTCGTTGCTGACAGGCAGGCTGCCTCACGAGCACGGTATCACCGGCAACGATCTGGCCGGATGGCAAGAGATCGGAGGAAGATATGGGAATCAGTATCGGACAGAGCTGCAGCGACGCATACTTGACAATCCATTAATCCTTCCGGAGGCACTCAGCGAGGCCGGCTACCTCACCTTCCAAACCGGAAAAATCTGGAACGGGACCTACAAGGACATGGGTTTTACGCATGGCATGACGAAGAAAGGAACCCGCCACGGTGACGAAGGACTCAAGATCGGGCGCGAGACCATGCAGCCCATTTTTGATTTCATCGAAATGGCGGAGCAAAAGAACAAACCCTTTTTCATCTGGCACGCGCCCCTTCTTCCGCACGACCCCCACAATCCGCCGGAACGCCTGCTCAAGAAATACCGCGGCAAGGGCCCGACACCGGCCGCCGAGAAATACCGGGCCTGTGTGGAATGGCTCGACGAATCCACCGGTGAACTTGAGGACTATCTGGTGGCAAACCAGCACAAGGAAAACACGGTCATCCTCTATCTTGCCGACAACGGATGGAACGCCGAGAAAGGCTACAAAGGCCAGAGGGCGAAAATGAGTCCTTATGAGGATGGCACCCGCACCCCGATCCTCATCCGCTGGCCCGGCAAGGTGAAAGCTGAAATGGATGGCAGCACCCTCGCGCATGTGACGGACATCACCCGAACAATTCTCGACATCACCGGAGTCCCGGTTCCCAAAGAACTGCCCGGCCTGAATCTCATGGACCGCAGCGCGATGAAAAACCGTGAGACGGTATTCGTCGAAGCCTACACCCACGACATCGCCGATCTGTCGAATCCGGCCGAAAGCCTTTTCGCCAATGTGGTGATCCACGACTGGTGGAAGCTAATCCTGCCCGGTCCGGCCACTGCGAAGCGTGCCTTTGCCACCGCACCGCAAGGCATCGAACTCTACGACCTGAAAAAAGATCCTTACGAAAAGGTCAATCTAGCCGACCAGCACCCGAAGGTGGTGGAGCAACTAAAAAAGCTGCAGCTTGAGCATTGGAATCCGAAGCCCTAGCGCCTGGCCGGGTTGCCGCGAGTGCACCTGCGCTATCAATTGGCGGCCCCTTTACTTAATCATTCATAAAGATAAGGATAGTAACTACGGTGTGTCATTCCCGATTTACCCGGCTGCTTCATTGCGGGCGATTCTTATGAAGAGGCACTTGCAAATGCACGTGAAGCGATCGAGTGCTATATCGAAGGGTTGCTTGAGGATGGGGAGTCTGTACCTCAGGCAATGAGTATTGCGCGGCCTCAGTCATTCAATCAGTGCTCATGGTCGGAGGCAAGCTGGAGGCCCTGCGATTTCCGCTTAACCGGATGCCGTAGTTCCTGTTCGGTACTTGTTTTGCGGGCACAAAAAAGCGCAAAGTGTGAAATCCTTGCGCTTTTGGAAAAATTTATAGTTTATCAGTCTAAACCTTAGCGGCGACGAACCATGATCCAGGTCAGGCCGAAGCAGCTAGCAAGCAGGGCGAAAGACGAGGGCTCTGGAACGGCGGTGCCGGTGAAGCGGACTTCATCCAAACCGACATAGCTATCGCCGTAATTCGTTTGAATATCAAACAGGACGTATCGAGCCGTAACGGTGCTGCCGAGGGAGTACGTTTCCCCTGTGTAAGTGTTCAGCTTCGATGCTTGCGTGAATGTCTCGGCGGTCGCCGTGCCCCATCCGGTGTCGGTCTCATCAGTGCTGCCGAAGGTGCCAGTAAGGGTGGTAGCGAACTTGATGTTCACATCTTCTATACCCCTTGATTCGGGGGAGTTGTAGTTCCAGATGTGCATGCCGTCCAATTCGTAGCTCTGACCGAGATCGAACATGATCCACCCGTTGTCGTCATTATTTACAGACACCCAGCTAGCACTACGGGTGTTGGAGTCATTTATGTTAGTGGGCCAGGTGCTAGGCACCGGATCGCCGGTTTCAACGTCCGAACCACCAGGGCCTAAGCCTGAGCCGTCTATGACATGGGACGGGTCAAAAGAACCACTAAAAAAGCTGCTAGCGTCTACATCTGTCGGCTGAACAACAACGGCCGCACTGGCTGAAAGCGCGATCATCGCGAGAGGAGTGAGCGTAGCGGTCAGTAATTTTTTCTTAAACATTAGCTGATGTCCTATTCTATTATTTAGGGTTGTTGGTCAAAATTTGCTTTTTGCGGCGCTGGCTGACGGAGGGTGAGAATTTAAGAATTAGAATCATTACGCGATTATTTTTTGCTGTAGTGACTAGTGCATTATCAATCATGTCTTTGCGAGATGTGAGTTGCGCCGTTATCACATTGCAGCTACGGGAGGTGTACCCTTCAAACTTTGGATCTGTTTTGTTTTCCAACGACTTATGAAATACGAAAAAAGCGCCTTGAAGACGCAATTGACGATATTGCCTTCGGGTGTCGGCCTTGCTTCGGTGTTGGCCGGATTGGCGGGTTGGATTCGTATTGATTGTATTACGCGGTGAAACATGGCAGGGGTCATTCCGGAATGTCATTTTTTAGCTCCCATTGGGAAAAATATCCAGTTGAATCTGGCCACTTGAATAAGCCGCCACCCGCTCCGCGAAGTGCTCGATCCCGGCATGCACCGGATGGCTTACCGGAAGCGTGTGCGCGATTTTCATACGCATTACACCGGAACCCGCCGCCTCGCCGCTTGGTTTGAAAAGTGGAAATAGGATACAAGCGGCGACCAAGCCAACAAGAAATCCAAGCGTCAAGTAGGAGTATTTCATAAAATGCGATCAGGTAGACAGTAATGGAGGTCAGGGAAAAATTGCAGTGGCACCAAGAGACGCGCACTGCTCCCGCAGTTCGGCCGCTTTGCGTGCAGTGTCTTGCTCGCCAGTGCCCTCGTTCAGGATGGTTCTCAAGGTAAGCGCCATTAGCTTTTTGACCGCTTTGTAGTCGGGATTGCCGGCAAGGTTATGCTGCTCGTCCAAGTCGCTCGAGTGGTCATACAGCTCCTCGCTACCGTCTCCATAACGCAAGTAGCGGTATCGCTCACCCTGAATCGCAAAACTATTCTCCTTCCAGCCCGTAATCGCCGGATAGGGCCAGCGTATGGATGGACTCTCGAGGAGGGGCACGAGGCTACGGCCTTCGGTTTTATCATTTGCTGGCAGTCCGGCCATCTCCACAAGGGTAGGATACAGATCTAAAAGGCTGACAACGCGATCGCATCGTATTCCGGCTTCCACTCCCGGGGCGGAAATGACAAGAGGGACGTGGGAACTTCGCTCCCAAAGAGACATCTTTTGGAAGGTGTTTTTCTCGCCCAGGTGGTAGCCGTGATCCGACCAGAGCACCACGATGGTGTTGCCAGCATAAGGGCTTGTCGCCAGCGCATCCAAAACTTTGCCGACCTGATGATCTGCGAAACTGATGCAAGCCAGGTAAGCGTGGACGATATCGCGCCACTGATCGTTTTCGATCGCCCAGTCCGTCCGCGGCATTTGCTCCAGAATTGAAATTCGTTTGGCGATCTCCGGGATGTCATCCAAGTCGTCCTTTTTATAGGGTGGCAGAGCTATTTCGTCTCTATCGTAGAGATCAAACCACTTCTCGGGAACGTACCAGGGCACGTGCGGCCGCAGAAATCCGACCATCAGGAAAAAAGGTTTTTCGTGATCGGCCTGCAGTTGCTTGACCGCCCATTCCGCAGCGGCGTGATCCGGCAGTTGGTCGTCGCGCTCTGGAGCTCTTGCCCAATCCGTGCTGGTCCCTCTTTGAGGCCAGTTTTGACGAAGTTTTCCGGTCGGTTCATTGAACCCGCCCCGGCCCCCACTCCTATCAACGCTGCCCTTGGGCACATGATGATGAAATATCTTGCCGACAGCCAGAGTCGTGTAGCCGTGGTTGGCAAAGTAGGTGTGCAACAACTCCGTGCCCAGATCTGCGGCCCGCCGCGCGACTGCTTCGTCCTTCATGTGCGTGTCGTATCCCAAAGTGGACGGGAGCAGGCCCGCCATAATACTGGCGCGCGAGGGACCGCAAAGAGGATACTGAGAGTGCGCCCGGCTGAAAACCATCCCTTGCGCAGCAAGTCGATCCATGTGTGGCGTCTTGGCGTCAGGATACCGACCGGAAAAAGCCGGAAAATCATTAAGGTCGTCAACCGAGATGAAGAGCACATTGGGCCGTTCCGCAACCAAGGCCGTGCAGGTGAATGCGCTAAAGAGAACAATGGAGAACAGTCTGAACAGCATATTTTGATTGGTTGAGATTCGGAGTGAGCGAGCGCTAGCGCCCCATGTATCAGGCAGATCGGCTAGTGGGGGTGGGTGTATGCTTCGTTTTTTTCATCATAGGAGCGTCAGTTTGGCGATTACTCGCGCCTGACAACTCCTCCCATGTCATCTTTTTGTTCTCATCTGAATCGGTAGGCGTGAGATTTGTGGCCATCCGTGATGTGTTCAAAAACCTTTTCGCTCGATTATCCCAACAAAACCGAATCCAGCAACATTCATTTTGAACCACAGAGGACACAGAAAGCACAGATAAAGAGAATGCCGCTCCCAAGACTTCTGTGCCCATACCTGTAATCAGTGGTCAAAAGCTTCCCTTCCCAACATGCCTGACGATAGCGAAATCACCGAAACCATCATCGGAGCGGCCTATCCACTTTGCTGACTGTAAACGCTGACTCGCTGCCGCTTGCCTTGAATCAGCTGATTCTTTTGATACATGTAGCGGTACGATAACGGGGAAGAGTGAACTTGACTCAGATTTTGCACGACGGAACGTAGTGGATGATCAAATATGTTTTTTCACGTAGCCGGAGCGCTTCCGCTTCGGTCGATCCTTGCGGAACGTTCGAAGCGACCGAACGCGAAGCCGCCCGGCTACAAGTTGCGCAAGGTTAAGTGATGGGAAAACTTATTTGATGACTTACTTAGTCATCGAGTGCGCATGACTTGCCTCGCCCGAAATATTTTCCAAGAATGACCCCATCTCCAAAGCTGTTAATTGTTTGTGTTGTCCTGTCGCTATGGACCAAATTTGCCTTGGCTGTCGGACCCGGCATCGGGAACCTGACGTACTCCGAGTCGGAGCTTTTCACCGGCACGACCACTCCACTATCGACCATCAACAGCTCGGTGGGCGTTCCGCAAGGCACGGGCATGGTTTACATGCTCAACGGCTACCTGCTTGTGCCCTTTTCCGCAGATGGTGCCGGGAACGGGTCTTCAGGCGGCTTCGCTTTGTTGGATATTTCGGATCCGCGTGCCATCACGGACGTCTTCACCACCGACGGAAATTCTCCCTACCGTGACACGGCATCTGCAAATTTCGCCGGAGGAGTCGGTGAGCCCCACAGTTTCTCCATCAGGGGAGACGTCGTGTGCCTTGCGGTCAACAAGCCCGGGGGAGTCGAGTTCTGGGACTTCTCCGACATGGGCGACGGCACGGCCGCCGACCCGCCAGTCCCGCAGAAGATTTCCCGTTTCCTTCTACCGGGACTGGAGAACTCGGGCTACAACCGATCGGCCTTTGCGGTGGCTTGGCAGGGAGATTATGTCTATGTCGCCGGCACAGGACTCGGGCTCTACATCGTGGATGCTTCGGATCCCTCCAATCCGGTTTTGGCCAACCGGGGAGCGGGATTGCCCAATCCGATTCCGCCGACCCAACTCGGTAATTTCCCGGTCGGCTTTGCGCAGCCTCTGGGTAATCTGCTCGTCATCTCCAAGACCGACAACGGAGCCGGTCTCACGACGTTCGACATCAGCGACCCGCTGAATCCGGTCCTGCTTTTTACCAGCACGTCCTACGACTCTGAATACAGCACCATCATTAACGGCAACCGTATCATCGGTGCCAATGGGAATATGTGGGACATCAGCGATCCGGCAAGCCCTGCCTTCATTGCGACTCCCGACGATATTGCAGGCGCGGGCAAGGGCGGCTACTGCGTAGTGCAGGACAATTTTCTCCACATCGGTATGAGCAACAGCTACCTGAAGGTGGATATTTCCGGGGCCGGCTCGTCCACCGTCGGCAAGGTCTTTCCCGGAGTGAGCAACGCAGACTATGACTTCGCTACGGCGGCAGGCAATCTGGTGATCGTGGGTGACGATCACGCCAAAGGGACGCCTATCTACCCGCACCAAACCGCCCCCGACACGACAGGCCCCGAAGTGAATATGGTCGTCCCGGTGGACGGGTCACTTAATCAGGCGCTCACGACCCGCGTTGGCTTGACTTTCACCGACATGGTCGAGGTGGATGATATCGATACCTCCAGTTTCATTGTGCGAAAACTGGGCACCGGCACCCCCCTGTCGGGCACTTACACGATTCAAACCGCAGGTGTGGTCAATTTCGCGCCGGATATCCCGTTCGAGGTCGACAGTTCCTACGAGGTCGTTGTTCCAGACGGCACGATTCGAGACTGGGCCGGAAACCTCAACAGCAATGTCTTCACATCCACTTTCTCGACCGGCAGCTCGTTAATTGAAGTGGTGGCACTCTCCGTGTCGGAGGGCACACAGAGCGAAGTCGATGCAACTTGGCTGGCAGAGGTCACCGCGACACACAGTTCCGGCGACCCCATCGAGGTTTCGTGGAATTTCGGCGACGGGTCCGCCGCGACCGCCTTCTCCACTGACACCACTGTTGCCCACACCTACACGGAGCCGGGGCACTACAACGTGACCGTCACCGGCCGCCGGGTGAGCGAACCCCTTGTCGAGTCGAGCTACACATTCACCCACACGGTGCATCGGCCCGTGGTGGGCACTCCGCGCATCTCCGCCACAGTCTTGCTGGATTCCACGCGAGACCTTATCTGGACGGTAAACCGTGACAACAACAGCGTCGCTTGTATCGATGCCACCAATCTAAGCAAACGCTTCGAGGTATCGGTCGGAGAGCAGCCTTTTGCGCTGACGCAACTGCCCGGCGGCGACATCTGGGTGGTGAACCGGGGCAGTGCGAGCATTTCCGTGCTCGATCCCGACAGCGGTGCTGTCCATGCCACACACCCCCTGCCGTATGGCTCGCAGCCTGCGGGCATCGTTCGTTCGTCGACGGGCTCCGAGGTTTACGTCAGCCTCGAAGCGGCCGGACAGCTCGTCGAGATCACGGCGGCCACCGGAACGATTGCCCGCGCGCTGGACACGGGTCCGAATCCGCGCGGACTCGCGCTATCCGCTGACGGAGCGCGGCTCTTCGTCTCTCGCTTTATTTCGCCCGATGATGCGGGTGAGATTACGGAAGTTTCGACCAGCACCTTCAGTATCCTCAGCACCATCGAGCTGGCCATCGACACGACCCCCGACGACGAAGACGCGGGTCGTGGCCTGCCGAACTATTTGGGCGCCGCCGCGGTTGGCCCGGATAATCATAAGCTTTGGGTTCCCTCGAAAAAGGACAACATCCAACGCGGTGTCTTCCGGGACGGGCTTGGGCTGACGTTCGAGAATACCGTCCGTCCGATCATTTCGGTGGTGGATTTGTCCAGCTCGTCGGAGGTCATCTCCAGCCGCCTCGACTTGAATGACCGTGCCATGCCCGTTGCGGTGTCACACACTCCCTTGGGGGACTATGTCTTTGCGCTGCTCCAGGGGAGCAACGCCGTGGATGTGATCGATGCCTACAGCGGAGCGGTGATCGCCTCAATCGAGGATGTCGGTGACGCGCCCCATGGCCTCGTGGTCGACGCTGCCGGCGAACGGTTGATTGTGCACAATTTCATGTCGCGCGATGTCGCCTTTTTCGATATCTCGGGTATCCTTAACAGCACCAGTTTACAGGCAATTCAGCTCGCTAACGTTTCCACCGTTGGAACGGAAGTGCTGGCTCCCAGGGTTCTGCATGGCAAACAACTCTTCTACAACGGCAAGGATGCCCGGCTCACCCGCGATTCCTACATGAGTTGTGCCAGCTGTCATGACGATGGCGGTCAGGATGGCAGGGTCTGGGACTTCACCGGATTCGGAGAAGGTCTGCGCAATACAATCGCTCTGAAGGGGCGAGGTGGTGCCTCGCGGCACGGGAAAGTCCACTGGTCCGGCAATTTCGACGAGATCCACGATTTCGAAGGGCAGATTCGCAATCTCAACGCGGCTGAAGGATTGATGGACGACGCCGATTTCAATACCGGAACCCGCTCCCAGCCTCTGGGTGATCTCAAGACCGGAGTCAGCGGCGATCTGGATGCACTGGTAGCCTACCTTGAATCGCTGACCGAATTTCCCGACAGCCCGCACCGGAATTCTGATGGCTCCATGACCGTGGAGGCTATCGCCGGAAAGCAACACTTCGAGGCGCTCAGTTGCATGACCTGCCACGGCGGACCCGAATTTACCGACAGCCCACAAGGCCTGCGTCATGATATTGGCACACTAATCGGCAGTTCCGGGCAACGACTTGGCAGTCCGCTGGACGGGATCGACACGCCGACGCTTAAGGATGTCTGGAAGACCGCCCCCTATTTACACAACGGCTCTGCGGCTACGCTGGCTGATGTATTCATCGGCGCGGCATCCAACAGTGCGCACGATACCAGTTCGCTGAGTAGCGGCGAATTTGATGAGCTGATTGCTTACTTAATGCAGATTGACGGAACTAGCCCGGGCACGGCAGACACCAATTCGCCTTTTCTGATCGCCAGTTCACCTGCCTATCAGGCATCCGGTATAGGAAATGACATCAATCTGATCGCCCTATTTAACAAGCCGATCGTGCTGGGTTCCGGATTTATTCGAATTCGCAGGGTGGACAACGATGCCATCATCGAATCATTCGACGTCGCAACCTCATCCCAAATTACCGTGACCAACGCGGAGCTGGTGATAACCCCGTCCTCCGACCTTCACGGAGGTCTGGAATACTATGTCGAAATCGAATCCACTGCGATTCTGGATGAATCCGGCAACAATTTCGCTGCCATCACGGACGAAACCGTTTGGAAATTCACTACTGAAACCGCTGAAATCGTCCCGATAAGCCCCCTGGCAGCGATTGCAGAAGTCAACCGGAACGGCTCCGACGCTGCGGGCGTCAATGGTGCTAGCAGTAACACCATCGATGGATCGGGCTTCCCGTCGAACCGGATCGATCTTGAAACCGACCCTGCCGATTCCTGGAACGGTGCCGCAATCTGGTATGTCAAGCCGGGCAGCCAAGGGGGGATCGGTGGCGCTGCCAGTCCGCCGCTTGAAATTTACTACGACCTGGGTCAGGAGCAAACGGTGGGAGCGGTGGCTATCTGGGGCAACAATGCCTCCGGCAGCGGCGGATCCAGCAGCATCGGCACCATCACCGGGATCGATGTGGCCACGGCCAGCGGCGTGCCGGCCGGTTTCACGCTTTCCGACCTGTCTTCCCTTTCCTGGTCGACTGCTCTCAATGACCAGCCTGTTCTCGCTGGCACCGGTGAGGGGCAGGTCTTCGACTTCGACAACCCGGCGACCACGCGCTACCTGCGGCTTACCATCAACAGTGCCACCGACCCCGATCCCAGCGACCAGTATGGCTTCAACGAGTTTGCGGTTCTCGGATCCTCCGGCGGTGGCAGTCCGCCCCAGGGAGCCGATGTCCAGAAGACCTATGCCTATCAATCCACTATCAGCAACGATGCCAACGGGCCGCTCGACCTGCTGGCTGAGTTGAACTACAACGACGGCCAGGCGAATGCCTCCGGTGACCTGAGCTATTCGCTCACTGGCAGTTTGAAGACCTTCACCCTCGCACTCACCAGTAGCGACCCTGGGGTGACCGGCGAACTAACCGCGGATACCGCGGACATGGCGGGCCGCCAGGTCCGCGTGGAACTCGACGAGTGAGCGGACTCGATCATTTAAACCGAAGAACAGAGATTACTATTATGAACGCCCGTCGATTTCCCATCAAGCAGTGCCTGCTTGCCTCCTGCGTCGCAATCACCCTGGCCGGTTGTCAGTCCGCGAAGTGGTCGGGGCCGCTAGCCCGGGCCCCCTGGCAGGCCGAACACCTCGTCACCATCGATGGCTTTAAGGTTCCGGAATGCGTGCTCTGGGATGGGGGTCAAGGTCTGGCCTATGTTGCCAACGTCGAAAGCGAGCCCGAACACTATTGGGACGACGACGGGGTCGGTTTCATCTCCACCATCAAGGCGAACCACCAGGTCGGTGAACTGCGCTGGTTCACGAGCCGACCGGATCAGATCATCCATTCGCCCAAGGGCATGTGCGTGCTCAATGGCGAGCTCTACTTTAGCGACAACACGCGGGTGATGCGCGTGGGCGATGATCGGCTCCAGTTGGTGGCCGAGGGCTTCGTCAAAGCCAACGACCTCGCGACCGACGGCAAGCGGGTGTGGGTTTCCGACACTGCGGCCGGCAAAGTCTTCGCGCTCCATCCCGATGGCAGCAGGAGCGAGATCCGTGCACCTGCCAGCATCAACGGCATCACCTTTGATGACGACAAAATGTATGGAGTCAGCTGGGACCTTCACGAAATTTATGAGCTCGACCCCACGGGCGAGAAAGAAGCCATCGCCTTCGGCCTGGCGGAACACTTCGTCAACCTGGATGGGATCGAAGTGCTGGAAGACGGCAGCTTCATCGTATCCGACTTCATGGGCGACGCGGTCTATCTGATCGAGGCCGACCGCAAGACAGTGCACAAGCTGATCGACATTCCGACCCCGGCCGACATCGGCATCAAGCGCGAAGAAGGTCTTCTCTACGTCCCGCAGTTCAAGCAGGACAAGGTCTCTGTTTACACATTAAGCTTCACTAAATCTTCTGACCTAATGGCCCCCAGCCTTGACGCGGTTCGCGCCAGGCGAGTTCGTTGATGGAGGGGTGATTGGTGATAAGGCCATTCTCGTTGAGTTCGAGCTTTTTGCCCGCCCGCGCACAGAGATTACCGAGCTGGACATTCGCAGTCATCGGCCTGTACCCTTCAAACTTTGGAGCTGTTCTGCTTGCCAATGACTTACGGAAATAAGAAAGAAAAGTGCCTTGAAGACGCGGTGGACCATATTGCCTTCGAGTGTCGGCTTCGCTTCGGTATTGAGCGTATTGGCTGGATGGATCCGTCTTCGCTAAAGCTACACTGTGACAAGTGAATCGGAAGCAACAGTCTGTGATCGAGTACCTGTTAGAAGAGAACCGGGTTATAAAGCATCAGCTTAATGCTTCAGGGAAGAAGCTTTTTTAAGCAATATACAGCGGAGAAGCTTGGCCAAGAAGGCGAAGGCACTCGGTTGGGCAACGTTACAGACCTATGCAAGTCTGGTCACTCCAACAACGCTGATGGCATGGCACCGGAAATTAATAGCACTCAAATACACGGCAAAGCGCAGGATACAAACGGACCGGCAGCAGGAAATGGAAGTTGTTCGTGAACTGTGTGTGAAGTTTGTCGAGGAGAAGCCGGAGTGGGGGTATAGCGCCGCCCCAAAGCAAATTCCTCTTAGTAATCGATCAACTCGAAGCGGACTTGGATCTCGCGGGTTTCGTTTGCCGGGATGCTTGTGGTCAGACCGAGCATGGAGCTGCCCGGGTTTGGCCCGTCCCAGTTGTTTGGCGCTTCGGTGGAGATATTTTTGAAAGAAGCGTCTGCCGGAGCGAGCAGCGAGACGCGCATCGTTCTCCCATCGCGGCGGAGGTGGGCGATCTTGCCGCTCTTGATGTCGAGTTCAGCACGCGTGAAAAACGCCCAGCGCGCATCACGGTCGCTCGTATCAGCTGTGAGTCGATCGCGGATCTCGAAGAGTTCGGGCTCCGGTAGGCTGGCTGTCCGAATGGCGGAGGCGAGGCGACCGCCGAAGGCTTCGCTCAGGTCGAGGGTGACTTGCGTGAAGGGATCGTTCGTGAAGTGAGTCAGCGTGGTCCGCCCATCGACGTCCTGGGCTTGTCCATCGACGATCACCGTGTTGTGCGACCACGGACCGAATCTGAAGACGCGCCAGCGGTCGCTATCCGCATCGTTGCTCCAAATATGCAGGCCGAGACTTTCTAGCGAGTTGTAGGATTGCGCTCCGATATCTTCGACCCACTGCACGCCGCCCATGTCGAGGACGAATGTCCCCGCGTCCATGTGGGCGTGGTTGACACGGGGTGAGCCGCCTTTGATGCCGAAGTAAGTGGCGTCCGGCTCCCATGAGCTACGATGAAGCGCGACCGGAGTGTGGCCTCGACCGTGCCAACTGAGCTCTTTGGGCTCGGCGTCGGGCGCGATTTCACCAGCCCAGAACAGCACGAGCGGGAAGAAGCGGTCCTTTATTCCTTCTCCGGGTTCTGAGGCAATCAGAGCTTGAAGCTTCGGCAGTTCCGACCAAAGCAGGGCCGGTTTGTTGCGCTTGGCGGCAAACCAAAAGCTGGCGGGATTGACCGGCTTGTTCAGGCTGTTGTCCGAGTAGTTGAATAATTGTCGGTCCGGTCGGTGGGTGTGTAGGTAGTAATCGGAGGATTCGAGGAATCCTGGATGAGCGCTGAGGCCGAAGTCCTGCCCCAGCACGGACTCGAGTGCGGTAATCTGTAAAACGGTGTAACTCGTTCCGTATTCCCAATAGCCCGGACCTTCGGGATAGGCACCGTCGGGCGCGTAGGCTTTGAGAGCGGTGGGCACGTTTTTGATGCCGCGGTCGATGATGATGGCGGCGATTTCAGTGGCGTCTTCGAAAATCGCTAGCGCGCCAACCGTGAGGCCCGCTTGGCAGACTTGGTTCCAGTTGTTCTTCGATCCGACCCACCGGTTGTTACCCGGTTGGAAAGAGGGCAGCAGCCCTTGCTTAATAATCGCTTCGCGGATGCTCCGCCGCTCGGCCTCGCCCATTTCGTGGAAAAACCAGTCGTAACCGAAGCCCAGTGCCGCCGTCATGGTGGCGGTATCGAGGAAGCGACTTGGATTCCAATCTTTGAAGGACGCGACGTTCAACATTTCACGAACGCCCCGTTTGGCAAAACGCGGATCGCCGGTCAGCTTATAAGCCAGGCCCAGATAAGCGATCCGGTTCATGACCGCGCGACACGGTCCGCGCAGGCGGCGCCCCGTGAGTTCGTAGGCGACTAAGTCTTTGTTGAGATAAACCTCCGCCTTTTTGACAACGAAGGACGCGACGCTCTGCTTAATCGGATCCGCCGCGATCGACTCCCGCCAGTCGTCCGTGGCCTCTGCGGCGAGCAAAATGCGCGGGTGTGGCATATCCCGCCTCGCCTTTAATTCGTCAAGCAGTTCGCTGGGATAAGCTCCTGAAGTAAGCGGCACGAGTAGAAGGGCGATTTGCAGGATCCAAAGAAGGGCTATTTTGCGCATATCTTAGTGGACACTGGCGCGCCCGTGAGAGTCAATCCGAAGATTCGGCGAGACGTCTCGCGCCTGTACCCTTCAAACTTAGGATCTGTTATAATCGCCAATGGCTTACGAGAATAAGAAAAGTGCCTTGAAGACGCGACGGACCATATTGCCTTCGAGTATCGGCTTTGCTTCGGTATTGAGGGTATTGGCTGGCTGGATCCGTCTTCGCTAAAGCTACACTGTGACAAGTGAACCGGAAACAGCAGGATGCGATTGCCCATATAGAATAAAATAGACACTAGTGGCGGACGGAATGACCCCCTCCTCGGTTCCCGACGCCACGACCACAAAGATAATGACGTGACTCGTTTTGACCTCTTGACCCGTTTTGTCATCTTGCGCGGCCTCAGTCATTCAATCAGTGCTCATGGTCGAAGACAAGTTGGAGGCCCTGCGATTTCCGCTTAACCGGATGCCGTAGTTCCTGTTCGGTACTTGGTTTGCGGGCACAAAAAAGCGCAAAGTGTGAAGTCCTTGCGCTTTTGGAAAAATTTATAGTTTATCAGTCTAAACCTTAGCGGCGACGAACCATGATCCAGGTCAGGCCGAAGCAGCTAGCAAGCAGGGCAAAAGACGAAGGCTCTGGAACGGCGGTGCCGGTGAAGCGGACTTCATCCAAACCGACTAAGCTATCGCCGTAATTCGTTTGAATATCAAACAGGACGTATTGAGCCGTAACGGTGCTGCCGAGGGAGTACGTTTCCCCTGTATAAGTGTTCAGCTTTGATGCTTGCGTGAATGTCTCGGCGGTCGTCGTGCCCCATCCGGTGTCGGTCTCATCAGTGCTGCCGAAGGTGCCAGTAAGGGTGGTAGCGAACTTGATGTTCACATCTTGTATACCCCTTGATTCGAGGGAGTTGTAGTTCCAGATGTGCATGCCGTCCAATTCGTAGCTCTGACCGAGATCGAACATGATCCACCCGTTGTTTTCATCTCGAGACACCCAGCTAGCACTACGGGTGTTGGAGTCATTTATGTTAGTGGGCCAGGTTGTAGGCACCGGATCGCCGGTTTCAACGTCCGAGCTATCAGCGCCTAAGCCAGAACCGTCTATGACATGGGACGAGTCAAAAGAAGGACTAAACTGGCTGCTAGCGTCTACATCTGTCGGCTGAATTACAACGGCCGCATTGGCTGAAAGCGCGATCATCGCGAGAGGAGTGAGCGTAGCGGTCAGTAATTTTTTCTTAAACATTAGCTGATGTCCTATTCTATTATTTAGGGTTGTTGGTCAAAATTTGCTTTTTTGCGGCGCTGGCCGACGGAAGATGAGAATTTAAGAATTAGAATGATTACGCGATTATTCTATATGTTAATAAACCGTGTCATCGCAGCGCGATTATTTTTTGCTGTAGTGGCTAGTGCATTATCAATCATGTCTTTGCGAGATGTGAGTTGCGCCGTTATCACATTGCAGCTACGGGAGGTGTACCCTTCAAACTTTGGATCTGTTTTGTTTTCCAACGACTTATGAAATACGAAAAAAGCGCCTTGAAGACGCAATTGACGATATTGCCTTCGAGTGTCGGCCTTGCTTCGGTATTGGCCGGATTGGCGGGTTGGATCCGTCTTGATTGGATTACGCCGTGACAAGTAAACCGTAAACAGTCCCTCTGAGCGGGATGATCGATCCCCTGCGTGCGGTTCCGGGGAGCAAGGCGACGACAGCGCAAGGCAAACAAACGAGAGACTCAAAGAACAATTCGGGAAGAAAGGCGGGCACAAAACTCAAGTCCGGCCTTCTTACTGAAAATCCTTTGGACAACTGATCCGAAGCATTAAATAAATTCCGTTATGTTCATCCGTCTTTTTGCATTCTTTTTTGCCGTTTCATTGACGCACGCTGCCGCCGAGCCTCAGCGTCCCAACATCCTCTGGATTTTCTCGGACGACCATACCCGCCAGGCCATCGGCGCCTATGGCGGGCGCTTCGCCGACCTGGACCCGACGCCGAATATCGATCGGATCGCCGACCAGGGAATACGCTTCGACCGCGCCTATGTGGGCAACTCGATCTGCGCGCCGGCGCGGGCCACTCTGCTGACCGGTAAACACAGCCATATTCACGGCAAGACCGGTAACCGTGGTGGATTCGATCACAACCAGCAGCAATTCCAGAAGATCCTGCAAAAGCATGACTACCAGACCGCCATGATTGGCAAGATTCACCTTTCAGGTAAGATGCAGGGCTTTGACTATTGGGACGTTTTGCCGGGACAGGGTTCCTATTACCAACCCGAATTCATCTCGGAAGCGGGTTCGGAGATCGTCGAGGGCTACGTCGCCGATATCATAACGGACAAGGCGATCGACTGGCTTGAGCACAAGCGCGACCGTGACAAACCCTTCATGCTTATGGTTCATCACAAAGCCACCCACCGCACCTGGATGGCCGCGCCGCGGCATGTGGGCCTTTACGACGAAGTGACGCTGCCCGAGCCGGACAACCTCTTCGATGATTACGAAAACCGGGGCATCGCTGCCAAAAAGCAGGACATGACACTCAAATCAACCATGCGTCTGGATACGGACCTGAAGGTCCGCTCGGAGGCGAATAAAGCAAAAGGTTTCAAAAGATATCGCGACAATCCTTATCCCGGGGGAGAAAGCGGTGCTTACTTCCGAATGAATGATGAGCAGCGCGCGATTTGGGACGCCGCTTACGACCCGCGCAATCAAGCCTACTTCGATGCCGACCTTGAGCATGGTTCCCGCCAATGGATTCGCTGGGCCTACCAGCGCTATGTCAAAGACTACCTGCGCACCGCCCACAGTGTGGACGAAAGTGTCGGTGCACTGCTCGATTATCTGGCTGCCAACGGGCTGGATAAAAATACCATCGTGATGTACTCCTCCGACCAGGGCTTTTACCTCGGCGAGCACGGCTGGTTTGATAAGCGCTTCATGTATGATGAATCCTTCAGCACGCCGCTCCTCGTCAGCTGGCCGGGCGTGAGCCAGTCGGGCACCGTGAATTCCGATTTGGTGCAGAACATCGACTTCGCTGAAACCTTCCTCGACCTGGCCGGCGCGCCGATTCCTGAGGCCATGCAGGGCCGGAGCCTGCTTCCCTTAATTAACGGCGAGCGACCGGACGATTGGCGTGATTCGCTTTATTACCATTACTACGCCTATCCTGCCACGCACAGTGTTCGGCGTCACGAGGGTGTCTTCGATGGCCGCTGGAAACTCATCCGTTTCTATGGCCCCGGTGTGCCCGGTCGTGAGCAATGGGAGCTGTTCGACTTGAAAAAGGATCCGTTGGAAATGAACAGCATTTACGAAGAGCCTGAGCATGCGGAGCAGATCAAACGTTTGAAGTCAGAGCTCACTGCGTTGAAGGAGCAATATCAGGTGCCGCAGGACTGAGAACCCGCTTCCCGATTTTGAGAAACGCCCTTGGAAGAGCTTGCCGTTTGTCTTCCGGTAATACCGCTTCGATTTAGGGCGCGTCAGACTTCCTAAGTCCGACGTGCCCTTTTTGAATAAGGTATTATACCGATTCGCGAAAGGTTTGTCCTAATAGATTTAGATCTCGTGGCCCCGGTTCTCGGAACCGGGGCGACCTCCATCGGCCCCGAAACAGAGTTTGCTGCGCCATCTCCGTAAGGACTCCGTCGAGGCTACGGGTTTAATCAGTGGATAAGGACAAACCTTCTTGTATCTGGTATTAGGCTTCGCTCATCAATGCGCAATATATTTGACAATATAATCGGATATGAGATATATATTGCCCATTATGAAAAAAACACCCCGCTTGTTACCTGCTCAACGACGTCTCATGGAGCGCCTTGGAGAAAACCTTCGATTGGCTCGATTGCGCCGTAAGCTGAGTGCCTCGCGCGTGGCCGAGCGGGCGGGAATCAGTCGCCGAACTCTGGTCAGCATTGAGTCCGGTGAACCGACTGTGGCCATGGGCAACTATTTCCAGGTCATGCGGGTGTTGGGACTGGAGAAGGACTTCGAGCTGCTGGCGCGTGACGACGAAATGGGGCGTAAGTTGCAGGATATGGAACTGACTCCCAAGCAGCGTGCCCCGAAACGTAAGGCCGTAACATGAGCCGCTCCTCCGCTATTTTTGTCTATGCCGACTGGAAGGGCTTGGGTGGTGCGACCCTGATGGGCCAATTGCATCGGTCGACAGTTCGAGGTGAGGAGGTGCTCTCTTTTGAGTACGATCGGGATTGGCTGAAGCAGCCGCAACCCTTTCTCCTGGATCCGAGGTTACAATTTGTCGAAGGACGCCAGTATGCCGACGGTGCGAATCCATTCGGGCTCTTTCTGGACTCAGCGCCGGACCGTTGGGGTCGGCTTCTCATTCGGCGGCGTGCCGCCCTGAATTCGGAGGATGCCTCACCAGTCCTGTTCGATTCGGACTATCTCCTGGCGGTTTCGGATACCTGCCGCATGGGGGCACTCCGCTTTTGTGATGGTTCAGGGGGTTCCTTCTTGGCGGAGGATACAGAACTTTCCGTGCCTCCACTGCAAAGGTTGCGTGAACTGGAACAGGCCTCCCGACGATTCGAGGCCTCCAACTCCGATGATTCTGAGCACGTCGAGTGGCTACGCATGCTGATCGCCCCCGGAACCTCTCTTGGCGGGGCGCGGCCAAAATGCAGCGTGATTGACCCCGATGGCCAGCTCTGGATCGCGAAGTTCCCAAGTCGGTCGGATGAATACGACGTGGGTGCTTGGGAGGGATTGGTCTATCAACTGGCCAAAAATGCTGGCCTGCGAATTGCCGAAGCACGGGTCGAGCGATTTTCCAAAGCAGGCACCACCTTCCTGGTCCGTCGTTTTGATCGGGAGTTGGATGCACGCATCCACTTCGCTTCGTCCATGAATCTACTCGGTTATCAGGATGGCGACGGTGCGAAAACGGGAGCCAGTTACCTCGACCTTGTCGACTTGATCGAGCGCTATGGATCCAATGTGAACGAAGATCTCGAAGAGCTCTGGCGAAGGATCGTCTTCAATGTCTGTGTCCACAACACCGACGACCACCTGCGCAATCACGGTTTCCTGCTCTCGGATCAGGGGTGGACCCTATCACCGGCCTACGATTTGAACGCGCAGCCTTGGAGTGGGGGACATGCATTGAACATTGACGAGAACAATAATGCCTGCGAATTGGACCTCGTTCGGCGCGTCGGGCAGTACTTCCGGCTCTCCTCAAAAAGACAGGAATCGATCATCACTGAGGTGTCGGAAGTGGTCAGCGCCTGGGAAACATACGCCACGAAGCTTGGTTTGAAGCGGAGTGAAATTGAGCAGCTGCGGACGGCTTTTGAGAAGAGATGAGTCCCCCGGAAGTAACCTAATAAAGGGCTCTGGAGTTGTTAACCACTTTGCGCTGATTGTTCACCTGCGGTGGCATTGCGTGGAACGATCAAATCGACTTTCTACAAGCGATTGGTTAACCTCTGCCTCCCTAGTTTGACCGGTAGGGGCTATTTTAAAAGCCCTTCGGACGACTCTTGGTTGAGACGTACGCGGCGGATTTCACTCACATCACTGGCAGGTCACTGGCATAATGCTCCAGCTCGTCCCTAAAATCGACTCCAAGAGTGGATCATTCTGGGATTTGCACGCATACGTTCAAAGTGAGCGAAGCGGGCGTGATGACTAATTATAGAAAAAAGAAGCTTCGGCTACAGGGGAGCTTGTTTGAACGGGTCTAGTCCACCTGTTGCACCCCCGGCGGGGTTTGGATGGTGCTTTTGATGGAGCCGTCGGCTTGTCTCTCGTGGCGCACTTTGATGAGGCCCTTCGGCGTCGGGTAGCTGCCTTCGGCCCAATCGAGACGGCCCAGGTTCGGCTGGATCCTGACCTTCGCAAATCCCGGTGCCGCCGGTTGAATGCCCAGGACGTGATGACTGAGGAAGGCAGTCGGCCCACCGGCCCAGCCGTGACAGAAGCTGTGACGAAAACCCTTGTAGCAATAGGCCCCGTAATCACCGTGGATGTCGTCCTTGCCCTCCGGGACCGGTTCGTCAATTCGTGCGGCGTTCTTGGTCCATTCCAGATCAAAGTCCTCCCAGAAGGTGGTCGCTCCAAGGTCGAGCATCCCGCCCCAGTACTGGCTGATCATATCCAAAGCGGCATTGGTTTCGCCCGCCTCACCGAGGGCGCAAAGTACATAGTAGCCATAAAAGGTGGAAAGGTCCTTCGGTCCTCCGGCCATCAGTTCCGCTGCCACCGCATCGGCCTTACGAAGACCCGCCAGTAGGTTGAGCGCGGCTGGTGACTTGCGCCCGCTCACCTCCGGTACGTGTTGGCGGAGCTTGCTTTCCGCGGTACGACAGAGCTCTGCAGTCGCCGGATCGTCCAGTAAATCCATCAGTCTTGCCCCCTTGTCCATGGTCATGACCATGAGCGCCTGAAGCCCCTCGTGTACGGCCTTCTCGTTCGCCTTGGTCGGCCAGTCGAGGAAACGAATGCCATCCCTGAGTGCCTCGCTTCCGTTTTCGTCGATATGTTTGGCCAGATGGGGCAACAGCTTTTGCAGGTAGTCCTTTTGTTCCTTCAGGTAATCCAGATCACCATACAACTGATACCAGTCATGGTGGATGATGACCCACCACATGGAGTAGGAACTGATGTTGTTGATCCATTGGGTGGGGCGGGTGGTGGTCTTCATTAAGTCGAGGCTCTTGGGGACAACCTCATTATGCCCGAAGACGGCACTAATGACCGAGACTTCCGGATGCATATCACCCAGCCAAACCAAACGATCCCGTTTAATCCCGTCCCAGAGGTAGTCCTGCATGTTGAGGTGGACCGTCCAGGCGCCGGTTTGCCAAATTTTATTCAAGCGTTCGTCCGGGCATTCGAATGAGCCCAGATAGGGAACATCGCGGATTTGTAGCATGGCCCTGACTTCCAGCATGGGCACGGAGGGTCCGCCTTCGATCGCATCCAGCCGGACAAAGCGGAAGCCCGAGGGGCCGATCATCCTTTTCCCGAACCAGGGAAGTTTCAGGATTTGATCGCGCAGGGCATGGTCGTTTTGCGCGCCGCGTTCACCGAGTTCGGCCGAGGTCTCGGCAACCGATTCGCCGAAACGCACCCGCAGCTTTCGGGGGCCGTCGCTTTTTTTGAAGCCCGGAGTAAAGATCTCCAGATAGCCGGAGATCTGCGTGCCGAAATCCAGAATGATCGATCCGGAGTTCTCGCCGGGGCTCAAGACAAAGGGAGGATGGATGTGCTTGATCGTGCTCTGCCCGGCGTTGGCCTTCAGGAGGGTGTCGGGATGTTCCACGCCCTCCGGACTCATCCAGACAATCCTCTGCGGTTGGATCGCGTAGGTGGATAAGCCTGTCTTTTGTCCCGGCAGCGAGTTTGCCTGCAGCCAACAAAATGCGAGGGAGTGAATGATTAATGCCAAAGGCAAGAGCTTGCGATAGGGGAGTCGAATCATGCTGTTGTTCATTGAATACAATAACCGGGAGCTTCCACCGCGTCGTGTTTCATGCGTTTCACGTGTTCCGTAAAGAGAATCTCTTGGACGCTAAGATTACAAAAAGTGATCGAGCAAATCCCGGGAAAAGGATGTTTTTTTACTTATCCTGCCAGGCACAGACGACCACAAGAATAATGTGGATTGTGGGAAATGGCAATTAGCCCTCTATGCCGTGCCATCCAGGTATTTTTTACTTGGCTCAACCTGCGGGAGCAGCGCTCTTGCCGCTCTGTTTATACACTTCAGCTGCAAGGTGATCCCTTTTTTGACATGATAGAAAAGATGCAGGAGGATGCGTAATTTTTAATGGGACAAAACGAACCGAAAGGATAGTGCATGGTTCTAATTACCATGACAATCATCCGGCCAAACTAGATTTTCAAAAAATATACATGAGACATTCCTTGAAACCGTCCTTACGCCGCATTTATGCAGTCCGGGTCTTTCTTTTAGCATTCGGCGCAACCTCCTCTATAGCAGGAGCGGAGGGCAATGAAGTAAAACTTCGTGGCGAACTCGGGAACGCGTCTGCGGATTGCTCGGCGAGGTTTTATTTTACCCCTTTTAATTCTCTCTCATGGCTGCGCGCGGATTTGACCGGCGAGCAGGCGACCGAGCATGACGAAGCGGGGTCAGGGCACCTCATGAAGCGGCCTTTCGTCAAAGCTTTGGTTTGGCTCGATACCCGCTCAATGAGCGGATCGGGCACATCGCCATTCAGCCAATACCTTCCGGGTGCTGTCGCCCTAGGGAAACTATAAAATAAAAGGACGCCAAACAACGCAATGACAGCAAAACCAAACCATCTACGGGGTTCACTCTCGCGCGCCTTTCTCGTTTGCATGATGACGGGAGCGTCACTTCCCGCAAAGGAAGCGGCTTCGGGGAAAGGGGAAGGTCAATTCCCGCAGGGGGATCTGCGCGTAACGGAAACCGAACTCAAATTTCCCGGTTTGGTGATTGACCGCGAGACCCAGGAAATACGGATGGACGCCACGGTCTGTCTCGACTCGGGGATTCTTGAGTACGTGGTATGCCGTAAAGGCACCTTCGAGCATGAATCGATTTTCGTGACGGAGGTTAAAGCGGAGATTCTACATACAGCCTTGTTGCTGGTCGGGCTGGAACCGTTTCCTATGACAGGCGGGTTAAAGGAAACGTGGTGGAGAAGCGCCCGGAAGGCTGAAAAGTCCTTGCTTCGGATTGATGTGGAGTGGGCGATCGGTGATTCAGTGGTGCGGGAAAACATCGCGAATATGTTCCGTAGAAACACCGGGAACAGTGAAGCAAGCGCCGACGGCGAGAGGGGCGGGTTTCGGGAAGACGTACCTGAAGGCGTATCCAGCGCCTGGGTTTTCACAGGTTCAAAGCTGCGTATGCTGGATAATGGTGAACGTCACTATACGGCCGACTCCGTCGGTACGGTCGTCGGCATCTGGGCCAACCAAAACTCGGTGATTCAATATGGCAAGAAAACCCTTAATCCCTATCGCGGAAAAAACCAGGGGATGGCCGTCAATGAGTATTATGTCCCTGAGCTAGGCACAAAGGTTCAATTGGTCTTCTCTAAATACACACCCTTCGATGCAGAATGAGCTCTACTTTTCCTGCATCTCAAGGGTGATGTTGAGCCCCCCACCGTCGGGGCGCCCCCGTCCGCCCCAGCGCAGGTGATTCTTGTAGGTTGCGGAAAGGGTGTTCCTGCCTTTCTTGAGAAGTTTCAGGGCATGATCATTCAGGGGAATGCCGACTTCCCTGCCGCCGCTGACGGCGCTGATCTTGGCGACGGCTCGGCCATTGATGAACACCTTCATGTGACTCAGGTGCTTTGCGAATTGGTTGAAGCGCAGCGCTTTTACAGCGGCGGGGTCTTCGATATCAAAGGGAGTACGAAGGAGTATCGTATGGTTTTCCCGCCAATTGATGGGAAGGGTTACCTCGCTCCAGTCGCTGTCGTCAAAGCCGGGCCCGGTCCATCCCTCGGGAGCCTGTTGGGCCGACTCGACAACCTTCATGCGCCAGATTGAAGGCGTGGGGTTTTCGGAACGTATGGCATATCTCCCCTGGCTTTGACTGACAATCTCCAGCCACCCCGGACTGCCTTCTTCTTTCTTATCTGCAGAAAGTTTGAGGGCCAGGGATTCCTGATAGGCCTTGAGCCGCCTTTTGTCATCCCGGACGAGTTTCTCCATCTCCGGTTGAGCCAAAGCCGCCTCGATGGCGGCCAGCTCAGCACTGCTTTCCGGCATCACCGCTTTGAGCTGGGTCAGGTCAAGTCCGGCTTCGTAGGGTTTTTTCTCGGAGATCAGCCTGTGTAGCCTGGCCAGGTCGAGGGCAATGCTCTCCTGGATCAGAACGGCCGCGTCCCGAAGTTGCTCTGCCTTTTTCAGATCCAGCCCCTTCAGTCTTCCCGTTGCCAGGAGTGCACTCACGGCCTTCTCGCAAGCACCGTAGTCGCGTTTGTAGTAGGCCTCCAGGGCAGCTTGCAAAGCCTCTGGCGGATTAGCACTAAAGACAGATTCGTGTGCGCCGAGAATGCGTAGACGCTCCCTTGGAGCGACATCGGCCAAGTAATGACTATATCCCTGCTCACGGCTGTAGTCGGGCATCCGTTTGATGGTTGCGTAATCGCGATAGCCCTTCATGAAGAACTGAAAGGATTCCCTGCCGTCTACTTTAGCGCCAAGCGGGGTGTAGAGGTTGGCCCAGAAGTGGCCGCCGTGTGCATAATAGGTGTTGTTGTAGGAATGGGTTGCGAAATAGGAATTGATCTTGGCGATCTCCTCGTTTCCGCGAAGGTCATACAGAATGGCGGCGCCGGCAACGCCTCCGTTGCCGGGATCAAGCTTCCCGGCTGCCAGTTTGTCCGGGTCGATGGGCTTGCGGCTTGTTCTGGGTTCCTTGAAATACCCATAGACAATACTTCCGATTTGGGCGCCGTTGTGGTGGAACCAGTGGACGGCTCGCTCGTAGCCGACGGGGTTGTATTCGACCCCCGCTTCTTTGGCCAGATGGTAGCCGAGCACTGCAGGGACACCGACCGCCGGCATCGTGCCGTAGGTGGCTCTGCCATAAAAATTATGACGCCATCCGCCCATCTGGCCGATGTTTTGCACTTCGGGCCAGGGGCCTTCCTCGTCGGGATGACGAATCTGAATGGAAGTCAGGCTGTCACACTTATGCTTGAGGTAGGGAAGAACATTCCTGTCACCAGTTGCCAAATAGTATTCCGCAATCAGAAGCATATCGGCTGAAAGATCCCACGGTCCGCCCTGAGAATCCCTGCCGTTGGGGTCTATTGGTTTGCTGAGGTCGGTAGTTGCAATCCGTTTGTAGACATGGCGTCGCACCAGGCCCTGGTACTCCGGTGTGCCGGCGGCCAGCAGGAACATGGCTTCGGCGTTACTGAAAACGGGATGTCCCATTCTTCCACCCCCGCCCTTTGGTCCACCGGCCCTCGCGAGACGGGCTTCGGCCTCGGCCACAATACGGTTCGTCTTGGGGCAATTGTAAGGGGACGTTTCGCTATAGCTTCCGAGCACCTCAAGCTGGATATCGACGGTCGTCTTTTTTTCATCGCGCAACACATTCAGGCTGAGGATCCCGTTGGCCTCCTCCGTTTCTGCCAGGACGATCGCTTCGGCCAGGTCAGCCTTCACGTTTTTCCCAAACGGCTTGCCGTTTACGCCATAGATGAAGTCCCCGTGGAAGAGCTTTCCTTCTGCCGGGGAGCCCGCATAGGTGTTGTTGACAAAGAGATTCTGCCGGTAGGCAATGGTTGCCAGAATACCGGTCGGGCCCATCGCGTCTCCATCGTCCAGGCTGGTCCTCAGATTGCCGTCATAGATAACGGGGCCTTCGTTATCCCAATCGGCGATGGACATAAAAAACTCGGGTGGCAGTTTCTCTTCACCGCTGGTATCGATGCGCTCGGGGAAGGGGGTTCCATCGGTACTGAAAGGAAATGCCGGCAGGCCGTTTGCGGCGGTCAGGCCCTGGTCGGGTTTCTCCCTCCAGTTGTAGCGCACATAGGCAATCTCTTGGACCGTATCCGAGGAGAGACGTATGGTCTTTCCGTCGATCGTTGCCTTTGCCGGGGTATAGATCAGATTGCCGTTGGTAGCTATATTGGGGTTTTCGCTGACAGTGGCCGCGGCGACTTCAAAGTAATCCAAAGCATCTTCATCCGCCTTGAGGCCTTTGGCCGTCCCCTTCTTGAAAAAGACCTGTGCGGTGGAACCCTTCAACTCGACCCGCTCAAAGAGCGGTCCGGTGGGAGCCGCCTCGTCCGGCTTGTAAACAGCTCCCTCCAGCCAGGCCAGGCAGCGTGAGCCGAGAAGCTCGTCATCTGCCGGCTGGGCGCTGAGGTCGATGTTTTCCGTCCCCGGCAAAATTAGATCAACGCCTTCTTCCTTTTCTGCGGCTTGGCGTTGGAGTTCACGCATCTCCCTATGGTGGCGACCCAATGTATCCAGATCCGATCCCGGCGGGGTGATCCAGCCAATGGGGAGGGTGGCGTCGCCGAAGACGTCACGCCACTCGTTCGGCAGCCTGGGCGTCGTCGTCGGGGCCAGATAAAGACACCATTTACGGACCAGGTAGCAATCGTCGAAGGCTTGAGCGGCAAAGCGTCGATTGGTGTGTTCGCCTTCCCGTTCAAGCACGGCGTAAGGATAGTAGGTATAATTGTTACCAAGCTGCAGCAGCAGCGCTCGAACCGCTAACCCACGCAGGGGGTGCAGGACGGCGTTATACCCTGCGGCCGGAAAACGTGCGTCCTCTTTGGCAGGGGGGCGGGGATAAAGCCGCTGTGAGTCCTTGTACTTCTGCTGCTCGTCAGGGTTGGCGTAGTTGTCCATCATTTCGATCATCCCGTTGACGCGGTTCCCCTTACCGGGGAAGACTTTGCCGGTCTCGAGCAGGGCTTCTCTGCTCATCCAGCCGATGGGGAAGTGGCGGCCCAGATTGATGTCGATGATCCCAACGGGCACGTCCGCCGTTCCGGCGAGATCCCTTGCCATGTAGAAAGCGGCGGCATCCATGCTGAGTGCAGCTTCCTTGCTGAGGGGGGTCCATCCGCTGGTGGCTTCTTTTGCCAGATCCGGTTGCAAATCGTAAGCCGGGACAGTCTTGATTTTGATCACTCTTACGGAAGCGACATCTGACGCCGCTTTCTTGCCGGCCTCATCACGTCCGAGGCTGACATCGATGGTTCTCTGCCGGGCAAAGACGAACACGTCCCCTACAACCACATTCTCCAGCACGACCTTTTCTCCGGTGGCTGGTATCCGACACGTGAGCTCACGGCCTTCGGCCGAAGCGGACATGGGGTCGAGCGTGACGGACCATTCACCTTTTTCATTTGTTTTGGTCTCTTTGGTTTGTCCCGAAAAGGTGATGGTGACCTCGCTTCCTTTTTCGGCAAAGCCGCGGATCAGCACCGGTTTCTCCCGCTGCAACACCATATCGCTCGTGTAGTGTCGGCTCAACCGGAGTTCGCCGGCGAAAAGCGCCGAACCCATCGCCAGTAAAACGACGCTTACTGCGAGAATTTTTTTCATCGTATTCATGATTTGATGCATGTCGTGCAATAGTAGGGGCTCGGTTCCAGAGCCTCGTGAGTGATCGAATCAAAACCGGCTTCCGTGAGCAGGGTGTCGACCTGATCGGTGGAGTAAACCTGCGCCCCCGGATTAAAGAGCTTCATATTTAACGAAAACAAGGCGCCGAACACAGGAGTGGCCCGGCCCGGTTCGGTCATGAGATCGACGATTATAAGTCGGCCGCGGCTCGGTAGCGCGTCGCGGAATTTACGTAACAACTTTTTTGCCGTTTCGGGCGTTTCCTGATGAAGCGCGCCGCAGTAAAGGATGGCGTCATGACCGTCGGGTAGGGAAGTCTCCCGGTAATCTCCCGCCACAAATTCGATTTGTTCCCGCGCGGTGCTGCTCTCGGTGAGTTGGCCAGCGTGGAAAAGGATGTGCGGCAGGTCAAATTGGGTGACTTTCAGCATCGGGGAACGCTCGGCAAGCATACGGCTGAAAGTGCCCGGTCCGCTTCCCACATCGAGGAGCCTGGCGTCGGGTTCGACGGGCAGCGTCGGCAGAATCATGGGAGCGATGCCCAGCGCGCGTGCATGCATCGCCATGACGAACTCTCGTGTCGCCTCCGGGTTGCCCCCGAGGTGGGCCTCTGGCGGGGCCGCTGGTGTCCCGCTTTTGACGCATTTCGCCAGCTTGCCCCAGAGCGAGTAGAGTTTGCTGTTGTACTGCAGCGCACCCAACATGCAGGTCGGGCTTTCGGGGTTCAAGTAGGGGGCAAACTTTGCGTTCAGGCGGTAGGTCGCGTCTTCCTTGTCCAAAATCCCAAGGCCGGTTAAGGCATCGAGCAAGTCGGCCATGCAGGCCGGGTCGGCTTGGCAGCTTTCGGCAATCGTCACCGCAGTTGCGGTTGAACCCGAAATGCAGGAAAAGACCCCGATTTCAACAGCCGCCGAGAGAGCCGCCGCCTGCCAGTACCCGGTTGCCATGTCCATGAGGGCCTGCACACTCGTGGCGGTGGCCGACTCAGCATGGGTAAGTCGCTTGAGGTGGCGGAATTGGATGGCCGTATTGTCATTCATGAGAGTGGTCTGCATCCTTCGTGTTTCCCCGTGGCATCTTGTTTCTAATTTTTATCCTGAACCCATTCGTTCAACGCCGGGTGGCAAAGGGAACCAAGGGCAACCCCATATCCCTGTTTTGCAAAAAGTGGTGGCGAATCGTTAATAGTGTTCTAAGCGGGTTAAAACGCCATCACCGACAATTATCTGTCAAGCCGCGTTCCCTTGGCACTGCCGGTGTCATGATCGGCCGGCATCCGGTAGAAGCCTGCAAATCCCTTTGCTTAAGCGCTTCTTTGGGACTCAACCTGATTGAAAAGAAACGGCATGAGTTGGAAGTTTTTTGATTCCGGGTAGTGATCGCTTTCTAGAGAAAACAAAATGAAAGACCCTACTCCCATACTGCATCGACCAAGACGGGCGCCGAGAGCGTCACCGGCCCCATCAGGCCAGAGGGTAGGAGGGGGGAATCCGGCTCAAAGAGGCGGCTGATGTTCGTCTTCGTGATCTTCTTTTTTCCGGCGCTCCTCGTGTCACCGACCAGGCGGTTGTTCCACACGTTGGTGACTTTAACCTCCAGCTTGTTCTGCCCGCCGCGGACCAACTCGGCGATATCGATCCGGTAGGGTTCTTTCCAGAGAGTTCCGGCTTCTTTGCCGTTGACCCGGACGACGGCGACCTCTTTTACCTTGCCAAGATCAAGGATGAGCGGGGTCCCGTCATCGGGTGTTTGCGCTAAGTCGAAGGATTTCTCGTAAGTGGCTGTGCCGGAGAAGTATTTCACTCCCGCCTCCGGATGCCGCGTCCAGTCGACAAGCTGTGGTAGCTTCACTGCATCGGGTGCCCCGCGGTTCAGGGGAAAGCGTAGCTGCCATGGCCCATCGATGGTTTGGACTTGCGGATCCGTTTCTACTTCCCAACGGCCGTTGCGGCCATGCGAAGTCCGGAAGGCATAACTGCCGGCCTGCCAGACATGAGCGGTGGCGCTTTCATGCGAGAGATTGAGGACTTTGAGTTCAGCACCAAGGGGCCGGTCGATCGTGACAAAGTGCTCCTTTGCTTTTTGCTGAGTGAAGACCACGAACACAGATTCCGCCGGTGCGAGGTCGAGGGGCAGGTAGGTTCGGCCATCCTTCTGTTTGTATTCATAACATGGAGAGACTCGGCCGTCTTCCGCATTCCAGAAGCTCGGCACGTAGCCTTCGCCCACCCGGAAGCCCGCTTGGAAACGGAGGGCATCATCGCTTGTGTTGCAGATGAAGTAGATTTCCTGCTTCCCGGTACTGCGGTGGATGTAGTCGATCTTCCGGCCGGAATTGTCGATCCCTTCGACGGTGAAGTCGGGGACAACACCGATGCGGGCAAGCACTTCGTTGAGCGGAACATTCCAGAAAATTTGTCCTTTGCCGTAGCGATGGCTCTTGACCCGGTTGCCATCACAATCACCCCACAGCTTATCGGCAAGGGTGCGCACTTGCAGGTCGCAGTCCGGGTAGTGTGCCATGCTGTTGGAGCGCAGTGGCTTGGCGCCTGTTACCGTGGCGCCTTCGCGAACGAGTTGCTCGATTTTCTTAAGGCTGGCCAGCGAGATCGAACGGGATTTCGGTAAAACCAGTAAGCGGTATTCCATCCCGCTGGGTAAAACGAGTTTACCATCCCGGACTTCCATTTGCTCGATGAGGATTTCCTGGTTTAAATAATCGTAGTCATGTGACTGTCCGAGCGTCGAGAGGTCGACCGGTTTCGGCGTGCCGCAGTGCAGGCATTTGTCATCCGTCCACCTTGGCTCGATGGTCGGCGTCAGTCGACGGGCGGGCACCAGGTTGGGTGCGCCGTCGCCGTAGTAGGCGACGACATCGGCTACGAAGGTGCCCTGTTGCAGCAGATACGAGCTGCGCGAAAGCGCGTCGAGCAGCGGGCGAGCTTGGGGCCACCAAGTCAGGTTGACGTTAAAATGCTCGCCAGCGTGATAGGCATAACCGGGCAGGCCGGACCCCGGAGGTTGGTGGGCAAAGGTATGGAAGGTAATTTGGTTGAGCCCTGCGCAGAAGGCGATATCCGTGAGCCGCTTGTAGGCCTGCGGGCCGTCCTGCCAGTGCTGCCAGCCGGTCATCGACTCGGCATTGACGAACTTCTTGCCATATAGATTGGCCGCACTGGCCGCTTCCTTGGTGCACCAGTTCTTGCGGTGGTTCCAGAATTCACCCATCGGAATATCCACCGCACCGAGTGCCTTCAGGGTATCAAAGCGCGCATAGCCACCATGGCCGGCTTCAGCCAGCAGTTGCAAACCGTGCTCATTGGCGATGTCATTCGCCAGTGCGTAGTGGTTCTCGATCGCGAGGTCGCTGACCAGTTTACCATAGTCGTGCCGGAAGCGCTGGCTCAGGTCTTCGTTGACCACGGTTTTTCCGGCCAACACCGGCAGCCAGGGCAGCGGGTCATAAGCGTAGGCTTCTTGAAAAGCAGTTGAAAACACAGGTGTCCAGTCGATCGGCGTTTTTACCTCATAGCTATCGAGAAAAAGGGTCTTGAGCGCGCCAAGGTCTTCCCCGTCTTCAGTAATGGTCTTCAGAACATGCCCGATATGCTTGCGAGTGGCCTCGGCGCTGAGATGGTCAATCATCGGACCATGGGAGTTCGGGCTCGGACACATCAAGCCCTGCCCGGTGTGCGTGCTGACAAAATGGATGATTTCCCAATCTCCTTCCGGCATGTCCCAGGCGAGTATGCCGTCCGCATCCACATTCCCGTCGAGTCGGTAGGCCTGGTCGGTCTCGATAGGGCCCTGACCGCTTGGGATGGCAATCACCGCAAGTCTGCGGGTCGGGTTCCGCGTCTCCTCCGGGAGCGGTAGCTTCAGGTTAAGCGCTTTCGGCCCGCTTACCTCGGTGCTCGTCCAGGCGAGTGTCTGGCAACCAAGCTCCGGTTCAATCCACGGCCCTCCCGAGTTCCAACTGCTGGCGCCGGAGATACCCATCTCCAGCCCGAGGCGACCGGCTTCCTTGATTGCGTGGTGGATGTTCTCCAGGGACTCCGGCCCCAGATAGGCGGGGCCCTCCGGGATGAGCTTTTCCGGATCAATGAGCGCGCCCATATCCCATATAATGGCGCCGCGCATCCCTTTGTCTTTCATCTCTTCCAGTTCATGCGTGAGTTGGTCCCGATCCACATGCGCGTTCATCCAGGTCCAGAGAGCCGAGGGCCGCGCCTCCAGAGGGGGATTTTCAAAGTTCTCCTGCTTGAGCGTGCTGCTGGTGTGACGGGCCCCCGAATGCCTGTCTGCCAGCCGACAGGATGCACCGAGCAAAATGAATGCTATGGCAAGAAAACGGAAGATAAGGCAAAGTGGTTTGGTCATAGGATTATTTCCAGAGGGGTTGAAACCACGCAGGTGGGTCTTTCGGTTGTGGTCACTTGTTTTTGTGTCGTTTTGATGGATGCACAGATTTTCGATCTGAGCTGTGCTATGCGGGGTAGCGGTCACATTACAGAGCAAGCCAGAATGAGAAACAAAATCAACTTTCCTGCTATAACCCAGGTTGTATCATTCGGATCACGTTTTGGAGTTTGCTGGACATTATCGCCTAGTGGGCGTTTGGAATTGATAGCTTACGAATCCAAGAGCTCCCGGCAGGCTTCCTCTCAAAAATGACGATATCTTCGTTTTGAAAGCAAACAGCCGTCAGGATATTGAATCATTCCTTATGAATGAGTTGAAGGAGTATGCCCGTACAATTGGCATGTCAAAAAACAGAAGGTGGGCTGAATCGTAAACAGCAGGGTTGGATCGTCCACCTCCGGTGGCACTACGCTTAACTCCTTGGAATAATCAAAGAAATCAGTCTTTCCATATGCGGCAAGAGTAAGCGCCGCGTAGCGCCGTGTCTTTTCAAACAGGTTCAAGCAAAGGGTACAGGTGTGTGCGGATCTGCAGGGGACTGGCGGTTGGGCGTTTGCCACTGAAAGAAAGTTCATTCACGACCAATCGCTCAGCCAGCAGGGATTTGGGTAAGTCATTTCGATTTTCGGTATCCCGTTTCGATGGTTTTCTGAATGTATGGGGTGGGCGTTCAGGCATGACCGGAAAGATACGTGTCGAGTTTTAGAAAGACATGGACATGCTTTTATGGAAATGGATACAAAAGCTCTTCTTTCCGGCTTGGAAGCTGAGAGGGGTGACTTCGCGGCCCGACCGGGAGTCGTCCAAATTTGTGCACTAGCAATTCAGCGAACTTCTTACTCAAATTCAGTGTCCGATATAGGCCTCGAATAAAACCTCAAAAAGATATAATTCGTTATTATGATTAAAATCGGCTGCTTCGCCCTCGTTAATCCCTTTAGTCCACTGGACGCCCAGTTTCAGGCCATCCGTGATCGCGGCTTCGACTATGCGGATCTGACCGACAGCCACGACGGTGCTTTGCTGGGAAACGAGTTCGGCTTCACTGCGGCGGCGAGTCTCGATGCGCACCCTTCCCAGGTCCGCCGGATGGTGGAAAAACATGGGCTCACACTGACGGCAGTATGCGCCCATGCCAACCTGCTCGATCCCACGGCTCCCGACACCTACGGGACGGCGCAAATTATCAAAGCCATCCGGCTGGCTCGTGATCTCGGCGTCAAGCAAGTGATCACCACCGAGGGGGACCCGAAAACGGACTTCGGTCACAACCTGAGTTATGAGGAGCGTATCTTCACCATTGCTGAAAAACTCCACTGGCCGGTGCAATGGGCGGAGGAGCTTGGCATCGAATTACTGATCGAACCGCACGGCATGGTGACGGATGATATGGTCGCCACGGCTGAGCTGCTGGAGCGTATCGGGCACACGGATACAGTCGGGCTCAATTTGGACACAGGGAATCTCTGGCTGGGTGGCGGCGACAATCTCGAGTACATCGATCGTTTCGCCGACCGCATCAAGCATGTTCACTGGAAGGACCTCGACGCGGAGTGGGAGCCCAAGCGCGGCCAGCAATTCGGATGTGGCATGGGCCTGTTGGCGCTGGGAGACGGCGTGATCGGTCTGCCGGAGATCGCAGCGGAATTGAAACGGCGTGGCTTTGACGGTCCAACCACTCTGGAAATATTTGGCGATGAAGCCGTGAAAACCTCCGCCGAGCGTTTGCGGGAGTGGTTCGCGTAGGGAGAATATTATAATGATGAAACAAACACGAAGAGACTTTATTAAAAAATCCGCAGGGGCCGGTGTGGTTTTGGGCTTTCCTACTATAATACCCTCCACCGTGCTGGGGCAAAACGGCAAGGTGGCACCGAGTAACCGCGTCACGATCGGGGTGATCGGTTGTGGGGGCCAGTCGGGGGCGGCTGTCAGTTATGTGAACTATCCCAAATCGGAGATCGTGGCCGTCTGCGACCCTTTTAAGAGCCGCCAGGATAGGCGGGGTGACCAGTGGGGCGTGACGCACCGCTTCACCGACTTTCGCGATCTCCTCGCCCGGGACGACATCGATGCGGTCCATGTGGTGACGCCCGATCACTGGCACGTGCCGATTTCGATTGCCGCCGCCCGGGCGGGTAAGGACATGTATTGCGAAAAGCCGCTCGGTGTCAGCATCGAGCAGAATCTGGCGGCCCGCGAGATTGTCGAAAAGCATAACCGGATTTTTCAGTATGGCACCCAACAGCGTTCCTCCGATGCCTGCCGAATGGGTATCGACCTGGTGTTGAACGGGCACATCGGTGAGGTGCAGGAAGTGCATGTCTGGGCACCCGGTGGGATTGCCGAGGGTGGCGACCCCACACCGCAGCCTGTGCCCGAGGATCTCGATTACGATATGTGGCTCGGCCCGGCTCCGAAAAAGCCTTACAGCCCCGACCGTGTGAGTAACAAAGGGGCTTGGTATATTTACGATTATGCCCTCGGCTTTATTGCCGGTTGGGGCGCGCATCCGCTGGATCAGTTGCAGTGGTGGGCCGATGCCGTCGGTCTTGATATCCCGGTCGAATACAAGACCGAGGGGGCCATCGCGACCGGGCCTCTTTTCAATACCGTCCACAAATGGGATATGAAAGCGACTTACGCGACCGGAATGGAAATGACTTTCCAGGACTCCATAACTGCGGGTGAAATCGCCGGGAAATTGCCCACGGGGCGCGGAGAACCTATTTTGTCGCATGGGGATGGTACCATGTTCGTCGGGACGAAGGGCTGGGTCAGTGTTTCGCGGGGTGCCTTGAAAGCCTCTTCGGAAGAGATCCGTCGCCGGGCAAAGGACCCCGGCCCCATACGACTTCCGGTAAGCCGGAACCATCGTGGCAATTTTGTCGATTGCGTACTCCGTCGCAGTCAACCCGTGGCCACACTTGAGTCCGCCATCAAGTCGGACATAATATCCCATATGGGCGACATCGGCATCCGTACCGGTGAGACTTTAAAATGGGATCCGGTGAAAGAGGCCGTTCTTGGTAGTGACGACGCGGTTCAGATGATGCACCGCCCGATGCGTGCCCCCTGGGCCTTGTCGTAGCGGCCTTTCGAAGCCCCTTGTCAATTATGCGATGAAACGCTTAAAAATCATTTACCTCATTGCCTGTCTCTTATGCGGGACGCTGCGAGCGGAGCCTCCGGTCGAGGTGATTACATCTCCCGATGCCACAACGCTGCAGTACGACGGTAAGGTGCTTTGGACTTACCACCACGATGCTAGTGAAGGTAAGCCCTATTTTCATCCGTTGAAGACAACAAAGGGAGCCTTGCTGACCGAACTGCGCCCGAAGGATCACGTCTGGCACCGTGGCCTTTGGTTTTCCTGGAAGTACCTCAACGGAGTGAATTACTGGGAGGAAAACAAGGCAACGGGGCGGTCGGACGGTTCGACCCGCCTCTTGGCGACCCGGAAGCGAATCGACGAATCGCAGCGAGTGACCATCGAACAAAGGCTGGATTACGCACCGACCGAAGACGGGCCCGGACTTCTGGAGGAGGCACGCCAACTGGTCATCACGCCCCCGAATACTTCGGGGGTCTATACGATTGATTGGTCTTCCGACTTTCGTGCCCTTGAGGACGTGGTGTTGGATCGAACGCCTGTTCCGGGTGAACCGAAGGGGAAGCAATACGGTGGGTACGCAGGCCTATCCATTCGCCTCGCCAAGTCATTGACCGGCGGAACATTTTTAACGCGAGATCAAGCTATTGATGGAGGGGGCATTCAGGGCTATAAAGCTCAATGGATGAGCTTTAACAGCTCACAGGGCGCGAGTGTTCTCATCATGGAACACCCGGAGAGTTTCCGTGTGCCGACAACGTGGTATGTGGCACCCATGATGCCTTTTTTCAGCCCCGCCGTGCTTTTTGATGCGCCCTATACAATGAGAGAAGGGGAGTCGTTTTCCTTGCGCTATCGACTTGTGGTGAGCCCCGAAGCGATAACTGCGGATCATGTCAGCTCAATTTACCCGGAATGGTCTTCTGAATAAGTCCTCACCCCGCTTTTCATAAGATCGGATGGTTCGGTGCCGCACGGCGTTTTGATCGCCTCCCTATAGTGGGATAAAGCCACTCGGCAAGAGCCTGATGCAGTTTTAAAAAACTCATGCGGCGACTACTACGTGGAACATCCGCCTCGGCTGTCTTTGTGTTGAGAACAGGCAAAATGCGGAATTTGTCTTTTTACCGGAAAAAGTCACGCAACTGTATGTTGCCATCCACCGACTTTTATTGGCAATATCATCGAATCCAAGCCCAGAAACGGAGTATGGACATTCTTGTCCATCCGTCCTTTCGCAAATTGAGAGGCATTTCGAATTTAGAAAAGTTCTTCCTAAGCGATCAATGGGGACACGTTCCGAGCGTAGCGACAAGGCCACGCATGTCCCGACTCCGTCTACCACTCCTATCCAACCTCCTGTATACCACGCCGTCTTGTCACGCCGTAGTCTCGCAGAGCGAAGGCGGAAGTCTCGCAGAGCGAGGCCGGGTAAGCCACCAGTAAAAGTCACGCACTGGTATGAGGTGGGATCAATGGTTCGAACCAAGTCCGGGTATTGTATTTAATCAATCAGGCGCCGGTCCGATGGTGCCTCCGTCGATAAATTCCGCCTTGGTAAAACTCTTGCGCTGGTCGTCGATGCCGCGAGCGACGTTGTTGACCCAGCGCATGATTCGGCGCACGACGGGTTGATAGTCCCAGTAAAAGTGGGCCACTGAAGGGCGGCACCAGTTGAATCCCAAATCCGCATCGGTGCAAACCATGGATACATCCTCGGGTACCCTCAATTGATGATGCGACAAATAGTGGTAGGCCGCGTGGAACTGAAATGGTTCGTCCAGGATCAACGCGGTGGGTGGAGTTGTTTGAAATAGGGAATCCAATAATTCATGAAAACCTTCCTCGCTCTCTTCCCATTCCGGAAGGTTGTAGAGTCCCGTGCGTATGCCGTGTGCCTCCATTGTATCGATAAACACTCGTGCTGTCATCGAGGGTTCGGGAATTCTTAATATTCTAGAACATACCATGACAATGCGCTTGTGTCCCAGCTCAATCAGCTTGCGCGTCACTTCGGCATAGAGGGGAGGCTTGTTCGGGCCGGTACCGGCAATCTGGACATTAAATCTTCGCCCCGCCAGGGCAAAGGCTCTGATGTTCTGTTCCACAAACCACTGTAGAATCTTTCTTGAGCCGCCGGGTACGACCCAAACATCGGCCTTTGTTTTTTTGACAAGGCGCTCCACCCGTTTTACGTCCATTCCCAGATCCTGCACGCCCTCGTTTGGAAAAATTGTGAAATGGCCGGCATCGTTTAGTTGGTGGCGAAGCTCAATCACGATTGGGTCGTTACGGTCCATTTGCTTGAAGAGCAGCACGGCGACCCGCATCGGCTTGACCTCAAGTCCTTCCCTCGACGCCTGGATCCGATTGCTGCGCCCCTGTCCCTGTGGTACGAGCAAGCCTTCCCGTTTGAGGATATCCAGGGCCTTCTGGATACTTCGAGGACTGACACCCAGCTCCTTGGCCAGATGATCGCGCCCGGGCATTTCATCCAGCCAGCGGCCACTTGCAATGCCTTCGCGCAAATGAACTGCGGTCTGTTCGGGAATCGTACTTGTTTGAATGCGTGACATTGTCGAGCGGGTTTAGGACTCTGACTTATCGGAGGCGCTGCTCCGTGATGAATGAAATGCCGCGGAAATCGACATTTTCGATTCGTTCATTATAGAAAAAGATGCAAATTTCACGTCTGGAATCGTAGACGGCCATCTTGAAGGAAGTCATCAACTCCCACTCCGCTTTGGGATTCGCGGGCACTTCGTAGAAGAAGCCCGTGCGCACCGCCTTTTTCCTGCTTCCATCCAGCGGATTGATGTACTTCATCCCTCCCGGTTCCACCACCGCCTTATGATCATCGAGGGCGATGCCGATTTTCGTGTTTACCAGATTCACATAAAGGAATCCGCCTAGCTCGAATTCCGCAAGATCGATCACCTTGGAGTTGAAGCGCAGGCCTTCGGCGTCCTTCTTGCGTGGAACCAGCACGATGAGTGCTTCGCGGATACCCTCGGGGACGGTGGTCATAGAGAGGTTTTCATAAGCCAATTCGCCGTCCGCGCCTATGACCTCTTTGACCGTCCGGACAACACCGGTTTCGCCGACCTTGAACGGCGCCCCGACGGAGCGCGTTAAAAGTCTTATTTCCTGCAGCTTGTCGTCTGCAATAATCTTGAGTGGGTTGGGCACATCATCCGGTATCGTGGTTGCCACGAGCCACGCTTTCCGGCCTTTAACTTCCGATTCGTCATCAGTCGGTGCTTGCGCACTTATCCAATGCGATGTCAGGAGCGTGAAACAGGCGATCGAGAAAAAATATTTCATAAGGTTTGGATTAAACTTCATCCGAATTCAGCCAACGGAAGCTCTTGATTTCAAACCTTCGACCAAATCGTCGATTGAGCTCGGACAGGTTGCTATTGGGAACAAACTCGCCATCCCATCTCGGATCGTAAGTGTCATTCGGGGGGGCGCCCTCGTAGACGTAGTTGGCCTCGTAAGCTTGGTTGGCAGGGTCTACGTAGTCGGGGCTCCGCTGGACCACGGCCTCGCACCAGGCACGGCCGATGACCTTGCCTTTGGGGTCGAGGACCTCTCCGTATGCCCGGATGCGGAAGGTGTCGTCGCGCACCTGCAGAGTGTTGGCGATGGGTTTGAGGACATCGGATTGGACCACATAACCGGGAATGCCTGCCAGTCGCGACCCTTCAACGGCCTCCGGGGTCGGGTACTCGTTTGGACCCAAATCCGAGGGGGAAATTCTCAGCAAGGGGCTATCTTTGAAGCGGTAGTTGATGGAGCCGGGCTCAGGAGAGTCGTCGTCATAGTCGATCGCGCTTTGCAGGGCACCCATCAAGCCCAGCTTACTGTCTTCGAGGCGGCGGTTGATGAATTCGGAGAAATTGAGGAAGGGGCCGCGCTTCTTCACTTGCTCGACGCACTTCTCGGCCAGCAAGCGGATTTGGTCGTCGTCGAGAAAGCGCACTCCGCTCCATGCGCTGAGGCCGTCATCCCGAGTCACTCCGCTAGAAGCATCCGCCATCTCCTTATCCGTCGTGGGCGTGTCGAAACGCGAGAGAGCGATGTGGTCGTCGGGCACGTCCACTTCCTTCAGATTCCCCGATGCGTTCCGGTAGAAGAGCTTGCGCTCGCGGATGCCCTTGAGCACGGCATACCAGGCATTCACCGAGGTGCTGTTGACGTTGAACGCGCCATCCACCCTAAGATGTTCGGCGGCTTTCATGAAAGCATCGTCTCCGGTGAGTTTGTCCTGCACTTCGGCCGCATCCAATCCGCCATCATAGTATTGATAGCGGCTGATGGGCAGCGCTTCTCCGGCGGTAAGGGCCTCGAGGTTGGCTTGGAGATTGTCGGACGCACTGGCCCAAGGGCGGGTTTGGTCCGCGATCGAAGAAATGAAGTATTCGTCCCACAGGGCATCGTTGAGCAGGAGGACGTGATCCCAGTAGTCCGCGTAAGCCTTGGTGTCGTAGGCTTCCGTGGCCTCTGCCTCCAGGTCGTTCCGTTCAAGCCTATTGTCCCTCATTTCCTTGGTTTTCTGAACGTGGCTGATGGAGTTGTTGTAATAGTGATAAACGTCCTCGCGGGGAATCATCGGATGTACGAATGAGTTGCCGATGCCGGGGCCTGTCATGCCGCTCTGGTAGGCATACATCTTGTTGATCGCATTATACTGGGTAATGATGTCGCCCGCCGGTAATGTGTGCCAGTGGCTGGCAAAGCCTTTCCAATTTTTCCAGTCCGGATTCAGATCCTGAAACCAGACATAGCCCGGGGTCATCCGCATCCCCGCAAAGCTGGCGATACTGCTGAGTGGCGCCGTCGGCAGTTCCAGGAGTGGTGCGGCAGAAACTCTCTCGTAGGGCGTAGAGCCGCCGCCCAGCCACTGCCTGTCGGTGCTGGGGTCACCCGCGGTCAATTGGCCCAACTTGCTTGTCGAAAGCGCGCCGAAGCCGACCCAATAAGGACTGTCAAGGCGCTGGGTGTGAGCGCGCCTTTCCGAGACCTCAGTCATGAACAGCCCGCTGCCGTAGTAATATGGTGGCGCAAACAGCCAATTGCGGTTGCGCCAATCCTCGGCCCAGGGAGCGGCCTGATCGAGCTGGTTCACCCCCTTGATCGTGAACAGCGAATAAGCGACGTTCAACGGATCCGTGGCGACTTGAATGAGCTCCAAGGATCCGTTCAGGAGGGATTCGTGTTGCTGGCTCTTTTGGAACCAATCGACCTGGTAGTAGGCGGGGATGCCGGAGCGCCCCCAGTAGCGATTCTTAGCGTAGACGAGGTTCTTGATACTTAGCGAGCCGGGAACATTGCCGTCGGTGTTGTTGCCGGAGCCGGGACGCCCGCGAATTCCCGCACCATGATCGTATTGGACATCGAACCAATCAAAATTATTAACGTTAGTGGTATCGGCGGCTCGAAATGCGCTCGTACCGAACGGGTCGTAACCTTCGTACAGTGTATAATCCCCTTCGTTGGTACCAAAACTGGAAACCACCTCGTTTCTAAAACTAAAGACACGGAAGGCACCGGGTTCAAAGACGATCGGGTCGCCGCTCAGTGTTGAGAGATCCGCTGGACTGCTGGATTCTGAAGTGCGGGTTACCCTCGAGTTTGAGTTTCGTTCCCCGCTCTCATCGTACAGCGCGAAGCGGTGGGGCCAGATGTTGCGTGAGGAAGCCGACATAGCCAGATCCCTGCTGTTAATAATCAGGGGGACATTGTAGGGATTCCAGAACGTGACAATCGGGGTGTCGTAGTGGAAAAATTCAAGGGTATCGGGGGTTGCTGGATCCTCGTCCGCATCTACGTATTCCGCCTTGTAGGATTGGATAATCAGCAATTTGGAGATAAGCGGGAAACGTTTGTAGGCATTTTCGCCGAACCACCAATCATTACTGTATTTGGTGTCTCCAGACCCCGCCGTTTGGAAGGGAACCAGTGGCTGGGCGTAGGGCTGGCCCGAGGACGAGGGGTACTGCAATTCCCGGTATACCTCGTATTCGGTATAACGCCCGTCCTTGGGTGGTTCTGTATCGTTATCTTCGTGGTACATCCGGTAGTAGTGCCGCATGTTCGGCCACGAAGAGAAGGGTCGCCTTGGCAGTTCGGCGTCCTCTTCGAGGATATCCTTGCTGAGGGGGCGGACGGAGGGTTCAGGTTCGTAGCGATTCACCTGAGAATACTCCTGCGGAATCGAGGTGTCGCTGTTCTCAAACAGCAGGCTGAGGTCTTTCTTGAGTCCTCCGCTTCGGGTATTGGAAAGTATTCCGGAGCTGACGCCGGTCAGATCGAAAAACATTTCCTTGGTCTTGCTTTCTTCCACATCGACCAAGGGCAAGGATTCAAAGTTGGGGATGCGGCTCGCCCTTTCGGCGGCCTCCTCGCTGCCGATGTCGAGACTCCCAAACCCATCGATGGCACCGATCGCCACTTCGGAGGAGACGCCCTGGCCGACGGCCCACTGATCGGCGCTGAGTTCTTCACGTTCCTGCGCGGCCAGACCCACCTTGGCCTTATGGTTTTCCGGTCCAATCCACCATGCGTAGACATCGCGCTCGCTGGCCTTTATCCGGTACGCGCGCGTCACCTTTTCGGGGCGGGCCTGGGCATGAGCCTGCCCCAGCGTCCCCTCACCAACCATGACGACCGAATCATTCATGTTCGGAAGGTTTTCAGCGCTGTTCACATTACTCCGCAGGTCTCTGGGCATTGAAACGAGCCAGCGGCGGAACATGGGGGCGCGTTTGTCGACATAGGTGTCGCCGATGGCCGACACCTGCGAGGCTTCTTTACCGTCAGGCGTGTAACTGGCGTTGAGCCAATTGCCCCAAGAGTCGTAAACGGCCAGCCAATGAGGTTGGGCGACTCCGTCGATGGCCTCGTCTTCCGGTTTGGTATCATGAATTGCGGCTTCGGCACTGATACGCATGTCGGGCCCCATTTCCTCCTGAAGTTCTCCAAGAGCCACCATAAGGGCCATTTTAGCGTTTGCGCGGGCTTGGGCTTTGCTCGATTCCATGGCCGCCGAGCGCACGCTAACCTGAGACAGCGACATCAGTGTAAGACCAATCAATGTCACCAAAGCCAGTATGGATAATGACAATATCAAGGCGAAGCCCTGATTGTTGCCTCGCCGCGCTTGGATGGAAGCTTCCGGTTGCATTAAGGGAGTGATAGGTGAAGGGGGGTAGGAGTTCGTGGTACGATGAAAGTCACGGTATGAGTGGAAGGGTTGATAGCAATTTATGATCTGAAAAATTAGCGCCACGGCCAGTCTCTTTTCGATCATGTGTGGGGGCTGTTCCGGCGCATGTTCACAGGAATTGCCATGCACATGATTGCTTCCGCGGGGATTCAAGCGCATGGGGTGGGCGGTATCACTTCTTGACAATTTTCTCAGAGTCATGGCGCTATCGGCACGAATTTTTCTTAAATATGAACCGTCGTCATTTCATTTCCAGGACCGGCCTTGCCGCTGGCCTCACTATCCTTCCATCCGGCTTGCTTCGTGGCCAATCCGCCAATGACAAGCTGAATATTGCGCTGATCGGCGTTTGGGGTCGCGGCACCGCCCACCACGGTTGGCTGGCTCAGGAAAACGTGGTAGCACTTTGCGACGTCGATGGGGAGCATTTGGGTCTGGCGCTGAAGAAGTTCCCCAAGGCCAAGACTTACACGGATTGGCGGAAGTGTCTTGAGCAAAAGGATCTGGATGCGGTGGTTATCGCCACGCCGGACCACCATCATGCCTTTATTTCCAATTGGGCGCTCAACCGCGATCTTCACGTCTATTGTGAAAAGCCGCTGGCCATCACGGTGGAAGAAGCCCGCACTGTGCGCGCCAACTGGCTCGGCAAGAAGGGGAAACTGGCCACGCAGGTCGGTACCCAAATGCACGCCCAACCCAACTACGCCCGGATGAAGGAGATGATTCTCGACGGCGCGATCGGTGATCTGCAGGGCGTTATCGGATGGGGCAACCGCAAGATCCCACGCGAGGGCTACTATGCCGCCGAAGGTAAGCCACCGCCTTATCTGGACTGGAATCTCTGGCTCGGCCCCGCTGAAAAGCATGCCTACAGCCCGAAGTATTTCGCTGGTGGGGACCGGGGCTCGAATTGTCTGGAGTGGAACATGTTCCGTGACTTCGGCATTGGCCAGATGGGCGACATGGGCAGTCATATGATGGATCTGTGCTGGAACGGCATCGACGCCAACTTTCCCACTTCGATTCGGGCGAGCGGAGGCCCTTTCAATCCCGAGGTCACGCCGGTCAAGCTGGAGGCTCATTTCGAGCACCCTGCCAACGATTGGCGCGGCCCGATCCGCCTGAGTTGGTATCAGGGAGGTGCCCTGCCGCGAAGTCCTTACCGTGGTATCGATCTTGATGCCATTGGCCACGGGGCCATGTTCAAAGGCGACAAGGGCTTCATCATCGCCGACTATTACAAACGTCTCCTGATTCCCTCAGGTAAGGAGGCGGATCTCAGTTACTACACGCCACGCACGATAGAAGACCAACTTCCCGAAATCGGCAAGTTCCATCAGAACTGGCTCGATGCCTGTAAGGACCCCGCCAAGTCCACCTGCTGCGATTTCGAATACAGCAGCCAGTACATTGAACAGATGCTGCTTGGTCTCGTCGCGCATCAGGTTGGCGAGCCCCTTGACTACGACGGCAGGGTGGGAAGGATCACCAACCACGATGGTGCGAATAGCCTGCTCCGGAAGAAGTATCGGCCGGGGTGGGTGCTCAATGGATAAGCCTTATGAGGCACCGTGTTACTTTATTTTTCCGCATAGCTATGAAACTTTTTTTCACCCTTTTCTCTCTGGCAGGAGTTTTTCTAACGGCATATGCTGAGGAGCAGTTCAGAATCGCCATCGACATGAACCAGCCAGGCTGGCGTGCCCTGACTGAGGAGGATTTCACCGGGGTCAACAGCGCTGAGGACACTTGGGTATGGCGGAATGGAGTGCTGTCCTGTACGGGTCAGCCGGTTAGCGTGCTGCGCACCGTTAAAACGTACAAGAACTTTGAGATGGTCCTTGAATGGCGCCACAACAAGCCGGCCGGCAACTCCGGAATGTTTGTCTGGGCCACGCCGGAGTCCATTGCCAAGCTGACTGAGTCCGGCAAGCCGGGCCTGCCCAAGGGGATCGAGGTGCAGGTGCTCGACAACGCCTTCAGGCATAAAATGGAAAAAGCGGGTCGAAACACCGAATGGTTTACCACCCATGGCGACGTGTTCCCGGTAGGGGTCAGGATGACGCCCATCGGCAAAACCTCCCCCAATGGTAGCCGTAGCTTCCCCCGCGAGGACCGCTCCAAGGATCACGGCAATTGGAATCACTACTATATCCGTGCGGTCAACGGGGAGGTGCGCTTGTGGGTCAATGGACGGGAGGTGTCCGGTGGCACCGACTGTGATCCCGCTACCGGCTATCTCTGCCTTGAAAGCGAGGGTTCGCCGATCGACTTTCGCAATCTACATATACGGGAGTTGCCTTGAATGCACTGATATCCAGGAATGTCGCTAGGTTAAGGCGTTTTTGAGGCAGGTAGGGCGGTGTTACCAAGACCGCCGTTCGGCATGCGGTACTGTACGCCAATAACCTTGCATATGGGCAAGCGGGGCCGACTGCAAGGCGGCGCGCTCGGCCCTTCGATAAACTCAGGGCGGTGAGCTTGTCGAACCGCGAGTCGCGCCCTACCAAAATATTTCTCCGCAAGCTTAAAGTCGTCTTAACCTAGCGACATTCCAAAGTTATCTGCGCGTTGGATACAATGACCCAGCTGTTAAGACTCCGCATCTTGATGCTCTCGTAGCAAGCGGCATTACATTTGATCGAGCGTAAGTGGCGTGTCCTATCTGCGCTGCCAGTCGCGCCTCAATGATGACAGGGCGTTTCCCACAACAGCATGATCAGTCACCTTGATGATCCAGTCGGCCAATTCACAGAGCTATTGCGCGAGACGGGTCTTGTTGACAATACAGTGGTATTTTTCTCTACGACAACGGATACCACCTCGGCTCTCACGCTCTCGGCAATAAGATTACGATGCATGAGGAATCTGTTCGGATGCCGATGTTCGTCTTCGGTGCGGGCGTTACTTCGAGAGAAACAACGCAGGCGCTCGTCTCAACACTCGACCTATATCTCACATTACTCGAGCTTTCCGGAGCATCAAAGCCGCTGGAGCCGATCATGGGAAGTTCGCTCTTGCCACTCCTTAAGGATACCGGCGCTCCGCATTACGGGACCGTATTCTCCGAATGTGTCGGTTTCGCTTCGGTATCAGGCGTGTTGGCTGGATGGGTGAACTTCAATCAATTGGAAGTGATCGTCCATGAAATGCCACCGCAGGTGAACAATGATCGAAATAATGCAGGAACTTCCGGCCTATGTGTGACCGGTGGTCTCCGTTTTCAATCAAAATGATCGAAACACTCGGATTCCCTACAATAAAGGAATCTGGAGCTGTTAACCACTTTGCGCTGATTGTTATGAAGGCCAAATATTTTTTATTATCTAAATCCCCTTTCATCGGATATATTCCAATGTTGTGACTGACTGATTTATAAAAGTGAGGAGTAGGTTTTAATTTTTTGAAGGTTAGGTCGCCCAATCGTGCGGCCAATTGAAGGTATATTTATGATTCAGGATGTCTTGTAATCAATCGATATCCGGTTGAGGCATTTGAGTGACAAAAATCTGACTGCCGGGGGCGAGTCAACATACTGTAATGAAACTACTGAGATCATCTTGCTGTCTATTCTCACTTATAATGCTCTTTGGTCTTTCCGGTTGCGTGGTTTTTCCATTCCATCAAAAGGCGAAATACCATGAGCCGTCCCATCTCGCAGCTCGGCAAAAGGCTTTATCAGAACAGACCGATCCATACGAACCCCTTGAGGTCGAATATCCTGCTATTAAGTTGAAGGTCGGCGAGAAGCGGCTGATGACCACTCCGGTCAAGGGAGGAGTGGGCGGTTGGTGGCTCTCGGTGGCAACTGCAGACCCCGGGATTGCCAAAGCCGTTCCAAAAGAGAACAGTTTCTACACGGGCACGTATTTGCTCGGTGTTGCACCCGGACGGACGACGGCCTACTATGGAAATGTAGTTCGTATCTTTGAAAAACCTCCGTCTCAAATTAGCGGCTCCTTCATCGTTGAGGTCGTTGAGGCGGATTGATCATAAGAAAACGGTAAGGTGTCTGCAACAGAACGGGTGACTCCTATACCAGACAGCCCGGAAGTTAGGCCTCAAACCGGCGTGATCGAAAAAAGTGGACGGCGGGCGATGTGTAAACGCGTCCGGTTAGAAGACCTTTTGACTATCGCCACCGGGCTACTGATCAAGGAATTGATGCAGGGAGATAGTCCGCATATCGATCCCAAGCCGAATTCGCCCAACCGGTTTATTAGGATTGTCCCCGCATCATCCCTACAGCTTGCAGATCATTCGATAGCGGTCGGTTGTTTTATTCTACAGTTGAATACGTAAGCATTTAGTGTTGAGAGACTTAGGGCATGGATTCGGGTGCTGGCGCTCCTGTTTATTAAACGTGTTGAAAAGATATCTCTTGATCTGATGTCAATTTCACAAGATTTTAACATCATTCGTTGGATTACTATGAACAAAAATAATTCATTATCTGACCCGATACCCCACTGCGCTCAATGCGGTAAAAACCTGAGCATTATCAAGCAGGACGAATTGATTGTGGAGGGCGATGACCAGTTTTGTCGGCAGAGCTGCCTGGACTTGTTCATCTGGCAGCGTAAGTCATCCGGCAAAGGCAAGTGGTCAAAAACCCGTTCGCCTTTTGTCAGTCTTAAAAAGGTTTTAACCTAATTATCCGGAGGGAAACTGCGACCGTGCTATCTTAACATTTCCGCAGGACAGGGGATTAAGCCAAAGCTTCTGCAAAATGGTATTGAATGGATAGTACACCGGTCTCCCGGAAGCGAATAGGGATAGACGAGAACGGCAAAACAGTGCCTAGGTGTGGTTGACAGGTTACGAGTGCGGTCGGATAATACCACTCGAATTAATTACTTTACTGACCCCATGATGTTATTATCCGCACAAAAGAAACGTTTAGAAGCCAAACAGTCCCTGCGTGGCTTTACGCTCATTGAGTTAATTATGGTATTCGGCGTGATCGCCATTTTGGCTGCGATCACATTCAGCATTACGAGTGGTGTTCGTAACGCCCAAAACCGGGCCAAGGCGAAGGTTGAGCTTGCTGCCATTTCGCAAGCGCTGGAAGAATACAAGGCCCGTTACGGGGACTATCCGAGGCATGACTCCAACGACGGCAACTATCCGTCTGATCAATATGATAGCGTGACCCGACAGCCTGTGCCCAGTGAAGTGACAAGCACCATGCTGCTCTATGCATTAACCGGGCGCCTGAAATTCGATCCCAGCAGAGCCGCTGACCCGGTTTACAAAGTCGCCGACAGTCTGGACAATTCTGAAGTGGAGAATGCTCCCAGTTTCATTGATTTGGACAAGTTTAACTACTCCGTTGATTCCAGTAACCCTGATACTCCCGGTAATCCAGGTGCGTTGCTGGACCCATGGGGCAATCCTTATATCTACTGGTATAAATGGGAAAATACTCCGGATGCCTGGGACAAGTTCGGCTATCATCTTTATTCAACCGGCCCGAATGGTACAGAGGCCAATGATGCCATCAAAGCTTACATTGATGGTACGGAGGGTGTTTTAGAGGATGGCTTTCGCGAGGTTGCCGACGCCGAAGGCATCATTTTTTCCGGTGAGTAGTTACAAATACGGCATAATGCCAGTTTTAAGAAGGTTTGTGCTCGTAGCGACCTTGCGAGAGCAAGGTCGATAGATTTACTCGAGCGATAATCGACGGCACTATCGTGCCATCGCTACAAGCGGGCTTACCCAGGCAGACCTTTCTGGATTTGATATAAGCTGCAGAACCTTACATGGCCTTAGCCATCGTTTAGGCCCGCTCCCATAGGCTAAAGATTCATCGCGGACGCGTTGGTGAAGCTCGTATTATTTGTTCAACTATCAAACAAGTCTAGCTCTGTCCCGCCGAGTGGATGCAGGCATATTTGGTATCAGCTAAATTTCAGTCATGACTTCACTTGTTCGCAGTTACGCTTTCGTTCTCGCCCTGTTTCTTCTCTCATCGCTCTGCCTGCAGGCAAGAGTTCTAAGTTTGGAGATATCTCCACCTGAGACCGTGCCGGGTGAAAAACTCTGGGTCGCCATGGATGCCAGAGAAGGATTTGGTTCGACACTATTGGAGATGGATGAAGGACGCCGGGTGTTTCTTCCATTTCAAGCGGATGTCCTGGTCGAGGTTGATTCAAATGGAGTCAGGTCCGTGCAGCACTTTAAAGATTTTAAATGGCAATCGGTTTCAGCGGGTCGTCATTCCGCATTAGAGTTGGGCGAAACGATGATGCTCACCCTGCCTACGGATACAGGCGTCGACCGTGTATGTGCCGTGCAATGGTTCATTGAATCCCGGGACGGGCAACTCGCGGGCGACCACCATTATGCGCAACGTCACGGAAGTGAGGTGTATCTGCCCTTTTTTTATGCGGTGGAGAAAGGAGGCAAGCTATTGAAGCGGGGACGTTTTGGTGATCCTCAGGCGAAGCCCCGGATCTTTCAACTTTTGCCCCGTTTGTTCGGGAATGAGAACGAAGCCCGGAAAGTGAATGGCACCCTGACTGAAAACGGCACAGGCAAGTTCAGTGATTTGAGTGATTCCGTTTTATCCGGACTAAAAGCGGATGGCTTTACCCACATCTGGCTGACCGGTGTCCTTCAACAGGCCACCTCGACGGATTATAGCGAATATGGCCAATCCGCCGACGATCCCGATCTCTTGAAAGGAATCGCGGGGAGCCCCTATGCGATAAAAGATTATTTTGATGTTTCTCCCGATTATGCGGACGATCCGGCCCGACGACTGGAGGAATTTAAAGCCCTTTGTGAGCGGATGAAAGGAGCGGGGTTGAAGGTCTTGATTGACTTCGTGCCCAATCACGTCGCACGCAGTTATCGTTCCGATGTGAGGCCCAGTCTGGCCTTCGGAGTGGATGATCGCAGAGACATCTACTTCCATCCCGACAATAATTTCTTTTACCTGACTTCGGAGATTACGGACGGGGCGGCACCGCTGCGCCTTCCAACTGTGAATCATGATACCGGCGAAGTGATCAACGAAACGGCGCGTCTGGCGGGTGGTGCCGATGGTTTCTTTGAGCCTGAGCGGGAACATGGCCGTGTGACAGGCAATAATGTGGTGAGTTGGACTCCGTCCGAATGGGACTGGTATGAGACGGTGAAACTGAACTACGGTTTTGATTTTCTGAATCGTGATGGCGAGCCGAACTATCCCACCGCGATCACTCCTTATAAGTCGGTGCCGGATACCTGGGAAAAGATGGATGCAATTCTGGCGTACTGGCAGGAAATGGGCGTTGACGGTTTCCGTGTGGATATGGCGCACATGGTGCCGCCGGAGTTCTGGAAGTGGGTGATCCACAGGGCCCGTGAGCGAAGCCCAGAGGTATTCTTTTGCGCAGAAGCATACAATGATGACCCGGCAAAGGTGCCCGGGCACGATCCAGCGATGCGTGAAGACGACAATGTTATGCTCGCACTCCTTGATGCCGGGTTTGATTCCGTTTATGACGACCCCGGTTACGATACGCTGGAACACGTTTACACGAGCACGGCCTGGACGAATGATTTACAGCAGGTGGAGGAGCAATTGGGCGCTTTCTTCTTCGACCGTGCCCTGCGCTATACCGAGAACCATGACGAGATACGTTTGGCTCACCCCGAGACCTGGGGCGGGCACGGCATGAAAGTTGGCCGTCCGGTGACCGGCACTCTGTTCGGCCTCTCACGCGGGCCGGTAATGATTTACCATGGCCAAATGGTGGGGGAGCCTGCCTTGGGCCGGGAAGGTTTCGGCGGGGATGACCAGCGGACGACAATTTTCGATTATTGGTCGATGCCGGAACTGAACAAGTGGTGGAATGAGGGCGCAGCCGACGGCACCAGATTGTCGAATGAGCAAAGAGCGTTACGCAAATGGTATGTGCGCTTACTGAAAGTGCAGCAGCAGCCCGCGTTTACCATGGGCAATACCTTCCAGCTCAATCAGGCGAATTTAAAGAACCCCGATTATGGGCGGGTGGATGATGTGGACTGGTCCGGGCACTGGTTTTACAGCTATTTGCGAAGTGATCCGGTCAGTGGTTCCCATTTTCTGGTGACTTCAAATTTTCACGGTAGTGTGACGATGCGAAACCTTCTTGTGCGCTTGACGGACGAGGCGATTGAAGCGCTGGACTTGGGCAAAAAACCGGATGGGCAATTGCTGCTAAAAGATCGGCTGAACCAAAGCTCGGTCATCACGACATCGGTGAGGGAAGCACTGAACGATGGCATTCGCATCGGAGATCTGCCGCCGCTGAGCTCGGCTTATTGGGAGATCAAGGTGAAGTAGGATTGTTCATGCACTGACGCAGAAGGGTATCGCCTTGATGGCGATACGGGCACGCGCAAGCACGGCCCCTACGAGGAGCAATTCGGACACTCCTAACGCGTTCCGTAAACGACAGCGCTCAGGCGGGGCAGGCGCCAGCTGGAGACATCGGGGTCGGTGGCGTAGAGGAGTTGCAGGCCGTCGAGGTAGTCGACATTGAGGTTCACATCGCCCTTGCCGCGATTGATGATGATCACGATGCGTTCATCTTTCAGGCTGCGCTCAAAGGCAAAAACCTGGGCATCGTCGCGGGTTTCCAAAACACGATAGTGGCCACGTCGTAGGGCGGGCCGGTCATGGCGTAACTGCAAGACCTTTTGATAGGTTGTGAAAATCTCATCATCTTTTCGATGCCACCATGTCGGCATCCTGTCTTCGGGGTCGTCCGCGCTCCACATGCCGAGTTCCGTCCCGTAGTAGATCATTGGAGCCCCCACATAAGTGGCCTGGAAGAGGGCGACCATTTTCCAGATACGCCGGCCGTCTTCGTCGGGCGGGCCATTGTCATAGCCGGGGGTGCGCGCATTCACGCGCTCACCATCGTCATAGTCGAACCAGTCGTCACTTTTGTAATACTCCCATGTCTCACGGTTGGCGATGGCGGAGGCGACACGTTGGGTGTCGTGGGAGTCGACCAGATTTTGCAGGACGAATGCCGTATCGTCATCGTAGCTCTCTCTCTCATATTCAAGACGTCCGGCAAATTCTGTGGCGGAAATACTTTCGTCAATCAGCCAGCCTTTGACCGGAATGGCAAAGCCACGGTAATTCATGGCCGAGGCGAAGCGGGTGTCTTCCAGAAAACCGGCGGCGCTGCCCCATATTTCGGCCGAGGTAAAAACCTCCGGATTGATCTTTCGGATGTAGGCGTGCCATTCCTGCCAAAACCCATCCGGCACTTCTTCAGCCACGTCCAGTCGCCAGCCGTCGATCCCGTCGGAGGGGTCGCCGTCGCCGTTGGGATCCATCCATCGCTGGGTCGCCTTAAAAATGTAATATTTCGGGCCCGGGGACAAAGAGTCGCCCGAGCGATTGTCTGCAAATTCAGGAAGGCTCTTGAAGCCGTGCCAGGCATGATAGTCGAATTCATTCCCGGCGGTGCCGGGATCATCGAATGAAATAATGTTATACCAACTGGTATAGATCGATTGTCGCGACTTTTCCCTTATGTCGGCAAAGGCAAAGAAGTCGCGCCCGCTGTGATTCCAGACCCCGTCGATGATCACTCGAATTCCCCGGGCTTTGGCCTCGCGCAGAAGTTTTAGGAAGAGCTTGTCGGCGGCAGTCCACTGCCAGGTTTTCGGACTACTGGTTTCTTGAGCGATCAACGCCAGATCGCCCTGCGGGTCGGGGCCGAAGTAGGGGTCGATATGGTGGAAGGATCTCCCGTCGTATTTATGCAGTGAGTTGGCGTAAAATAATGGATTAAAATAGATACCGTTAATCCCAAGCGCTTTGAGATAATCCAGTCGGTCGATTACGCCCTGAAGGTCGCCTCCGTAACGGCGGTGCTGCAGTGTCTGATGAAAGTGGGGCGACATTTCATGCTCCCATTCGTCACGTTCGAACCATTCGGACTGCCACTCCCGAACCTCCCAACTTGTGGGGACGTGCTCACTGTAATCCAGCGACGCACGCGTTGGGTCGTTGTTTAAATCCCCATTGTTAAAACGTTCGGGAAAAATTTGATACCAGACGACGTCCTTTGCCCAATCGGGACTGATTGAGGCGCTTATTGAGAGGACGGAAAGCAGGAAAAAGAATAAGAGTTTATGAACCACACGAAGCGCGGGCTGAACGGAAATGGAGCAGCCCCTTTAAAGGTGAATGAGAGGGGTGCCCTCCGGGATGAGCAGATAAGCACGTCTTACGTACGCGTATTCTGATGAAAGGCTGTATCTGATGGAAGAACACGGCAGTCGACGTCGGGCAATGGCTTGGTGGAAAGTTTATTCCACGACGACCCGGTAAAACATTTTATCCTCTGCCGGATTGTCATCGGTCCAACTGCCTGAAGTCAGACCGGTGGCGACCGGATTCCAAGATCCTGCCGTCAGGTCAGGTCGAGTTTCAATCGCGTAGGTCCGGCCCGGGACAGGAGTCCAGGTGATTGTGAAATCACCGCTCTCATCGAAGGCATTGGAGGCGATTTTGAAAAGGGAGCTCGCAGACATCGGGTTGGTGCCGGCTATGTCCTCGTCCTGGTTTGTCATCCCGTCACCATCTTCATCGCCGGTGGAAGAAAGCAGCGTGACCGGATCGCTCTGAGTGCTGATAGGACCTGTGTTGGAGGGCTGATCGGGGTTTACCGCTCGGACAGAAATGGAAACCTGGTTCCCGATTTCTGCGGTCGCTGTAAACACGCTGTCTTCAGTCAGATAAGTGACCGGATCACCGCTATTGATAATCACCGTAACTTCGTAATGGGGCACGACACCGCCCGCATCGGCTGGCACGTCGTCCCAATCGAAGGTGACGGAATTTCCGATTTCGTACTGGTAGGCATTCGGTTTGGAAGGCTTTGAAGGCGTGAGCGAGGGTGCCGTAATATCGTAGACTTTCAGATACTGAGCTTCGAATGGCGCATTGGCCCAAGCCTGGGCGGCTTCGTTCACTCCTGACGTGTTGGGGTTGTCCGGCGTCGTGGGGACCGGGTTCATCGAAACAAAGAAACCGTTGTTTTTCAGTTCCGAACCGGTGTATCCCGCGCTTCCGTTCCAGAGCCATTGATCCCGCCGGGTATTGTCCTGCCCCTGATAGGCCGCAATGTTCTTTACGTTATAAGTACGTGAATCCTGAAGACCCAGGAGCGGAGCAAGTGCGCCAGGGATTCTGAAGTTATCGCTTTGGGTGTTATCGCGGTCCAGGTTGGCGAAGGCGAGTACCACATCGCTGGACGCCGGGGAGGCATTTGCGGTTTCGTATTTCGCGATGGCATGGATCTTTGAATTGAAGCCATCGCCATCGAGGAACCAGCGATTCGAACTGCGCAAGGCCGGGCTGAAGTTGCGTGCGGCTCCCATGCCTGCATAAACGGGGAAGAGCTGATCATTGCCGAAGTCGCTGTCGTTCCAAATCGGCGTCATCGAATTAAACTTTTTAAAGTGGGGGATGAGCTTGCCGAAGTTGGTTTCATAGTGCTCGTAGCCATAGTCTCGGGCGATACCCAGTTCCTGTCCCGGAAAGATCATGGGGACGCCGTCGAGGCTGGAGGCCACGCTGTAGCGGATGAGGGCCTCCCAGGGGTCCTGGTAGTTCTCCTCGTCGTGGGAAACATTATTGATCAGAACGAGGCCCTGCCCGTAAGCATTGCGACGGCCTTCAAAGATATTGCGGTAGTCGTCGTCGGTTGAGGCGCTCTTAAGCGGGAAGACAATGTTCTCGTTTAGAATGTCGAAGTGACGATTGGAGCGATAAGTGACCGCGCCGCCATCGAGCGACTCGCTCATCATGACGAAGTTCCATTTTCGCTCGCGGGCGACATTGATGATGTATTCCCAGGCGCGGGGCGGGAGCCCCTGGCCGAAGTCACAACGGAGACCGTCAATGCCGCGCTCGTCCCAGTCGTAGCGTTCTTCGGGCGAGAGCGTGTTGCCCAGTTCGATCCATTCGCCGCTGTTCATGTTTTCCCCGGAAGGCCGGGTTTTTTCGAGCCAGTGGGTGGCGTAGCTGGCGAAATACTTCCAGGTCTGGCGCGTAACGTTTTTATCCACATCTCCCTGAACAAAGTCGATGTTGGTCCAGTCTGGATCGGTGGCATCAAACCAATCGCCTTCGCTGGTGTAGCTCGAGCGCTCAGGCTCCTGATCAAATTCAACCAAGGCGTCATAACGACCGAAGAAGACATCTTTGACGTCGCGCCATTTGCCGAAGTCGAATCGGTCGGGGCCGGGGGCGATGTTGGCGGCGGAGGAGGCACGATCCCCGTAATTGCCGTCAGCGGAAAAGAAGCGGGCCTCGCGGTTTCGGATCTCGTCCGTCTTGCTCCAGGAAGCACCGTCGGGTTGGAGTAGGTCGATTCCCGGCTGGCCGAGTTCGACATCGAAGGCGGTATGATTGAAGGGCGCATCGAGCATGATACCGACTTCCTTCGTGTCGGCGGCGGCGACGAAGTTTTGCCAGGCGTTCATGGCGGCATCGCGGTTGCTCTGATTCAGCAGGTCGACGCTGTTAGTGTGGTCCCCGGAAAAGTCCTTCGTCATGATCGGACTAATCTCAAAGAAGTTCTTCACCGCGTAGGGGCTGCCGGGCTCATAGAGCGGGGTGGCGGTATCATAGCCGCCTGTGGGTTCGCGACCGTCGCGAGCGGGAGGGTGGACGGGTTGAAACCAGAGCCAATTGGCACCGAGCGCGTTGAGGTAGTCCAGGTCCCAGCGGTTATTGCCATTATGGGGTGCGCCGGGGGCATTGTGCATGTCCTCAATGGTCGAGCGGCTTGCGAAGTCATCACCGCTGGCCTCGATATTGAGGACGTTAATTTCGTAGAGAACGATGTCGCGCGCATCGACCGGTGAAATCGTGATGGCGTGATCCCGACGGTTGGCGGATTGGTTGGTATACCAGCGCCAGTTCGGGTCGCCGTCCACTTTCCAGCGGGCGGTTAAACGATAAGCACCGGTTCTGCTGGCAGGAATGGTCAGCGAGTATTGTCCCGGGCCGGTTTCGGTCATGTCGTAAGCCTTGTAGTAGTGGCTGTCGTCGCCAGCCACCAAACTGTTGCCGTCGATAGCACTGATCCCATCGTCATAGCCGTCACCATTGGCATCCTCGTCCGCCCGGTCGCGCCGGTTGACGTTGGTGTAGATTTCCGCGTCGACGACATTGGCTTCACCCGGTTCAAAAATTATATTCAGGTCGATGGCATCGCCCGCCACTTCATCGACGAAGAGTTTCGTTGTGGTGTAGTTGGCATTGAGTCCGTTGACCGTAAGGACCGGATCGCCGACCTGACCGTTCTGGTAGGTGAAAACGACTTCGTCATCCCCGGTCGCATGCTCGGCAAATTTTTCCTCGTTGGTGGTCGTGTTCCAGAGCCCGATCTTGTAGCGCACTTGGTCGCCGAGTGAGAGGCCGGCCAGCACGTCGGTCAACGTAGCTTTGAAATAAGCGGCATTACCATTGCCGGAGTAGTCCCGGTCGGTGCCGTCGAAGACGAGTGGGGCAACGCTGCTGCTGCCCGAAGGCACGCCTAATCCACCGTCGGGTTCGGATCCGTCGGTCGTATAATAAACCGCGCCACTGTTTGTCCATAGGGTATCCGGATCATTGCCCGGTCCGATGTAGCCGGTCTTCACCCGAAGTTGCAGGTCGTCCTCGGCGATGGTCGTGTTACTGGCATGGAAGATCCAGCCGGGGCGGTTACGGATAGAGTAGGGTGCGGCTTGCGCAGCCGACTCATTCGTGTCTGCAGTAAAGTTGTCCTTGAGGTCCCCGCCGTAGAGGTAGGTCGTGTCCGGTTCGGCACCGGAGAATGTGACTTCGATATAATACTCGATCACATCGGTCGCGCCGAGTGCGGCTGAGGGGAGCGTGGCTTTCCAGAACTGGTTGCCGCCAACATTGGCATGAAAGCCAAGAGGAACGGAGGACCATACGCTGGTAACCCCGTCCCGGGAAATGGTGCGGTAGATCAAATTACCACCGTCCTGGTCGCCGTTGGTGCCGCCGTCTTTGAAAAAGCCCTGGTAGATGGTCAGGTCGTTGTCAGCCGCTTCGTAGAGAGGGTCACGCATGGTGGGGCCACCAAGGTCCGGATGGGCATAGGCGGGTTCGTGCCAGACAATGCCGGGCGCGGCAAAGCTCGCGATGGGAAACGCAAGAACCGCTAGGTATCGGAGTATTTTCATGGGAATGTAAAAGAGCAGCTTAATGGTTTCCAGAAGTCAGATAGTTGAGATCGAAAACTCCCGCTAACGGGTGATTTCGATGTAATAGAAGCGGTTTTGGACTTCGTCGGGATTGGGGTCGGTCGCACTGCCATCGTCGGTCCAAACATATCCGGGATTGTCGGCGAGCGCGGTGAAGGCGGGTCCGGCCGGCTGCCAGGCTTCGGATAAATCGTCGACATACCAGACGCGGTAGGTGCGGCCTGCCAGTAGGGGGAAGGTCACGGTGAATCCGCCGGTCTCCGTTGGGGCGATGGTGCCACGGGGCAGTCCGTCATATTCAGGAACCTCAGGGTTCAGTCCCAGGACGTATTCATCATAGTTGTCGTAAGGGTCACCATCCGGATTGCCCGTACTGCCATCGTCGCCTAATTCACTTTCCAGGTCGAGTCCGGCATCGCGCTCCCACCAATTGGGCAGGCCGTCATTATCGTTGTCGGAGTCCGACGTTTCGAGAGCCAGGCTGATTTGGAACGTGCTTTGCCCCTCTGCATTGGTCAGCTCTGTTTGATGGACCAGGGCCTGGTTTCGCATGTTCAGTGCATCCCATTCGGTCGTGCCCGGTTCATCGTCGGTGGCGGAAGCAACATACTGGGCATTGGCATCATAGCTCACGCTGGCCGTCACGGGGTCACCCTCACCACGATTGATGAGCCAAAGTGAACGCTTGCCCATATCCACCTCTAAATTGTCGAGGTCATATTGGCCGCGGCGAATCAGATTCCAGAGGTCGGGCGAAAGTCCAAAGCGGACGTAGAGTTTATTCACATCGCCGCTCAGACTATAATCTCCGGTCAAAACGGATCTGTCATCAGGTAGCGTCACTGTCTTCACAATGTGTCCGCCCGGAGCAGTGAACATCCAGCCGTTCGCGCCGGCTGCAGTGACAGTGTACACCGCGTTCACATACTGGCTGGTGCCGCCGCCTGGCCCGTCGGCAAACCAGTCCTTGAACGCTGAGGTGCGGTGGCTGCCGGGTTTTCCATTCACCACGTTGGCTATGCCTTCTTCCTCGTTTGCCGATCCGGCATAGGCAGGTTGGGTACCGATAATTTGATAGACCTCTCCGGTAGAAGGCTTGCGGGCGAAGGCGGCTACGCAGCGCCCACCAATGGCTTCGAAGACGGCAAAGCTGGTTTCGTTGTAGAGGAGATATTCTACTTCACCATCCAGATCGACATCCTCCTGCACTGCGGTCGCGGTGAGCGGCGGAGCCGCAGACCATACATCGACTCTCTGATAGATGGAGGCAAAGCGCATCTGTGCCTGGGCGCGTTTGGAGAAATTAGCGAGACTGTTGAAGCCGCTGTCCGGGTTGATGTAGTCACCAGTACTGAATTTTCGCAGATCAGCAGTCGGCTGATCGTGGAAGGCGGTAACAAACATGGCGGCATGAGCTGTTGAGCGGCCGAGGCGACCCTGACCGGAAACATCCGAAGCGATCGTCCCGACATCGGTCCAGGCGTCATCGGCGATACCGGTGCTGCCGATCTCGCCGAAATTGTCGGGGAGTGAAATGCCGCTGCGGATGTCGAAGACTTTATCAAACAGACCTTCCTCGCGACCGGGTTGACCGTAGTACCAGTTGTCGTAGTTGCCCTGTGTGGCGTAGTCGATGTAGTCCTTGGCGGTCTTTTCCAGCGTCTGACCGGTGCCGCGGTCCACCACGCCCCAGTCGTCACCTGTACTGTCGGCCGGCTCAGAGAGGTCGACATCGCCGGAAATGACATCCTCCAGCGAAACAATTTCGATCCAGGGACGGTTGGCGAGCCAGCGCAGGTTGGTATCGTAGGCGTCCGCCTGGGCTTTTGTGCTGAAGGATCCCCAGTCGGCGAGCAGACTGAGCAGCTGGTCCTGGGTTTCGCTGCGGGCGCGTCGGCTGAGGAGTTCACGCAGGGGAATGTTCAGGCCGTTGTCTTCGGTTTGAAAGAGGAAGCCACTGGCAAAGTCGTGAATCGGAAGCAGGCCAATACCGTTGACCTGATTGATGCGGTAGCCTCCTTCACCCAGAGCGCTGGTGCGGCCGAACCAACTGAAGTGGTGTCTCATTTGATCGGCCATGGCATAGGTGAAACCCATATTTGCGATATCACCCAGAGTGGCATCGTCGAGCACGCGCTCGGCGGGCCAGAATATGTTTTGTGAGGGGGGAGTGGAATAGATGTCGGAGAGGACGTCATCGGCCATAGCAATGCTGTCAGCAGTGAAGGACTGTGATGCGTATGGCGTGACCTGCCCCGCAAAGGTGGTGCCAAAGAGCATGGCGTTATCCGAAAGCAGAAGTCCGGAGATACGACCGTTCAGAGTGGGGCCGTCGCGCCACGGCCTGTTGACGGCCGGGTCGACCGCAGCCCATTGCAGTGCGGAGGCGAGAGTCGGGGTGATATGCAGGTTAACGGGCACGTCAAAGCTTTCGTGTGCATCGATGAGACGGAAGTAACCGGCGCCGGCACCGTCATTGATACGACCATGCATATCGCTGGCGGGAAGGATGGCTTGATTGTCGTGCGTGAGCATGGCGACTTTAGCACGTTTGCCGCGATCGTTCGAACCGCTGCGGCTGAACCAGGAGCGAAGCACACTCTTGTCCCCGGCGATGTTACTTTGGTCACGGAAATAGGCCGAAGCCAGAAAATCGTCATAGATTGTATCACGAATATCACTACGTCCACCGATATCGCCCGCGCCGGGAGTCGGTGAATTTTGCGTGCCGTCACGCGTGGTGAATACCTGAAAGTTGAGACTTTCGGCATCGCCGTTCCATCCTGCGTCCAATAGAGCCTGACGGCTGATGGAGTATTCGACTGCGTCCAGGTCGGCATTGTAGTAGGCCTTGTCAAAACCGTTCACGCTTGCCTGGTCGCGACGAACAACACCCTTGGCGAATAGGTCCTCACCGATGACTGTCGTGTTCTCGCCCGGGGCGGTATCGATATAGACGGCGCCGCTGCTCGTTTCATAGAGAGCGACGATCGCTTCCCATTTCATCTCGGTGCGTGTATCCACCTCGTCAGGAAGAGCCGATTCGCCGATATCGGTGTTGCCGGTATCGATGACAACATAAGCGTCGAGATTACCCTCTTCGGCGAAGGGGCGCAGGTCGTGGAAATCAATTCGGAAATACAGTTTGCCGTCACCCCCACCGTCGCGGAAGTAGAAGGCGACGATGTCGCGTGAACTGTCGAAGCCGTCGTAGGCCTTATATATATCGCTGCCTTGGTTGTTGGTGCCGTTGCCGTCGTATTCGTCGAGCACGAGAAGGTCGTCGATGGTCCAGTCGGTAAACTCGTTGAGATTTTCGGCATTGCCTACCGTTTCGTTCGCCCCGGGACCGATGATAATGGAATTGGCCGGGGGAGGTGGGACCGTGTTATCTTCAAGTGGCCTGGTGCCGTTGACTAATTCCTGCAAGTTAGTGAACCCGTCATTATCCGGATCACCCGTAGCGCCGTTGTCCGGATCGCCGTCGCCGGCTACAGCCGTGCGAAGCGATTCGCCGTCACTGACCAATGGGTCGAGCCCGTTATTCACCTCCCAACCGTCAGGCATTCCATCACCGTCGGTATCACTGTTGAGGGGGTCGGTTTCGGACCATTCCTCACCTGTGTCGTAAACACGGTTCGCGTTGGTATCGCCTGCGATGATGCCGTCGAAGTTCTTGTCCTCGCCGTAACCGTCACTGGCCCCGTCGCCATCGGTGTCGCGATTGTTCGGATCGGTCTCGGTCCATGTCTCGGAGGGATCGATGACGCCGTTGGGCCAGTCCCTTTCCAGGTAAGGATTGAAATCGGTGGGCAGGGTCTCGCCATCGCCATCAACCCAGCCGTTGCGGTTGGTGTCTTCGATCCCGTCGGGGATGCCGTCATTATCCGTATCCGGGTTGGTCGGATCGGTGACAGAACCGCGCACCAGACGCGTGCGGTCACCGCCTTCGGAGGCGTTGTTGATCCCCGGAACACTTCCCAGGTTATCCAGTGTGTTGTAGAAGGGCGGGTCGAGGTCGCCGATAAAGTTAAAGAAACCGTCTCCATCGCTGTCCGCTGCCGTGTCGGTATCCGCTGTCGTGGTCTCACGCCAGCCGACTTCCAGTCCGTCGGGCAGGCCGTCACCGTCTGTATCGGGAGATGTGGGGTTGGATTCGCCAAACGCAAAGTAGGTGTGGATGTCGCCGTTCGTCCATTGGTCGGAGTTGACCTCCGGGAGTTCCTGCGGCGTGTTTTCGTCACCGTCGAGGAGGCCGTCGTCATCGTCGTCGGTATCGTCATTATCCTCCTCGACAGTTTCGCGGAAGATTACGGTCGTTCTGCGTGTCGCCGAAGCGCTCCCACCAGGAGCGGTTACGGTGGCGGTGAAGTTGTAACTACCTTCGGTAATTCCGGACCAGGGGAAATCCCACAACTTGCTGCTGCCGGAAATGGAGGTTTCCGGCGTGCCGATATTGGAGCTCCGAAGATTGACGAAATTTAATGTGACGTCCGTCGCGTCGGTGTTCGTCGCGACTTGAATGGTAAATTGCCGGTCCTCGGGGGCGGGTGAGGGGATGTCGGGCAGGATGATTTCAAAGGGGCGACCGTCCGAACCGAGTTCGGGTGGATTGACAATCAAGACACGGGGTGTGGTGACCGGTAAGGCACGAACGATGCGTGTGCTCACGAAGTCCGGTTCACCCGGTGGTTGATCCAAGGTGACTGTGACCAGATGATCGTAATCCGGCACATCGTTGTAAAGGTTGGGGAAATTGAAGACCAGCGCGTGGTAGGTGTCGGTTTCGTCGTAATTGATCTCGTACATCTCACGGCTTTGCGCCTGGCCGGGGTCTCCACTTTCAGTGGAGCCGATCCGGATAAGGAAGCGATCGATCAATTCCTGTTCGCTGAGGCCGTCGGCCAGCGACTTACTGAAGTAGACCTTCATGTCGTAGTCGTCGCCCACGATCTCCCGGTCCTGTGCCGGGAAGGCGACGAAGACACGCTCGTCGGGGCCGTCGACATTGACGTTGCGGGTCAGGGTGGTGAAATGGCCGTCGTTATCATTCAGGGTGAAGTCCTTGTATTCCGCGGACGAAACTTCGCGGAGACGGACCTTGATATCGGCACTGCCAAAGGTGGATGCGGGAATATTAACGTAATCAAAGCGCCATTCTTTGCGATAAGAAGGGTCAGAAGGTTCGACTGATAAGTTCGGCGTACGTTCGGTCGCGCGAACCCAGTTCTCGGTGAGGACCGCATCGTAGCTCCCGTTTTCGTTCAGGTCCTCGTAGGGTTCAGCCGGGTCGTGCACGCCGTTTTGATTAGAGTCGGTGAAGGGCTCGAAGCCGACCCCGTTGCCGTTACGTGCGCCGGTTTCGCTGTCATCATTGGTTGTATCGGAGTCTTCGATTCGGTACCAGACTTCATCGACGGTGGCGTCTGTGCGTACGACGACTCCGTAGCTCGAACCGCCTACGCTGTCCCCGTCATTTTCCGGGAAAGGTATTTCGCCCTGCGGCCGCTCCGTGTCGTAGTAGAAGGTTTGCTTAAAGGTATTGTAGATGGAGGCCTGGCCGTCGCGCTTGAGAAAAGCGCGGGCGCTGATGATGTGAAAGCCTTCTTCAAGACCGGTTGTGGTCAGTAAGTTGTCATTAGGATCCTTTGCGTAATCGTAATGCGGGAAGTATTCCACCGAAGTTGCGTCGAAACCGTCGATTTCATATTGCGAGAGCATCTTTGATTTGCGTTCGACGGCACCAGGGCTGGCGGGGAACCAACTTGGCGCGCCTTCCTTGTATATCCCGATCTTGTAGCGAAAGGTTTCGCCGTTGGCAGGCGAGGGGATTGTCGCGGACAGCCACCAGTCGGTGTCGCCACCGTCATCATTGTGCTGGAAGTTCATGGAAGCGACCTGTGTGCTCCCCAGGCCTTCACCGCCGGCACCTTCAGGAAAGCTGCCGTCCGTGGTGTAGTAAACATGCATGAGGTAGCCGCCGCCGACTGAATTGGTCTTGGCCCACAAGGTGATGTTGCTGCCGTCGTTTTCGTACATGTTGTCGGAAACGCCGGCGTCGCCGGTGACGGCGACTTCCGGATCGTGGTAGAGAAATTGAGCGGTATCGCCATCAATGAAGCGCGTGCCACTCCCCTGATTGATGGTAAAATCCACGTCGCCGATGATTCTGGTAAATGTCTCTGCGCCGGTAGAACCGGTGGTGTCGCGAGCGCCGGTTTCGGCTGCGGCGAATAGTTCGGGGTGGATCCGATGCACAAAGGTGGGTTGTTCGTAGCCGAGGAACATATCCCAGGAGAGCGCGGGGGGATTGTCGCGGTTGACCGGATCTTCGTTGGGCAGGTCAACGTTGGTGGAGGCAGGCTTTGTGCCGTTGAGGTCGATCCCTCCGTCCAGACGGAAGAGAACGTTTTCAGCAGAACCGTCGACCCGGGCCACGAAGCTCAGGTCGGTCCCGTCCGTCACACGCGGCAGCGATGCGGTGTAAGCGAAGTCGTCCGATTCTTCGTTGCTGATAATCGGGCGGCCTTCGTCGGGCAGCGTATCACCAAAAAAATCGGCATCACCATTGGGGCCGTCGCGACGCAACACATCAACCGTGTCCACTTCATCGCCGTTCTCATAGATCGTGATCGGGCGACCTCCGGCATTCGCCCACAAGTCCGAGGGGTCCGGGTTTTTCCAGGAGAAAATGAAATACTGTCCGGGAGGAATGATCAGTGCGTTCTGGGCATCGCCGTTACCGACTATGTCGGAGGCCCACTTATAGAAGCCGACTTGACTGCTGCCTTCGACACCGCGCGCGTACTGGTAGAGGTAGGCGTCAGAACCGCCAGGGACGGAGGGGAAACTCGTTGTGATGTTCCGTCCGGTGCTCGTGTGGGTGCTTTGTCCCGCCGAATAATTGTCATTGAGCATGAAGAGCATGGTCACCCCGTTGGCATCATCCATGTTGCCATTCTCCTCCCGCTTATCAATCCGTTCATAAACGACGATGTCGCCGTCCGACCATTTGCCCTGTTGGTAGCCGCGGGCAAATTGTTCGTGGATGTGCAGCAGGTTGGGGACGCGCGGGTCGTCCCACTGACCGAGAAAGGACGTGTTGGCATGACGGGGGAAGGCCCCGCCGGATTCACCGAGTGTTTCCGCCTGATAATTGCCGTCGGTGTAAAGCAGGCCGATACCGGCCCGGGTAAAATACATGGCATGCTGAAGCTCGCGCCGGGCGGCATAGTCGTTGTCGTGGCTCTGCGCATGCATCACGGTCAGCTCCGGCGCGAAGCCGCCTGCGCCGGGGCTGTCGAAACCGTTCAGCCCGTTCCATGGGCTGCCCAGACGATCATTGAATTGCTGACGCAGTGGATTGTCCACCAGCCGCATGCCGGAGTCGAAGTAGGGGCCATACCCGGGAGGCTCACCCAAGTGTTCGCCGAAGACCATGGCATCGTCGCGGGGCTTCTCGGTATCAAAGACAGTGTCGCGGTGATTGAGGTCGGAAAAACCGCGGGTCTTGTTAAATTGTTCCTGAACCTGTCCGAGGTAGCCGTAACCGTCCAAATCCTTGTTCTCACCGAAGGTGGCGCCGAAGAAATCCGCCCGGATGTGCTTGACCGCGTCGAGTCGCAAGCCGTCGGCTTTGGTGCGGTCCATGAGCCAGCGGGCCGCACGGTTGAGATAGTCCTGAACGTATTCTTCATAGACGGAAGCATTGTCCTGGAGGTATTGCTGCGCCCAGGCCTTGGCAGCGGCATCAGAGGCGCCGGCCCCGAGGTTCTCCGGGGCGCGGGCGAGATCAAGCAGGCCGCCAAACCCGATGTAATTGTAGTCCTTATCAAAGTGATATTGCTCCGGGCGGTCCAGGTCGCGGATTAATTTGATTTTGGGGTGAGTCGATCCTTCGCTCGGTCCGAAATTGAAGTTTGTGGTGCCGGGTTCCTGGGCAATATCGATGAGGTCGGCCAGGCCGAGGTTCTGCACTTGCCAGGCACTGTTCCAGTCGCGGGTGTTATCCCATTTGCGGTAAAAGCCCTCCTGTGTCGTCCGCAGGTGGAAGTCCTCCGGCACCATGCCGGGATAAATGTCGATGGGAGTATTTTCATTGAACCCCGGAATATCGAAGGCCCGGTGGTTCATGATATTGTCGAAGTAGACGCGGATGCCGAAACGGTGCGCTGTTTTGACGAGATCAAGCAGTTCTGCCTCGGTGCCATAGCGTGTACGCACGGTGTTGCGTTGATCTTTACTGCCCAAATCGAATGGGTCCCAGAGGTCATAACCTACGGAAAGGCCACCGCTGCCTTTCGTGGGGGGCGGCAGCCAGAGCGAGGAGTAACCCGCCTCCGCCAGTTCCGGCATTTTACGGGTGATTTCCGCCCAGTCGGTATTGAAATACTGCAGCATAGCCTCGGCTTTGAGCTGATAGCTGGTAGCGAGGCTTAGGCCGCATAAGCCCGAAAAAAGCAGTAGCTTGCGAAACATTCTAAAAAGGGGAGACATCGGGGAATATACCTAAAAGTATAGGCTTAATGAATTAAATTGAAAGTGAGCCTAGTCTAATTTCCTCACCGCGAAACTCTGAGCGTGGTTCAACAGTTTACTCAGGTGTCGCAACACAAGTGTTTGAGCGCCTGGTATTGGACTTCATTCCAGATGATTTGAAAGTTTCAGTATGATTGAACTGTTGAATAATTGCTTCGCTTGCTCAATATCCGGCGTATTGTTCAACTGTTTAAATGGCCAATACCCCTGATCGCCGCCCCAATATGCAGCAAATTGCCGACGCCGCCGGTGTCAGCAAGTCAGCTGTGTCACTCGCCCTGCGCAACGATCCGCGTATCTCGGAGGCAACCCGTTTGCGTATCCAAAAGACGGCTCAGGACTTGGGCTATCGCCGCAATCCGGTGGTGGACTCCCTGATGACGCAGTTGCGGGCCGGTCGGCAACCTTCCTTCCAAGCGAATCTGGGATTGATCAACTGTTCTCCCCTGAAAGACCTCACGCAGAATCATACTTTCCGCCGTTTGCGCGAGGGGGCTTTGCGGCGTGCTGAAGAACTCGGCTACGGGGTGGAGGAATTTTGGCTGCAGCAACCCGACATGCGCCCCGAACGTTTGCGACAAATCGTGGAGACGCGGGGGATCCGTGGTCTGGTTTTGATTGCGGCCCTGAGCCCGGATACGATTGGTGAAGGCTACGTGAAATTCTGGTATGACTTTGCCTGCGCCGTGGTGGGGGTAACCCACCTGAAAAACGATCTGAACTGCGCTTCCAATGACCAATATCTTACGTCACGTAATGCGGCGCTCAAAGCAATTGAGTTGGGCTATCGACGTCCCTTATTGGTTGTGCCGTCCGCCGACGATGCGCTGCTGGAGGATAAGTTCAGTGCCGGGTTTTACAGTGGGGCCCGCAGCCTCCCGGTGAAAAACCGCTTGGATTTTGTGCCCTTCGATTTAAATACACCGGGCAAGGCCACGGCCCGTATTCAGAAGCTCAAGCCGGATGTGGTTATCACCAACAAGGTCGAGGTCTATGATGCCTTGATCGAGGAGGGGATACGCATCCCGGATGACTTGGGCGTGATCCATCTCGATTGGCACGACGGCATCAGCCATCTCGCCGGGATGCGCCAAAACAACCGCGTGGTGGGCAGTGCCGGTGTCGACCTCGTGGTCGGACAATTACAAAAGAATGAATATGGTTCCCAGCAATTTCCCAAGGTGGTTCAGATCGAAAGCGTCTGGATCGATGGGGGGAGTGTGAAGCTGTAGGTGAGTGGAAAATAAAAAAGCCGTTGGATTTCTCCAACGGCTTTTAGAGTAAATTGTCAGAACGCTCAGACGCCGCGTCGACGCACAGCTATGTAGATAAAACCAAGGAAGCCAGCGATGAGCGCGAAGCTGCTCGGCTCAGGCACGACCTCAAGTGAATTAAAATATTGGTCATGTCCTCCAACCCCGTTGCTACCGGCATTGAAGTTGAATATGCGAATTTGGCTAATGTCAGAAGCAGCCAATGTCAGGTTGGAGTTCGTAATGGCTGACCCGCCAATGGAAAGGGCATATTCGTTACTGGCAAGTTGGGTAAACTGGAACTCGAGAAAATTATTATTCGACCAGCTTGAATTAACAAAGCTTGTGGAAGGCCCGGTAATGTCTTCCTGTCCTCCAGCATCGTTAATTTTCCAGGAGTCTGTAGAACCTCCAATATAGTAGGTCTCTAAACGGTTCGTTCCGGAACTGTTTTGTAAGCCAAAACCTACAGTGCCTCCAGTGTCGATAAATCCAAGCGATATATCAATGGAAACAGTTTCCCCGACACCAAGCGAACCACCAAAGGTATATACATTCGCTGCTGTTTGATTGCTGTTTGCATACAATCCCCAAGCGTCCCCGTTCACATCGAGCCCAGTCCCAGACGAGCCTATGAAACGACCATTTTGGCTGGCTGTGCCTGAAGTGTTTTGCTCGGTCCAACCGGTGAAGCCATCTGCATCAGCATTCACGTTAAACGCGGAAATTTGTGACTGGGCAGTGCTAGCGATTAAGAGAGAACTAATACTAACTAAAGCTAGGCTAACTATATTGAATGAGGTAATGCGCGAGATCATGAGGAATTTAGATAAGTGCATGGGGGGGGGGGGTCGAAAACGTGACCAATAAATAATCACCGAGTCGCGATTTAAATCGTTTTTAAATTCAACAGTTCAATTGAAATTCGAAGTCACTTCCGTTTCTGTTGTGCGCATGATTCAACTGTCTACTATCCGATGGTTTCCGTTTGAAGGTAAGATGGTTAGGTTGATTATGTTCTTCTTTTTATCCCATGAAAAAAACACTCCTAACACTTGCTTCTCTGGCGCTCGTCACGGGCGTCACTGCACAGATTGCCGATATTGCTTCCAACGCCGCCTATGATGACGGTTGGCAAAACGGAGACAATGGCGGTACCGGTTTCGGTGCCTGGGACCTCACGAATAATAATAACAACGGGACTGATGTTTTCGCTGGCTATTTTATAGGAGATTCAACTGACGGGGCCGCTGACATCAACACCGGCGGTGAATCTTTCGGGATCTACGCCAATCCCGGATCTGCATTTGCCACGGCCAACCGCTCCTTTACATCCGCTCTTTCCGTCAATGATCAATTTACGATCAATTTGGGAGTCAACTTTGATAACGGTAACAAAGGTTTCAATCTCAGGACGGGTGGTACGACTGCCTTTGGTCTGAACGTCGGCGGTGGCGCTCAAGTGAACACTGCATTCACCAATAATCCTTCAACGGCAGTTTACGACTATGGCGGTGACGCTTTGCTTCAGGCGGTGATAACCGTGATTTCCGCGAATTCGCTTTCTTATGAAGTAAGCCGTACTTCCAGTCAGGGCACGCAAGACGTTTTATTTTCAGGTACCGTCACCGGTATTAGCGGTGCATTGGATAATATAGAGCTCTACAACAGCGGGACTGATAGTGGTGATGCGCAGAATAATCTTTATTTCAACAACCTGTCCGTAACTCAAGTGCCCGAACCCAGTACTCTGGCTCTCCTCGGTGGACTCTTGGCCATGATATGTTTGCGGCGTCGGTTTTAGAAACTGCACGTCTCATACTTTTATCTGAGGCCGGACATTTCTGTCCGGCTCTTTTTTGTCTTTATTATCAATCCTCTTTGACGTTGCGCCAGCAAGGTCGAAATGCCACACGTGCCGACCAATCGGGCCTTACCTTTCACAAGTTCGTATTACACGGACAGGAATGTCCGCGCTCCGTTTTCCCAAGTCACGTGATCCGCAGGGTCATCGTTCAACTGTCAAATCAGCTAGGGTTAGCGAATCGGGCGAGGAGCAACTGTATTCGCATCACTATTTTCAAAGCTTTATTTTCAGGTCCTGTGTCTCACCTGTAAGGCTTCGTTAAAAAATAAGTTACCATGCCCAAGCTTTTCCATCGTGACTGTGGCCTCCTGCTGCACCCGACATCGTTGCCGAACGATTACGGAGTTGGCGATTTCGGCCCCTGCACGCAACAGTGGCTGGAGGTTCTGGCGGAGCATCATCAAAGTCTCTGGCAGATTTTACCCCTGAACCCGGCGGGCTACGGTGATTCACCGTATCAGGGCTTATCGGCCTTTGCGGCGAACCCGGCGCTGCTGAGTCCGGAGCATATTCATGCGATCGGTTTGATCACGGATGAGGAGCTGGCTTCGCTGCGTATGCCTTGTTGGGATACGGTCGATTACCCTCAGGTCTATCAAAACAAACTTAAGCTCGGGCGACTTGCTCAGACCGGTTTTTCCAAGCTCATTCCGGAGCATCCCCTGCGTGAACAATATGAAGCCTTTTTAAAGGAAGAGTCGGACTGGCTCGAGGATTTCGCGATCTATTATGCCCTGAAAAACCGTTTTGACGGAGTCGCCTGGACGGATTGGCCGGAGGATTTCCGTGATCGTGATCCGGTGGCACTCGATGCCGCCTCCAGCGAGTTGGCCCCGGAAATCGGGCGCGCCAAGCTGGAGCAGTTTCTCCTGCGCCTGCAATGGGACGAAGTGCAGCGGACGGCCCGGAAACTCGGCATACGTATCGTCGGTGACCTGCCGATTTTCGTGGCGCACGACAGCGTGGATGTCTGGTGCCACCGTGAACTCTTTCGTTTAAACGAAGACGGAAGTCCTTCGGTGGTAGCCGGCGTGCCCCCCGACTATTTTTCCAAGACCGGCCAGCTTTGGGGCAACCCGCTCTACAATTGGGAGCGTCACCGCGAAGACAATTTCAGCTGGTGGCGTCGCCGGCTGCGCAAGATTTTGAGCTGGGTCGATGTTGTACGGGTCGATCACTTTCGAGGTTTTGAAGCTTTCTGGGAAGTGCCGGGTGGGGCAGCAACAGCGGCTGACGGAGTTTGGGTGAAGGCACCCGGAAAGGACATCTTTGAAGCCTTTGTGGACGACTACGGTTTACCGCTTCCGGTGATTGCCGAGGACTTGGGAGTGATCACACCGGAAGTGACCGCCCTTCGTGACGACTTTCAATTACCCGGCATTCGCGTGCTGCAGTTTGCTTTCGGCACAGACCCGATGCGTGATACTTTCTTACCCGAGTCTTACGAGGACAATTGCGTGGCCTATACCGGCACTCACGATAACGATACTGTCGTGGGTTGGTTCAATAGTAAGCCCGGCAATGGCAGTACCCGCAGTGCAGAGGAGATCGAATCCGAAAGGAATGCGGCCATGAGCTATTATGGCGGCGACGGTTCCCGGATTCACTTGGACTTCATCCGCAGTCTCTATCGCTCTGGATGTTCAGCTGCGATCGTGCCGGTTCAGGACGTGCTTGGACTCGGTTCGGAAGCCCGTATGAATACGCCCGGGGTTTGCTCGGGCAGCTGGCGCTGGCGCCTTGATTCTTTGACCCCCTTGCTCCCGGAAATAAATGAGCTGGCTGAACTGACCCGCTTAACCCGCCGTGGCCTACAGGCGGATCGGGCAGCCGAAGGAGGGCAATTCTGCTCGTCAAAATAAACCTAACCACAGACAATTCAGTCAAGCTTTAGCCCCCCCCCAAAAAAAACTATCATGCAACGACCCAAGCTATCTTTTTGGCAAATCTGGAATATGAGCTTCGGCTTTTTCGGGATCCAGTTCGGATTCGCCCTGCAAAATGCCAACGTCAGCCGAATCTTCGAAACCCTCGGCGCGGACAAGCACGCCATCCCGCTCTTGTGGATCGCGGCGCCTTTAACCGGTTTAATCGTACAGCCGATCGTCGGTTATTTCAGTGACCGCACCTGGTGCCGGCTCGGGCGCCGGAGGCCGTACTTTCTCGGCGGTGCGGTGTGCGCCTCGCTAGCGCTGACGGTTATGCCGAATTCACCCTACCTCTGGATTGCGGCTGGGATGCTCTGGATCATGGACGCCTCGATCAACGTCTCCATGGAGCCTTTCCGTGCCTTTGTCGGTGACATGCTGCCTTCCGAGCAGCGCACGAAGGGCTTTGCCATGCAGAGCTTTTTTATCGGCGCCGGTTCGGTCATTGCCTCGGCATTACCCTACATGCTGACCAACTGGTTCGGGGTTTCCAACGTCGCCCCCGAGGGTGTGATTCCCGATTCCGTGAAATGGTCCTTTTACCTCGGCGCCGCGGTTTTTCTGGCCGCAGTTCTCTGGACGGTCATTAAGAGCAAAGAGTACAGCCCGCAGGAGTTGGCTGCTTTTGAGGGGGCCGATGTTGCGGAAGACGAATTGGCCGTACGCGCCCGCATGGAGAACGAGAGTGCCGCTGCCGATGCACGCCTGAAGAAGAAAGCCACGCACGGCCCGATTTTCCTGATTGGGGGGCTCTTGCTCACGGCCGCGGTTTATTTCAGTGGATGGGAGAAGGAGCTCTACATCGTAACCGGGGGCTTTTGTGCGCTTGGCGCCTTGCTGCTCATCTCAGTGGCCCTGCAAAAGAAGGGCTCCACCAAGAACGGTTTGGTCGTGGTGATGAACGATCTCTACGCCATGCCTAAAACAATGAAGCAACTGGCCGCGGTTCAGTTCTTTTCCTGGTTCGCGCTTTTTTCCATGTGGATCTACACCACGTCCGGAGTGACGAGTCATCTCTACGATATGCACCTGACCGTCGATGAGGTGGGGGCACTCGAGCAAAGTGCAGCGGTGATCGAGGCCAAGGGGGTCAATCCGGATTGGGAGGCCGCTTACAACGGAGTGCTTCGTGACCTCGAGAGCTACCGCTCGGACTTTGAGGCGGGGGCCGATGAGGTCGTCGGCAGCATGCGCACGGTGAACTTTTTCATCAGCTACGGGGAAAAGGGCGACCTGCCGGCTGCACTTGGCGAGCGGCTGACTGTGATTCGTAAAGAGTATAACACCGGGGCGGACTGGGTCGGTATTGCCTTTGCCGTATACAACGGATTCGCCGCACTGGTGGCCTTCGCGTTGCCGGTTTTTGCGAAATGGACGAGCCGCAAGATCACGCATGCGGTTGCACTCATCTGTGGCGCGCTGGGTTTGGCTTCGGTCTATTTTCTGCCGGGGCCGAACTGGATCTTACTCTCCATGCTCGGTGTGGGGATTGCCTGGGCGAGCATTCTCTCCATGCCCTATGCCATTCTCTCCGGGGCGCTGCCTGCGGAGAAGATGGGACTCTACATGGGGATCTTTAATTTCTTTATTGTGCTCCCGCAGATGTTGGCCGCGACGATTCTGGGACTTCTGGTCACTGGTTTGTTTGGCGGGCAAACGGTTTTGGCTCTGATGCTCGGAGGGGCTACATGGGTGGTCGCCGCCATTCTGACGCTGTTCGTGGATGATGTGGATGATCCTGACCGGGTGGAGGCGTGACGGCCGGTGGGATGGCCATCCCCTCGGGGTGTGCTCGTCACCACCCGCGTTGTTGCGGCTAAAGATCTTTCGTTAACGCTCACGAAATTTCGCGGGCTTCCCAAAGGAAAGCCCCTACGTGCATTGACCTATTCCTTTATCACTCGAAACAAGTGGAAACTCTCCGGGTTCGCCTTGATACTGGCTTTCGGTTGATCCCCCTCCCAAACGAGCTCCACTGATGCGGTGTCGCCTTCATCCCGAAGGAGGGGAACCCTCTCCAACCGCTCGCCCGGTTGAAGAAGCGGCGCACCGGAGCTATCGATCAGTTGCATCCGGTGGCCGGGAATCGAGGTGCTGGCTTTTTTGTCGCTTGCATTCATCACCACGACGACCGGTGCGGCATCCCGGCCACCCCGCGCAAAAGCGAAAATGCCATCGTCCGTTTCGGCGGCAGGGCTGTCCACCCAGAGCGGTTGAATCTCGAAGCCATGCAGCGCTGGCAGAGTCTGCCGCAAACGGATGAGTTCAGCCATGGCTTGAAAGTGCTCGTCTTGGGGATTCTCCTCCAGCGCTTGTGGATTATCGGCGCGGATGTATGTCATACGTCCGGTTTCGGCATCCTCGTTGGGCCCGGCGAGTTCGTCCTGCAGAGCGGTCTCACTGCCGTAGTAAAGGCAGGGAATGCCGGGCATTGCCAGGGTGAGTGCGTTGGCGAGAAAATGCCGCGCTTGACTCACACCCCGCACCCGGAAGCGGTTGATCCCGTCATGGTTTTCCACGAAGTTGACGATTTTCTCTGAGGCATTGAGACCATCCGGGCCAGCGGTCTGATTGTAGTAGGGGCGCTCACGCCCATCTTGCGGCCTCGAACCTAGAGCCCGGATGGCATTTTCGATACCGTGGGCTGTACCGAAGCTGTCGTTGCCTGTTCGCAGATAGCTGCGCACGGCGTAGCAGAACTGAAAGTTGAGCAGCGAGTCGATGGCTGGTCCCTGTTCCTCGGGCCAATCGCTGCGGTAAGTATATTGGCCGAGCGCTGCCGGATTGCCGTCGTAGACTTCTCCGAAAAGGATAAGTTTCTCTGCTTGCTCTGCTCCGAGTCGTTCACGCAGGCGATGGGTGAAGGCATCCCAAAAGCCATGGTGCACGTGCTTGACCGTATCGATGCGGAAACCGTCCACCCCGATGGTTTCAATATAGAACGCATAGATTTCCACGAAGTCGTCGACCAGCGCATCGAAGTGCGGACTGTCCGGAGCGGTATTGAAGTCCCGCAGCGAAAAGAAATCACACAACACTTCTTCGCCGTTCGAGGCACCCAGGCTTCCGGGCGACATGCCCTTGCGACCATAACTGGAAAGTTGGGCTAGGCTACCGTTTAAGGGCAAGCGCTGACCGAGAACGGTTTGCGTCGAGCCGGGTTCGGTGCGCGCCAGATTCCACTTCGGGATGTCAGTCCAAGCGGCATTCCCGTACCTGCTGGAATCGTTGTAAGGCTGAATCCACTCGCTCTTGAGCTGGTGGTCGAAGGCGTCGTTCCCATTGGCGTCATAATAAAAGACCGGCCCGGCATGATTACAGACAATGTCCTGCACGATCTTGATGCCTTTACTGTGGGCCCGTTCGACGAGATCCTTGTAGTGCTGCATCCGTCCCTCCCGTGAGTCGGGATAGTTTACGTGTCCGTCCAATGAGCGCTTCGACACAAGGTGGGGATCAATGTCGAGAAAGTCCTGTGCCCAGTAGCCGTGGTAGCCAGTTTTTGGCGCATCGTGCAAATCGAATGAAGAATTCCAGACGTTACGCACCGGCGGGGTGATCCAGATGGTGGTAACGCCGAGAGCATTAAAGTAGCCACTTTCCAGTGCGAGCTCGAGTCCTCGAAAGTCACCCCCGTGATATCGGTCGATGTGGGCCTGCGCCGGATCGTAGAGTAAAGGATCACTACCTTCGGGGCGGTTGTTGGACGGATCGCCATCAAAGAAACGATCGGTCATTACGAAATAGATGACATCCTTATTCCAGGGGCGCTCAAAGTCCTGTTTCGCGCAAGACGTTTGCAGGCTTAATATGAAGACGGTAAAGAGGTAGAGGTAGAAATTCATGCAGGAGTTGTTAGGCAGACGAATGTATCAGGTCGGCCTCGGCAATGACCGAAGCCGATCAACAGTTTACTGCTTACTGGAAATGGAGGGCGCCGGCTAAAAGTATTGCATCGGCTTAGCGAAGTGTAAGGGCTTATGCAAACTGCTTGGTGTAATCTTCCAGTGAAGCTTCGAGTAATTGCATGGCTTTTTTGCGGTCGCAGCGCCCCTCAATCTCGACTGGATTTTCGCGTCCGCGTTCGACCTTGTACTGCCGGAAGTAGTGCTCCAGTCGATCAATCAAGCGCGGCGGCACATCGCTGAGATCCTGGATGTTTCCCCAGAGAAGGTCACCATCGAGTACCGCGATCAGTTTTGGGTCGGCCATACCTGAATCAAAAGTCAGGAACCCGCCCACGATGCGTGCGTTGAGAACGACTTCGGAGCGGGTGATCTCGTGCTCGCAGAGCACGCAGATGTCCAGGGCATCGCCGTCACCCTCCACACCCTCGCGGACCTGGTTGCCGGTCTTGCTGCCGCAAAGGGTCTTGGGAATGAAGCCGTAGGGGACAGGTGGCAGGCTGGAATTACGCTGCGGACGGTCGACGCAGAGATAGCCAGTGTCAGGGTCGACCTCGAACTTGATCCGGTCATACTGTGTGACTTCGATAAAGGCCCGCACGGTGCCTGCGTGATTTGTCGCCGGTTCAATACCATGCCAGGGGTGGGGTTTGTAAGGCTGAAAATTATGTTTTGAATGGTCCACGGATAGCGAGCCTAGGAATCCAACCGTTTTGCTCAAGACGGATTCGTTGCCGAGTTTTGTTGCCGAGTTATGGAAGGTGTATCAAGCTGCGCGAATGTCTTTATCCCTGATGTTCAATACAAAGTCTTTTTGCCTCGAAATTCGCAAAGTCAATGTCTGCTGCTTCGCGGTCATGGCGCTGGCACTTTCCGCCGGAGCAGAAGTCGATTATTACGAGCCATATCCCTTTGGCGACGATTATAACAAAGCCCGGAATTCCGACAATCTCGCGACGGGTAAGTGGTGGGAGTTGCAGGGAAAAGAGGCGAAAAGGGCGGGGCAGTGGTTCCGGGAGCGTCCGCGTAATGAAACACTGGCTTTTGCGCTCTACACTCACGACAACGAGGTTCTGAAAATGACCGCGCAATGCTTTCCCCTGCTGCCGGACGAACCGAAAAAGATTACATTGGAGTTCATGCGTGACGGTGAATGGGTTGCCGTAGATACGAAGCCTGTGCTCTATCCGGGCTGGGATTGTCAATTCAGAGTCGAAGGCTGGAATAACCGGGTCGACGTCCCGTACCGCTTGCGCCTGGGCGACTTGTCTTCATTTGAAGGGCTCATTCGCAAGGATCCGATTGACAAGGAAGTCATCGTGGTGGCCTCGATGTCCTGCAATTCGCCCAGAGATATGCAGGGCGATACACGGCATGAGATTGTCAGCAAATTGCTGCAGCAGGACCCGGACCTTCTCTTTTTCGCAGGGGATCAAAATTACACGCACGACGAAGCCACCTACGGTTGGCTGCAATTCGGTGTGCAGTTTGCCGAGCTGATGAAGGACCGGCCTACAATTTGTATTCCGGACGATCACGATGTGGGACACGGCAACCTTTGGGGCGAAGGCGGGCGGCACAACCCCAAGGCCAACTCAACCGGTGCCGGTTATGCCTATCCGGCCTCCTTTGTGAACATGGTGCAGCGTCAGCAGACAGCAAACTTACCCGATCCTTTTGACCCGGAGCCGGTCAAGCAGGGGATCACCGTTTACTACACGGACCTCACTTTGGGAGGGATTAACTTTGCCATTCTGGAAGACCGAAAATTCAAGTCGGGACCCGGCAACGTACCTAAAATGGGACCCCGTCAGGATCATATCAACGATCCGGAATATGACCGCGCTGCGGTCGACCTGCCCGGGTTGAAACTACTGGGCGAGCGACAACTCGATTTTCTTGACCACTGGACACGCGATTGGGAGGGGGCCGAGCTGAAAGTCGCGCTTTCCCAGACTGCCTTCTGCGGTGCCGTCCACCTGCATGGTCATCCAAATAATCGACTGTTGGCCGACCTCGATTGCAACGGCTGGCCCCAGTCCGGTCGCAATCGCGCTCTGGAACGACTGCGTGCGGTGCGCGCAACGCACCTCTGCGGGGACCAGCACCTCTCGGTCATGGTCAAACATGGAATTGAGGACTACCGGGATGGCCCGTACGCCTTTACCAGTCCGGCACTGGTCAACACCATCTACGGGCGTTGGTGGCATCCTCTTGAAGAGGCCGAACCTGTCGAACCGGCAATCGAATCGTCTCTTCCCTGGGTAGGAGACTATCGCGACGGACTGGGCAACCGCATCACCATGTTGGCTTATGCCAATCCCGAAGATCGCAGTGATGTGAAGCAGCGTGGTGATGGCTATGGCATTGTCCGGTTCAACAAGGCGAGCGTTGAAGCTACCTTTGAGTGCTGGCCGCGCTTTGCGAATTTGAAGCAGGGCGACCGTGCCCAGTACGAGGGGTGGCCCATGAGGCTCGATCTCGCGCAAAACGATGGTCGGAAACCGGTCGCATATCTTGATGAAGTCGAGTTACCGGTAGAGAACGCGGTGGTTGAATTAACCGAGGCCAAGAGTGGAGCACTGGTCTATTGTTATCGTGTGAAAGGGGCCAGGTTTAAGGCACCGGTATACGAGCCCGGGGTGTATACGCTTCGCGTGGGTGAGGACCGGCCGGAACTTGTCCTGCTGGAGAGCGAGACCATACCTTGAACTTCCGTCGCACAGGCGTCCCGACTGTGCTGAGGCTGACGATCTGTCTGATGGAAAGAAAATAAAATTCGACAAACTCTCTTGCGGTGGGGAGCGCGGGGGAAGAATACCGTGATTAGCTTTCCGATTGATAGGAAACAGTCGGGACGGCTGTTCTACGTGAGCCCCGCTGATTTCACGGGCTGTCGCTTTTTCAGTATTGGCAGCTCACCTCATTCGTTCTCTGCTATTTGTCATGAAACCTCAGGTCCAAATCGAATACTGTCCCGGGTGTCGCTGGCTGCTGCGTGCGGGGTGGACGGCACAAGAATTACTGACCACTTTCGAGCAAGAGCTTGGAGCCGTCACGCTTCGGCCTTCCGAGACGGGTGGACGTTTTACCGTCACGGTGGATGGTGTCGTTGTTTGGGATCGAAAGACAGAGGGGCGCTTTCCGGAAATGAAAGAACTCAAGCAAATCATCCGCGACCGTATCGCGCCCGAGCATGACCTTGGGCACAGCGACACGCCTGAACGACAATGATCCAAACGCAAAGGCGTTCGGCTACCTTCTGATCGGCTGTTACCTTACTTTTACCTGCCTGAACCGTAGCCGAAGGCCTTCGTCTTTGGCCTCAACAGTCAAACCATTCGCAACATGTCTCCATCAATTTCAGATGAACTTGCCGCCGCGGCCCAGCGTCTGGCCGATACCGTGGACCGTTTCAACTTTGCTGAGCCCACCACCCATGTGTACAACCCGCTGCGCTATGCCTGGGCGCCGCATGAGCAGTACATTCGCAAACACGGTAACTCACGAAAGAAGGTCGTTTTTATGGGCATGAATCCGGGGCCCTTTGGGATGGCGCAAACCGGCGTGCCTTTTGGCGAGATCGAGTTGGTGCGCGATTGGGTCGGTGTTGAAGCCAATGTCTTGAAGCCCGGTGATGAGCATCCCAAGCGGCCGATCGAAGGCTTTGCCTGTACCCGTAGTGAAGTGAGTGGCCGACGCTTGTGGGGGGCTTTAAAAGAGCGCTTCGGTACATCGGAAGCCTTTTTTGCCGACCATTTTATCGTCAATTACTGCCCACTGGTTTTTATGGAGGCTTCGGGTAAGAACCGTACGCCGGATAAAATGCCGGCTGCCGAGACGGAACCACTATACGCCGCCTGCGATCAACACCTGCGCGAATTGGTGGAAGTGCTCCAGCCGGAGTGGCTCATCGGGGTGGGGGCCTTTGCCGAGGGACGGGCCAAGCAGGCCCTGGATGGCATGGCGATCAAGTTCGGCCGGATTCTGCACCCCAGCCCGGCCAGCCCTGCGGCCAATCGCGGCTGGACCGAGCAGGCCACCCGGCAACTGGTTGATTTGGGGATTTGGGAGGCAGAATAATTTGAACCGTAATGAACGTTAATGTATGTGGACGAAGTCGTGATGATGATTATGCGGGTATCAGGAGGTGTTGTACTTATCGTAAATTAATATACATCAACGGCTTAAGTAGTCCACTTATTTGACGGCGGGTGTCTCGACTATAAATATGTGAGCGTCGCGAAAAAACGTAACGGCTTATTTGAAAATGCGGGAATACGCTGTTTCACTAGCGTACTTATGAAAAAACTACCACTCATCCTCTCCGCTGTTCTCTTTTCACTCAGTCTGCACGCCGGTGTCGAAACCGGTGCGAAGGCACCTGAATTCACTCTGACCGATACCAATGGTACCGAGCACAGTCTGTCCGACTTCAAGGGCAAGTACGTTGTTCTCGAATGGACCAACCACGGTTGCCCTTTCGTCAAGAAGCACTACAACGAGGGGCATATGCAGGCCCTGCAGGAAAAAATGACGGATCAGGGCGTCGTCTGGTTGGTGGTCAATTCCGGTGCTCCCGGCAAGCAGGGCTCAGTCACTCCCGAACAAGGCAACAAACAGATCGCTGACAAGGGCATCAAAGCTACCGCGATGCTTCTCGATACCGATGGCAAAGTCGGTCGCGCTTACGACGCCCGCGTCACCCCGCACATGTATGTCATCGCCCCCGACGGTGAACTCATTTATCAAGGCGCTATCGACAGCATCAAGTCCACCAAGGTGGAAGACATTGAAAAGGCCACCAACTACGTCAAGGCGGCCTACATGTCTCATAAGAAGGGCGAGCCGGTGGAGAGCCCAACCACCACACCCTATGGCTGTGGCGTAAAATACTAGATACGAAACACCATTAAATTTCACTTAAGGCCACTTTTCCGGAAGTGGCCTTAATTTTTGGCAAAATTCCGGTTGGGTTACATCTATCGGTTACATGTGTTAACCTCTCGCAGAAGGGAAATGGTAAGCGCTGGCAGTATTTTGATGAGTTATTTGCGGAAAAGTATGGACGTGCGCAGCAAAGCACCTATCCCTTTTCCTCCTTTAGGGCCTGTAGCTCAGCGGTTAGAGCAGGGGACTCATAACGCTAAGTCGTTAATCACCAATAGTTTGCGCGAGTTATCGCGAGTCATCTAGTGTCACGCAATCAAGCACTTAGACACTTTTTTGATTTCGGCCTGTTATCCTGAATTATCCCGAAAAGTCCCAAATTTTGAAACGGGGTTACAAAAAGGGTTACTATTATAGAGCAAGGGAAGAGAAAAGCGCCAACGGGTTAAATTTGTATTACAATTTTGACTCACTAACGGTTAAGGTGACAACTTTCGGGTTACAGGTTTTCAGGCTAGAGCAAGGGATTAAAGTCGAAGGGTGTCCTCCTTATGGCGTTACCACCTGTGCCTAGTTAGCATCGGGCATGACCTCAGAGATTACCGGAGAGAGAATGACTGCTGCGGTAAGTACGAGTGTAAATAGTGTAACTGCTCCTATGAGGATATGATACTTTTTTCGAACCTTCCAGTCATACTCTTTGAAAATTTCCTTCTTCTCTTTTTCGGTTAGAGTAAAGTATTCAGATTTCTTCGTCTTACTGATAGCATAATCTATTGGATCATGATTTTCGCATTCTGCCAGGACTGCTTCATATTTCCGAGTTAACGAGATAATTGCCTCAAAGCGCTCTTTGTCATCCTCGATATGTTTAGCGATTCGTAGTTCATTGTATATATTCGCGATCTTGAGTGCATTCGTATGAAATTTATGCGCTTCTAGGTTATAGTGCGACGAAGATTCTATCTGGGTAAATACAAGCACTAATACTGCAATAGATGTAATCAGAAAATTCATCCAATAGGATGGAAAAGGTAAACTTGCGTTTCCAACATAGATAGGAAGTGACGCTGCGATTATTAGGCAACACGACAAAACACTGATAGTTATAGACGACAATTTGTGTGTCTCCAAAAGTCGCTTGTTTGCTTGGAATCTAGCAGCCTTGGTTACCCATGTCTTGTAGTTTAGTTCCTTTTCCCAGTCGTTATCAGCAACGTAGTTCGGAATTGGGCTTTCAGTTGTGCTTGCTTCTTTATTCATGTTATTCTGCTGCGTAGAGGTGTATGCATGGAGTAGAGGCTGAGCCGTAACGAAATTGATACCACCGTTTTTTAGCTCTTCTTTGAGTTTTTCCTGACCCTGCGAGATGACATAATATCCTCTGGGGCAAAACTCTCGCAGTATACTTCAATTCCTAGTTTTATAATAAGTGCTGTTGCTGCAACCCCCAGAGCATGAATGCCTATCCCCAATCCGGCCAATGCCGCCGCGACAGCTCCACCAATATATTTCTTGTTCAAAACAGCTCCCATTCCCTCGTTAAACCAAACCTTATAAATGTCGGATTCTTTGTCGCAGAGTGATTTCCACAGAACTCTACGGACTGCAGAGAATAGTGTCCTTCCAACTTCTTTCTTCTGAGTTTTCTCTTCAGGGCTGGGCAGCAATTTCTGTTCACTGCCTGGGAGTTGCTTATGAGAGTACGAATCGATCTCATATAAAAATTGAATCGTTCTCTGAGGTACAGAGCTTCCGAAATTCTCGAAAATCTCATCTTCATTTTGAGTCGCAACGACTCGTCCCGCGTCCTCTTCAAGCTTATGACCTTCGAGTTTGTCTGTTCCGACCATCTTTAGGGTCGCGAGTGCCCCTTCTTCGTTGAAGCGCTCGATAACTCGTCTACGAAAATCACGCCGTCCCTGAACAGAAGTAATTGAGGTCTCGTCACTAAGGACTTCTGAAATCAGTGGTTTCGCAGACTCGAAGTTTGTCTCACGTAGATAGCAAATTGACAGAAGTGCACTTGCTTCGAGATATACACGAGTTCCCTCATTAGCTGACTTGCGAATTCCACTAAATCCATCTTTTGCGAACGAGAGCTCGCCAGCTTCCATAGCAGCCTCGAACATGTAATTCTTGTTCTGATATAGCCGTGCTAAATGCCCAGTTGGTCTGAGTATTCTCTGAAGATCAACACAGATTTCTTTTGCTAACTCAAGGTCGCCAATGCGAGCACAACGCCTCAGTTTTGGTTCTAAAACCGAAAGTCTTCTTTTTTGAGTGTCTGTGAGTTTTGGTGGGCGAGGCATTTCTTACATAGACGTAGGTGATAGACGACCCGACCTGTGGGTTTAGTCGTGCAAATGGTTTTTAGAATTTTCTGGCGCGTCACTCGGGTTGTCTACTCACCCTGGTTGGTCTTCTTTGCAGTCTGCTTTAGCTCTTCATTCATTAGATTTTTCAAAACGCCGAACTCGTGAATGAGTGCATCCCATTCTTCTTTTTCGATAGTCTGCTGCCCTTTAACTATTCGGTTGTAAAAACCTCTTAGATGCACGTCTACCATTACAAGGTTATGATTCATCTCTTCTGTTACAAAGAGTTGATTCCCTTTCCAAGCATCGTTCATGCGTTCGAAATGCTCTAGGAGTTTATCTATAAGCTGATCTCGAATTTCAGGGTATTTATTCTGTTGAGCATTAAATCTAATCAGCTCCTGATACGCATCAAAATATGCAGAGATCAAACCATTATACGCCTCCACTCTCGCATCGAGGATCTTAAATTCGAGCTGCTTTTCTAGTTCAATTTGATACTTTAGTCTTTCAAGGTCACCCACTAGGCGATTCTTGTGGATTTCAAGGTCTTCATCAATTTGCTTTTTCTTCTCAAGAGTTGTGTCAGTGACGATTTTCTTAAAGTAAGCTTTTATTCCCTCTTTGAACACAAAGGCTAGTCCTGCGCAGATCAGTGCAAACAGCGTTAAGATCTGGCTCAGGACGTCTAGAAATGTTTGAAATGAGTTCATTTGATTACCCAACGTCGAGAGGAGGTGCAAGTCAGCGGGAGCAAACGCAGTTGCCTCACTCGTCTGGTTGGCTTTCTTATTTTTCAATGGCTCTGAGTCTTACCATTACAGAGTCTCCGTATGGTGTTAATTTCCAATATGAAGCGGTGTCCTTAACGCTCCTTTGTTTGATACTTTGAGTAATCAAACCAAGTGCTCTTAGTTGAATCTTTATAGTTTCGTAATTGTCAGAATCTATTTCGAAATTCCTGTATCTTTTCAGATCTTTAAAATTTTTATCCTTTTTTGCCTTGGTGGCTGCAATCTTCGAATAAGTTTCATTTAGCCTTCGCTTGAGTTGCAGATCGGTAGCTTCGTGGATCATCAGTGGCGAGATGATATAAAATATGTCGTCCCACGCTTCTTTAACAGTAATCCGACATCTGTAATTATTATGTTCATCGTCACTAGCTTGAAAATGAATTGAAATTCCGAATTCATCGTCGCCTTGCTCCAGCTTTTCTGATCCAGCAGGAGCGTGTGTCGTAACTTTCTCTAATTCTTTATTTAAATCTTCTATCTTCAGTCTGAGATCCAAAATTTCTTTTGATGCTTCTTTAGAGGCAACTGCGTCGCCTCTAATCCAGCCAATACCTGGGTGTTTCTTTTGAAGCATAATCAGACTGCGACTTACTATTGATCCCAATTCTTGTGGGGTCTCCCAAAATTTACACATACGTGTTTTACACAGATCTCTAAACGCTTCGAGTGCTTTTTGTCCTTTCTTTGATGTCTCGGTCTTTCTTTTTTCTAGCGAATCCGGGTCCTTGTGCAGAAAAGCGATGACCGGTTTTCCTTGCTCAACTGCATAGCGGTACTCCATTTCTGTGTAACTGATTCCTCCTGGACCAACTGAGCCATAGCGACCACCTATGATAACAATGTAATAATCGCTATCATCAATGACTCCCTTAATTAGAGTCCATTGATCTTCGTTTGCAGCCGGAAACAATTCCATGCCAGAAGGTATACAATCAAGTTCAAGCAAGGCATGCATAATCTCCTGACGCTCAGGCTGAAGGTCTTCATAGGTCGAACTGACGAACACTTGGTATTTTTTTCGTTCTTCCATAATATTTTAAGATGTTTGGGTTCTATTAAATTCTTTTCCCTAACGTATTATAATAGCAATGATATTATTTCCCGTTTTTGAACAGCTCAAAGGTAATATCGATGTTAATGAGCAGGGTTTTGTCTAAGATGGACAGTTATTAACTGTGTAAACAAGGAAAAGGCCCGATAGCGGCCGCGCTCTCGCGCGTCCACCATCGGGCCCTTTTTATCTTAGTATTTTCCCTAATCTACGATTTCCCATGAGGAAGATGAAATCTGGCCGTTACGCTCCTGAATCCGTGTCGCTTTGACCGAGACAGGTTGGAAGGCTTTCAATTCGGGATATTTGGTGACTTCATCACCGTTAATCTCGACTTCTGGGTTGTCCTTTGGGTCGAGGAAGCGTTCAAGCACCGCAACACCTGGCTGCAGGGCGAGTTCGTGTTTTACGAGTGCCAGAATACCACCGTCTTTTTTGGTGATCTTGCGGGCGCTGTTTGAGATGACCACCCCGCGAATGAATAGACCGTTTTCGGTCAATCGGGAAGTGATACGTGTTGGTTTTGATATGTCAGCCATGGATATAACTGTTCCTTTCTGTTTATTTGGATTTTGCCGCTTCCTAAGTATCGACCAGCCACCGCAGCGGCGTAAACGAGGCGGTCGAAAATTTCCTGAAAAGGTTTGTAGAGGGATACTTGCCTTACTCTGTCGAAAGGCTCGTTCTCATCCTCAGTGACAATCGTAGCTGTACATGACCACTTGTGGAGGCGTTCGCGGATGGTAGACACTGGGCGCTTTTTCCCAGTAGGTACTGATTCTTCTTTAGCGGGCTTGTCCTCAGAAATTAAAAAGCCCTTTGACGGCTGAAAGATTCGCATGCGTTCGCGATCCTGCACCCACTCGGGGACACGGCTGGACTTGCAGACGTATTTCAGGAGGTAGTGAAAATCGTCGTTTGTGATCCGCTTGACGTTGGTTCGACCATAGCTCCAAAGGTGGGCGAGGAGTTCGGCGGGAATGAATCGGCGTGTGAGCCAGATGCAGTGAAAATGGGGCCAGCCTTCTTCATCGGCGTGGAATTCGACCTTTGTGCAGTAGGCTTCGGGTATTCGGTAGATGATACCGTTCCATTCTACGCCCTTGCGTAGCAGGTAAAAAATCCGGCGTATACGGTCGCGCGTAAGGTCGAAAGCTTCGGATGGGCCGTAACCCAGGGCGCGCATGGCTTCCCGATCTATTGTGAAGGTCACAAACAAGCAGCCGGCGACATTCGGGAGTCGATGCCAGAATCGTTTAAGAACCTTGTGAATCCCCAAAGGATGGAACCACGAAGCCGGGACGTAAGGTTTTAGATAGGTTAGGCTCATTGCGCTATCTCCCTTTGAGAGTTTGGTGGAAAACAATAAAGTTGATAGACGGCTGGCGCGGATTCGGACACCGCCCAGCGGAGGACACTAGCCAAGCACAGCTTGGAGTGGCCTTGCCTTGAGGGGTAGGGCGGTTTCTCCCTCTGCCTACTTGGGCCCTTCATCCGATCACCTCCGAAGTTTCACGCAAGAAACGCTCAATTTCGGTCTTTGAGTAGAGGGGTCGACGAGTGGCCCTTGAAGGACGCAGTAGGCCGCGCTTCGTGAGACGGTCTACGGATGGAGCCGAAATGCCGAGGATTTCAGCGGTTTCCTTGCGGGTGTAGGCAAGGCGGAATGTGTTTGTTTGGTCTGCGGTCTTCATGACGCCGCAGACAATAGCCCTTATTCGTTCAACTGTATCGGGAGTTCAATCGGCTGAACTTCTCCCGAATTATTGGCACACTTTATGAATTCGGGCTGAAGCCAATTGACTGTCCCATTTTTTTGCAGGCATCGAATCTATTTTCTCCCGAATACCCCTCAACAAACTCTGAGATAAAATCGTGAAATTCTTTCCATGACTTCCAAAGTTTAATCTGATCCTCAAATAACAGCATATAGAAGTATGCCATTGAACTGTCTGAATCGTATCGAAGCGTTTCCTCATCGACTAGGAATGACTTTAAGCCGTTTGCGTAACCCTCTGCATGCTCGTGCTTTTGAGCTAATTTACTCTGATCTTTGAATTGCTCGAGTTGCTTAGTTCTAATTTCGTCATCTTCTTCACTGGCTGGATTCAAGATTTCGAGGAGCGCACTTTCCTTGCCATCTGATTCGCTTATTTCACAGCCCGCCATTGCGCTAAAACAACTTTCCAAGAAGCCCTCAACGTAGCCCAATCTATAGTGCGCAGATTCTTTGTTTAACTTCTTTGCCGATAGGCCACGAAACATTGTTTTTGAAAGGCTGATGCAGGCCTTTTCTTGCCATGAGCCCTCTGGATAGGTGTAAGTTCTGGTGTCAGCCACAAGACCTTGGACCTTATTCTTTTCGACCGCATATGCTAAAAGCGCGTTTGATAGCTTTATCAGGTTCTTTGCATACCATTCTGGTATTTGCTCATCATCAATATCTGTCATGTCATTAACTTCGCCATTTCAAAGGAATGAGTATCTCTTAAGTGCCCATAGGTTTTGGCAACCAGCAGTCCGCCATCCTTATGGCCTACCCAAGCGGCAATCGTTTTAAAGTCGATTCCTTTCTCTATGGCGTTACTAACAAAATAATGCCGCATGCAGTGATGGGTGAAATGCGGGAGATTTTGGCTTTTGCAGGAGGCAATCAGGGCTTTTTTTGCGCTTTCAATTCCGATGATCTTTTCGCCGCCCTGCGGTTGCTTCTGATGGTAGAGCTTTTTTAGAAATTCTTTCAGCCTGGGGAAAAGTGGGACAATTCGGGTTTCATGGTTTTTGGTCCCGACCTCACCGCCGGAAACAGTGAAACGACCTTTCTTAAAATCGACTTCGTTCCACTGGATATTGATTGCTTCCCCCAGACGCATTCCGGAGTAGGCGAGCAGCTGCACGAGGTTGGCCGCTTCTTTGGCTCTCCCGTCGAGCTTGGCGATCCCTGCGAGCAGCTTTTCGAATTCCTCATGCGTGGGAATGACGATAGCTTTGGATTGAATCCTGCGCCGCTTTAGAATGTTGGCCGGATTTTCGAGAATGACGCCGCGCTCAATCCCGTATTCGAGAATGCCCTTTAGGACCTCCATTTCCTTATTGTAGGTCGAGCTATTCAGATGCTTGCCGCGCTTCACTTCCCACGTCTGACAATCGGCTCTCCTGATATCGGCCACACGGGAGCCTTTGAAGTAGGGGAGCAGTTGCTTGAAACAGCGTTCATTTCGATCTGCCGAGGAGGGTTTAAGGCTCGCATTATGGACTTCCAGCCATTGCTGCCCAAGCTCCTCAAATTGGATTTGGCGTGAGCCGCTGTCGACGTCAGTTCGCCCAATACTGGCATGAAATTCCTTTAGTCGACGTTCAGCGAGTTTTCTGTCTTGAGTCTTAAGGCTTTTTCTAATTTGTCTACCGCTTCGCTTAACCAAAGCGTAATAACGACCCGATGAAGTATTCCGATACAGACACTCAGCAACCCGAACAAACTCAGGCGTGTTCTCTTTCTCTGTGGCAGCAGATGAATTTTTCATGCTCTGAAGTATTGGGTTACAACACTGGGTTACAAGTCGCAAATATCGGCCATGGTAAATCAGTCATAAGTCCTTATAGGGCAAAGCTTTAGGGCCTGTAGCTCAGCGGTTAGAGCAGGGGACTCATAATCCCTTGGTCGTGGGTTCGAACCCCACCGGGCCCACCAGCCTTCGCAGGAGCTGTCCCTTTCCGGATAAATTGTCCAAAAGGTGAAATATCAGGAAAAAGACGGAAAAAGCCCGAAAATCATGGACTTAAGAAAGTTAGAGCCGTCAATTATCGACCATAAAATGTCGCGGTTCCGGATAGTATGTCCGAGTTCCCCACTTTTGGCGCGATTATGAGCGATGAGCCGTAATCGGCTAAAATATGCGGATTGTCTTTGATCCTGACACTAAAAGGTGAGGAACTTGAGACAAGTTATGCGGAAAGCATCGTGGGGAACGGGGAACTCAAATCCTGTTGAAGAGGTTCTGCATACTATATGCAGGTAGCGTGCAGAACTAATTCATGAGTAGTTCAACGAATCCCTCTGTCATCTGGTATTTATCCAAATTGCTATCTGATACGTCGATAATGTAGCCCTCACTCTCCAAGATGGCGATTTTGTGGCTATAATCATTCTCCTTGGTTCCGGTATAGTGAAGGCGGACATCTTCAGCAGGCCAAATTGCGACCGGGTTCGGAAGAAAGTAAAATTTCCGGGCTAGTTCCAGACCTGGCTTGGAGAGATCTTCTTTCATCTCGCCTAGTAGGTCTGGCATTTTCGCTGCAATTCCCCTGAACCGTTCTTCCTCTGAAGTCCCTGCCTCTTTCTGCCTTCTCCGATCTGTGAATAGTTCGGCATAGTAAGCTCCAGCGGCACCGATAAAGATTCCAACTAGTAAAGTGCCACCGTGAGTTACTACAGTTTGCCAGGACATGCTCAAAAGACGAAGAGGAGTAAGAACAGAATAAGGATGGGGATTGTGACAAAGATCGTGAGGGCACAGCCGAGAGCCTGCATCTTGTCGCCAGCGTCCTTGGTTTTTTCGGACAGGGCAGCCTGGGACGTCTGCTCTTTTGGCTCCTCCACGGCTATATACATGATCTTGCTGCCACCGTCGCACTTGCAGTCGGAGGGCGGCAGCTCGGGCGCGTTATCGACAGAGAACTCACGGTCTACCAGGAGCGAGCAAGCCGCGCAGCAATAGTTTCCCTCGCCTGGGCCGAGAACTTTAACGCGCATGCAGCCCGAATCTTTAATGCGCTGAAGCTGACTAATCATGTGTTATGCTAAATCTGGATGTCTGACTGTTCCTGCTGACTTGAGAGAAGTTTTTCATACTCAGCTTTCCAGCTTTTGTAAATCTGTTTGTCGCTCTGATAGCAGCCAATCATTGAGGCCGCGTGAACGGCGAAATCCAGTAAAAGATCCTCGGCGTCATCAGCTCCTAAATTCTCTAAGACATTAGCCCATGACTCAGCTAGCAAGTGTGCCGCATTTCGTAGATCTGTTTGGCTTAAAAGAGAGCGAATAGCATCTTCTGAAGTGTCGCTAAAGGTGGCGCTCAAAAATTTGTCATATACTTGGCTGAATGGAAGGTGGGCATATCTTTCTTCTTTTGGCTCATCAGGGCTGTCATAATACCCAAACATTGGCTGACTACCGTCAGCCAGCCATCGCGGGCTGACATCCGCTCGCATGCAGGCAATCATCCCGAGGTAATACTTCACGGGTGCCCTTGCGTATTCGTAGCTAGCTACTCTATCTCTTGATATGCCTAGCTCTTTCGCAAACTCAGTTTGAGTCCACTGTTTATACTTCCTAATCTCTCTGAAGCGCTGACAAATCGCTTCCTCTCGATCAGGCAACTGGACTACCACTGTTTTACCTTTCTTAGGCATTGTTACGTATTATTTCACAAAATGGGAAATGTCTAGTTGACTTAATTCCCATTTTGTGAATTCACTTATTGTGTAATGCCCTCGACAGCTTTATCAGAAAAACCGAAAATGGCTCAAGCCCTGCTGAAAATCAGCAGAGCGGAGCTCGCAGAAGCTACTGGCAAAAGTGTTAGCGCTATAAACAAGCTACTGAATGGTGCCCCAGGGTTCTCATCCGCTTTAAATGAGAAAATTGAATTTAGATTGGGCGTGCCGATCTGGTCGGAGTCGCCTGTGGACCGCTACTTAGAGGGTCTTCGCAAGGGAAAGGGGGGCCGTTCGTGATGACTGAAAAAGTAGGTTTTTTTCATGCGCCGTGTCTGGGTTGCCCCTCCAGTAAACACCCCGGCAGGGGACATTTTCTCCGGCTCATTCGTGAGCTGCATCTAAAGTAACCCTAGAAACAAACATGAATACACCCAAAGAATATACGGCTCCGAAATGCGGCTCTAGCGCGCTGCTTTACTTCGCCTTGAATGAGGCACGGGGCAAGCCGCTCGACTGCTACTTGAAGGCACTGCTTTCAACCACTGCTATCACCGAAAAACCTGAAATCAAAGGCCGTAGTGCGGCTTTGCTTGAGGAGGGTGAGGCCTTGAAAGCCGAAATCTCCAAATACACGGCTGAATTTGTGCCTATGCACCTGTTGGGAGCACTTCCGGAAGGGCTGCACCTGATCGAGGTTGCGCTTTCGTCGCTTCGCGACTGTCCCCTTCACCAGTTTGCGCTGGTTATGGAAGGAATCGAAGATTCCCTGAGGGGCGTTAGCGACATTCTTCCGCCGATGCCAGAACTGACCGAGGATGCGCTTTCGCGGAAATGCCAGGCTGAGGTCTTTATCTGCCAGGCTAGCGCTCGTTTCATCCGGGAATTTGAGTCCCTGACAACTGCGATTCAGCACGGCGATTTCGACGGCATTTCACCGCATGCTGTCACAGAAGTGATGACCGCGCGGGCCTATTCTAAAGCTGATTGATAGTTATGGAAAACGAAAGCGAGCATAGTCATCAAATCATCTTGAGAGGGGGAATGTATTCGCTCTGCTTCGATGCTGCGGCATGGAAGCGCTTCCAAGAAAACGATGGGGACTATGCTCGCCTAACTTCAAACCAACACGATTCAATGCAGGCGCAGACGCTGATCTGGGCTGCGATGAACGATGAGGCCAGGGCGGCTTTTGATCGACCGCAGAAGCTTTCTTTCCACTTGGGATATACGGACCTGCAGGCGATCCGTAAAACAGTGGGTGACCTTGTAAGAACGGGCGCGCTGCTGGCCTTCGTTTCGGATTCGGTATCCGGCAGCAACGAAGCGGAACCCGCCGTAGAAAAGTCGGGAAGCCCGAAAGACAAACCTATTCAGCCAAGTCGCCCTCTTCCAAAACCGACACGTTTCAAGCGACAAGCAGAGCCGGGAATAATCAGCAAGTGGGGCTTATAGCAGAACTAAAAGATTAGAAAAAAATGGACCAGAAACAAAACACAGCAATTATCACCTTAGCGGGCAAAAAAGCCGAGCTATGCTTCGACCGTCACGCACGTTACCGCTACGGACAGATGGGCGGAAACTTGAACGCGCTGCTTACTATTCCAGGGCAGGACTACTTTCAAACGATCATCCTCATCTGGGCCGCCCTGGACGAACAAGGCCGTAAAACTTACCCCTCGGCCGACATGCTGGTGGACGAACTGACCGAGCAGGACGAACGCTATGAAGCGGTACTTCAGGCGGCCGTAAATGCCGGGTGGTTTGGAAAGCAATCGAAGAAAGAAAACTCCTAAATGGCGCGTTCTTCCAGAGATGTCCTGATCCGGATACTCACCGAGGGTGATAGCTCCGGCGTGGAGCAAATCGGAACTGATTTGCAGGGCCTGGCTAGGCGGGCGGAATCGGTGGGCAATAAAATGTCGCTCTACCTGACAGCCCCGCTTGTGGGTGTCGGTAGCCTTGCTTTCGGCTCGCTGATCAAGCGCGGGATCGAGTTTAACAAGACTCTGGAGGATACCGAAACGGCCGTGGCGGCCATATTGAGTAAATTCGGCGGTGCCGAGTTCGATACGGCCGAGAAGCAACTGGCCGGCGCGGCCCGTGGCGTGGAGGAATTGAAACGCCAGGCGGAAACGGCACCGGGCACGATTCAGGATCTCGCCCAGGGCTTTACCGCTTTGGCGGGTCCGGCGCTTGGTGCCGGGCTCTCGCTGGAAGAAACGATTGATTTGACCGTGCGCCTCTCCCAGGCGATGAGCCGCCTCGGGCTGGATCAGCGGCAGCTCGTGCAGGAAGGCCGCGCCCTGGTAACGGGGAACATCACTCTGGACGCTTCATTAGCGAAGGTGCTGGAGGTGACAAACGAGCAGATCCGGACGGCCCGCGAACAGGGCAACCTCTACGGCTTCCTGGTCGAACAACTCGGCGGCATGGCCGAGGCGGCCGACAATACGACGACCCGCCTTTCGAACTTTCAGGACCTGCTGGACAAGATCGCGGGCAGGATCTCCGAGCCCGCATTCGATGCGCTTTCCGAAGGTGCGCTCAGCCTTTCCGCAGCGTTGGAAAGCATGGATAGTTCCGATCTGGAAGCCATGGGCGATGCGGTGGGCGAGCTGCTTGAAACCGGGGTAGACCTGACTAAGTTTCTGATCGAGCTGGAGCCCTCCAGCCGGAATGCGGGCCTCGGTTTACTGGCTCTGGCAGCGGCTACAGGACCAGCCCTTAAAGGGCTTGGAGCGCTCCATAAGCTTGCACCAAGGCTGGCTCTAGCGCTTGGCAAGGGTGGTCTGGTGAGCGCAGCAGGTGCAGCCAGCTACGCACTGGGCACACTGATCGACGATGCCACTGGAGCATCGGATAAGATCGCGGAATTTTACAACACACTAACGGATGGCGGCACGGGCATAGGCGCTGAGCTGGAACGCCAGAGATCCCGCTTGGTCGATATCGCAAAAGAGATCGAAACGGTAGCCGACAAAGAGCAGCTGTGGAACCGCGCAGTGCAGCAGCGCAAAGTCTACGTCCAGGAATACCAGGCCGAACTGCTTAAGGGTAATGAGGAGGCCGCTGCGCTATTCGACCAGCATGTCGGGCATATCGACCGCCTGCTTGGATCTCTTGATCAGGTGCTCACCGTCAATCAGGAGCGAATCACCGCACAGGATGAGCTGAATGAAAAGACGGAACTTCAGGTCGAGCTGATGCTCGAAGGCGTGGGCCTAACACTCTCGCAAATAGAGCGCCAGGAACGCATCGTGAAGATGCACGAGATCGAGATGGACATCCTCCGCGCGAAGAAGGCGGACAATGAAGATCTCGTCAAACAACTGGAGCAGCAAAAGCGAGAGCAGCAACTTATCAACCAGTTTAAGGCGGCCGAATTTACCGATGAAGAGGCCACCCGCATGGCCAGGGAACGTGCGGCTGCAGAGGCCGCAGCGGCCTCATCCTCCCGCGAACGCCTAAACACGGTCCGGGAGATCGGACAAGCCCAGGAGGAGAATACGCGCAAACTGCGTGAGGGCGTGCGGGCGGAAGACTTTATCGGTACCGGTGGCGAGCGTAAGCAGCGCTTTATCGAGAACGGTCGTGTGATCGGCACAAGCGATGAGTTCGGCCGCGTTGGTGATCCGGCCCCTAGTGGCCCAGAGTCTCAACCGCAGCAACAGCCGTCACCAACAGTGCCAGCGGGGCAACCGGGCACGGCGAATGTCGACCAACTCAGCCAAGCCATCCGCTCAGGCATCATCGACCTGTCACCTGCAATGGAAGCGATTCGCGATATGCAGCAGGCCAATAATGCTGCGATACAAAGCTTTGCTACCCAAATCAGCAACCTGGCTTCACAGATCGAGCAACTGCGCAACTGAACACTTTCACCACAAACCAACCACCAATGAAAAGACACAATGAAAAATCTACTCAACGATAACGAAGAAATACGCTGCGATGCTGTCGCGATTGATGAGAAAATCGAAGAGATCGAAGAAACAGTGCAGAATCTAAAAGAGCAGAACTTCTCTATCCTGCAGTCGGGAGCATTTAACGATCTGGAAAAGGTCGATCAATTGACCCGGAACCGAACCCGCATCGAGCTGGCCCCGGTCGCTCTGGAAATTGCCAAAAAGGAAAAGGGTGAACTGCGCTTTCGGGTCCACCGTGCCATGAGGCGCGCACGCGAAGCGCTCCAGCCCTACTATTCCGAGATTGAGGAAATCCTGAATCCCAGAATCCGGCAGATCCTCGTCGATACGATGGGTGAGGAGGCTGTTCAAGGTGTTAACGGCGCAGAGCGCCGCCACTATAGAGAGACAAAAATTTACAAAGAGAGTATCTACCCTAATAGCAGGCTCCGTCTCGAAATCCTGGCAGAGGATAGTCACCTCAGCCCCTCAGATCTTGATGCCGTAGATGAAGAAATCAACCGCGTGCTCGAACTGCACAAAGAGCTAACCAAGGAGGCGAAGAAGAGCGCCTGAATTTGACCATTGGGTGCTATCGATGGCCAAGACAAGAACCTGCCCCGTGGGAGGAGATGGTTTAAAATCATGAGTTCTACTCCTCTTTCGGGGCACCTCTTGCCCTAAATTTACGGATGACAACTACAGCGCATCAATCGTTACAGATTCGGGAATCGATCCTCCGGATGCTCCGGAACGGCCCGGAAACGGGCTTCTATTCGGAAACGATCCAAACACGAATCGATGCCGAATGCATTGGTCATGGCGAGATCGAAAAACACCTCGGATACCTGGAAGATCGAGGGCTGATACGCAGCATCCGTGAGACCTTAAAACCTTCGCTAAATCGCTACACGATCAGCGAGAAAGGAACCGACTATCTTGAGTCCAACAAGCGCACCGTCGAGGCAACCTGCACCAGCGAAGCGACGCCGGTCACTTCGAAACCCACCGAAAGAAGCGCCGTCCTGAAGGCCATCGCCAAGTCGATGAGAGCGGCATGGGCCTTCTTCGTCTGGCTCTTTACTGAGATCTTTTGAGCAGCATGGAAAAGACAAGCACAGGCAAACGCGAGGAGCGACCGCGGCAGGGCATCGGTGATGCCGCGCGAAAGCTCGAACTGGCCGAGGCCGAATACGTGAAGCTGGTCCTGGAACTGGAAGCCCGGCTCGAACCTTTTTACGCCGATACGGATGTGCGCCGCGTCATCGCCGAGTGCTCCGACCCGGCCCGAGAACTCTACCGCGAAATTCTGACTCTTCGCGGCCAGGCCGAAGGCAAGCCGAATGAGCGGGCTTTACATTTACTGAGCGACCCTTCAACCGAAGCGCTAAAATCGCCTACAAATGCCTGCACCGCCAAAAGCGACCCTAGAGCCGCGCGCGGCTCGAAAGCGATTTTGCAAAAGGATTCCGTCGAATTGCAAAAGGGTCCTGCAACCAGGCAGCGCTCCGAAGGTGCCAATAACCGCGAAAAATAGAATCAACCCGCTAAAACTATGCCAACACGACCATACAAGAAGTGCCACTGGATGAGACGAAAAGAGCAGCATCTGGAACGCCTGATGCGAGAGATCCAGAAACATCTAACGGGCAAAAAACCAAAGACAATCGGTGCGGCCTGTAAGCTCGTTTCAAAGCGGTTGAAGAAAAAACCTTTAGACCTGGGAGGCGGCCGCTCCTACACTCCAAGTGTAAGCACGCTGTATCGGCACTATTCCGGTTGGCGCAGGGGGCCGCAATTCGCAAAGCTGTATCCGCGCTACCGGAACCCAAAGCAGCGGGCCAAAGACGAAGTCGTTCCCTACCTGCTCTCGAAGCTTCTGGAGTTTCAGCGCAACGTAGATGCGTTTGCCGACATCGAGGAAGAATGGGCTTCCGGACTGGCGATACCAGGCATCGGCAGACTTCGCGACAAGCTTCAAGCGGATGAGACGAAAGCTTTCCCGGTCAACCTCAACAGCCTGACCGGGCATCGATTCACGAGTGAAGAACTCGCCCAGATTCAATCCATCCACAGGGCGAAACGCGAAATCGAACGCCGCTCGGCACGTCTGAAGCGTAGCGTCTGCGCGCGGCTCGACCTGAAAGACTCCAGATACTGCAAAGAAACAATCGCCCCCCACGAAGCATGAAAGCAATCGAGAAAAAGCTGCAGGCACTCAATGAGTCCTTTACGGACGCGCTACAACGTCTCTCCGAACTTCGCGGAGCCAGGGAGCACACGCCTTCCGACGAACTGGAGGCCGAAATCCTCCAGGCACAAACAGTGCTAGGGGAGATCGAAACTGAACTGAGGGAAACGGTGCACGAATCAATCAAAGCCCTCGGGCCCATTTGGCTGGAGATCTTTAATATCATTCAGCGTAACTCCAAGCAAAGCATAGAAGAATTCAAGCAGAGCCTAAAGGAGCGCACTGCTAAATGCTACATCGCGAAGACCTACGACCATTATGCCGAGTGCTATATCAAGGCGGGTGAGTATCTGCAACTAACCGGACGCGAATCTCTGTGGATCGAAGAGACGAGCGAACTATTGAAACGCTACGAGACCTTCAAGTCCGGCAAATGCGGGCTACTTGAATTCAGCGAGCAGACGATTGCCGAGGCGTCGAGAGCGACAGGCAAACTGGAGGAACTAAAAAAGTAAAGATGCAGTCATGAGCCTCCCTAAAAATGCATATCGCTCGCTCTTATTCGAAGGGCGCTCCACCCTCCAACTGGCGGAGGTGGAGGCCAAGCTAGGGGTGACGAAGCGTCACCTGATCAATCTCATCGAGGCCGGGCAGCTCAATGCCGTCAACATCTCAAAGATGGGCTCACCACGGGTCCACTACCGCATCCCGGTCGAGAGCTACGAAGAGTTTATCGCGGCCCGCCTTCTGGCGGACGCAGGCTGCTCGCCTCTGTTCGAGTTTCCAAAGCCAGCCCTGGAGAATCTATACAACCGGCTGAAAGCCCACTTGAAAGGAGGCACAGATGGATAGGACGCAGACAAATGCCTATACCGCCGCAGATATCGCAACCGCTCTGAATCGCACGGCCCGTGGTGTGCGCAAGAGTCTGGCAGGGATCGAAGCAGATTCCGTGGTGATCGTAAAAGGCAAGGAGACTTCCGCCTGGAAGATCGAGAGCCTGCCCAAGGCCCTGCAAGGCGCGTTACACGAAGCGGCCGAGCAGCACGGGCACCTTAGCATAGACCGGCTCATGCAGTTCCCGAAAGAGCAATGGCAGCCAAGGCACCGGGACAAGATCGTTACCCTGGGTGAGTTGAAAGGCCACTGCATCGAAGATGCAAAGAAACTGCAGCGCGCACTTTCCGAGATCCTGCCGATGGTTGCCGAAGGCACTTTGCCGAGCGAAGAGATCGAGGCACTGGGCCTGCGCGACTACAAGCAAGCATTCGGCCACACCATCACCCCAGGCCACTGGTGGAAGCTCGCCAAGCGCTCGCTGGACCGGGATAGAGGCTTTCAACAATTCGACCGGACCGAGATTTACCTCTCAGCGAAGCTCTCCCTAAAGCAGCCAGGCAAGCCGAAGAAGAGCCTGCCTGATGGAGCCCTGGCCCGGCTGGAAATGCATCTGCAAGGCTGTGAAACGCCAGCACGGCCCAGCAACACAGAGCGCACCCTGATCTGGGACTCCGCTTGCAGCGAATTGGAATGCCTGGTCGAAGAAGGCTGGAAAGAAGCCGAGGCCCGGAAAGTCGTCATCAATACCATTCATCGAAGCGGCGTCGTGCTCTCTAAAAACCTGCCAGCACTCCGTCGCAACTTCGACCGGAAGCTGAAAGCCTGGATCGAAAGCGGCGGGGATCTGCAAGCCGTAAAAGACAAGCGGGCGGAACGCTCGGGCAACCGCCGCGCCCCTGAGTTGCCGGAAGAAGACCGCCATAAGCTGATCGCGGCATCTGTCGAACGTGGCTGCCGCATCTCTCAGGCATGGCGCGAAACACTTCAAGCCGGTGAACTCAGCTACGAAACCACACAGCGCTTCTTAAACAATCCGGCCAGCAAGTCGCATGTGCCGCATTCCATCCGCCAGGATATTTCAAACGATGTCCGGAACCTGAAAAACATTCACCACGGCCTGCACCGGCACAAGATGAACGGCGCTTATGTGACGCGTGATTGGAGCGATTGCTCCGCTGGCGATTGGTTCCAGGGCGACGATGCGACCATGAATCATTATTACTGGGAGCAGACGCCGGAAGGCATTCGCGCCATGCGCGGGCAGTTCCTCGTATTTGTCGATATCCGGTCCGACTATGTTCTAGGCTTCTGCCTGCATTCCGAACGCAACTACAATGGCCGGATCATTCGCCAGACGGTCATCGATATTCATGACCAATACGGCTTGCCGCGAAAGGGCTTTTACTTTGAGCGGGGAATCTGGAAGAGCGCCCGGCTACTTACTGGCGACCGCAACGGCGATGAAACTCCGTGGGCTGATACAGAGCAAGGCCTTCGCGAGTTTTGCCAGTTCAAGCACGCGACGAATCCACGCTCCAAAGTCGTGGAAAGGGTGATTGGCGATATCCAGAACAGAACCGATCCTTTGCCGGGGTATGCTGGCCGCGCTGAAATGACAGAAGGTTATGAGCGATTCAAAAAGAAGATGCTCAAGGCCCAGGCTGGAAAGATCGAGTATTCTGATTTTCTAATGTCCCGCGCTCAATGGATCGAGCAATTGGAGAAAGCCTGCGAGGCCCACAACAACGAACCGCAAGAAGGCCGCCTGAACGGAATGAGCCCGGCTGAAGCATTTGAAAGCCTGTTCGACTTCAGCGATCCTCTGATGCGCCTCGATGGCTCTCTGCGTTACCTCCTCGCGAATCACCGCAAGCCGATGCGTGTTACTCGAAACGGCATCCGTCTTACTTTCAAAGGCCAGTCATTCTATTACCGCAACGAGGCCACCGGCCAGCTGCAAGGCAAAGAAGTCCTGGTCTGGTTCGACACGAGCGAGTCAGTCCCCGAGTCAATCACGATCACTGACATGAAGCGGCAGAGCCCTGTCAGTGTGCCGCTGGAACTACAAGCGCCCGCCATGGCCGAAGATGGCGATGAAACACTCTCTGCCGCATTGGCCCAGGCCGAGGCGCACAACAAATACGCCAGAACGCTCTATCGGACCATCAAGCCTCACTTCAAACAACACGATAAGATGTTCCGTCGCACGATGGCCGAGCGGAGTGCTTACGAGCTCGGGACACAGATCGAAGAGGATCGCTCGAAAGTTGAATCCGAAAGAAAACGCACGGTCAGTGCCACCCGCAAGCTGCGCCGTGAAGAATCCCGCCTGGGCATCCGGAGGAATAGTCAGCCCCGCAATCCGGAACGCGCCGCCGAATCACTCTCGGCCCTGCAAAAGACACGGCAAAAACTAAAGGAGAAATTGAACCATGAGTAGCACCCGAAAATCTTCCGATCCAAATACCTTCAAGCAAGAGCGCTACTGTTCCAGCAGCGCTTACGACACTGGCTTGAAGGGCAATCACGTTACCAAGCGGGTCCGGGTGATCGAGGACCCAGAAGACCGCGCCTTGATTTATTTTCTTCAACAAGAGTCCCACAAGGAGGGGGGCCTTGAGCGGGTTGCAGAAGAACTCCTGGAGATGTTCCCGGAGCGCGTCGGAACCCCTACCATGGTAAAACTCGGAAAAGCGGGTGATGATACCTACACGCCGGATGAAGTCCGCTTGATTCGCGATGAAATGCCGGACAGCTGCCGGGAAGAATTCCCACTCGACGGCGATGAAATCGACCCGGACTTTAGCCAAATACTCATGCCTCGCGATTACGACGAAGACGAGGAGCCGTCCGGCGCGCAATACCACACCGGCTGCCCCGATTCTTATCCGGTGCGCGACTTCCATGATCAGGCCCGCCTCGATGCCTCCGAGTTGGCGGACCATTTGAAGGTCCTTTGCCTCGATCCTTCAAAAAAACTCGATGAACCGTATTCCAAATTAAAGACGGCTCTGGCCCGGCCGCGAATCCGTCCCAACCTGTCTTCATATACCAACCTCTGGAATTTTTGCGGGCTCGTCGAAGCGCTCTATCTCTACCGGCGCTCGAAAATCGAGGCTGCTGAATCCGAGTTGGCAGAAACCGAGATCAGCCAGCGGATACTCGATGCCATGGACTACGCACTGGAAACGAAGACCCTTGTTATCATTGAGGGGCTGGAACGCATGGGTAAGAGTGTTACGGCCCGGAACTTTTGTGCGCGTCACCCAGGCAAAGCCATTTACATGTCCCTGGAGTCTGGTTTCGACGAGAAGACTTTCTTTCGTTCCATCGCAAAAGCAATCGGTGTTAGTTCCTCTTCGGCGCTCAAGGCAATCGACATGCGTGTCCGGATCGAAGATATGCTTCAACAAGGGGACATCGTCCTGGTAATTGACGAAGCCTGGGCGCTATGGCCGCAACTGAACCGGGTCCGGTCCGCGCCCAAGCGGATCGACTGGTTGCGTCTCTCGCTCGTTGATAAAGGCGTTCCGGTCGTGCTTGTCTCCACGCCTCAGTTCTATCAGCAATGCGATAAATATGAGAAGTCCATCGGCTGGAACTCCCGCCAGCTTAAAGGGCGCGTCAAGCACCACGAGTTGTTGCCAGCCGAACTAAGCTCCAAGGACCTCGAAGCGATTGCCAGGCACAAGCTTCCAGACGCTGACAACGATTCGATCCGCTTACTTCGTGAGGTCTCCGAGAGCATTGAAGATTACGTTGCAGGCATCGAGCGCGTCGTCACGCGAGCAAACTACTTCGCAAAGAAGCAGGGTAAAGACGGAGCCGGGCCAGCTCAGATCTTATCCGCCGTGGAAGAGATCATCCCTGAAGAACCGCAACAGGCAGAGCAGCCAAAGGCGGCGCCCAAAAGGACGCCGAAAGCCAATTCTGCAAGAGGCTATCACAACCGCTGCAAAGACATTTCAGAGCCTGTGAAAGCAGGCGGCAATTCACGAAACAGAATCCGACAATCCACAGTAGAGGAACCCGTCACGACATAGCCTTAATCAGGCCGAAATTCGCCGCGCTGAGAAAAATACCCTTTTCAGCGGGGCTTTTCGCTGTACGGATACTTTCATCGAGTTCCCTACGATTTTAAGACAAATTATCCGCAAAGTTACAGAGCGGAGCAACGGCGAAGGCTATCACGCCGTAGACTTCACCCCGTGAAGCGAAGGTGGACCGTATGGCAAGTGACTCTCGCTCCTGACTACCGCCTGCGCGCCCTGCGACTACGGCGTGATCAAACGGCTTGGCATGCCAGAGGGGAAGATTAGTGGCGCGGAGCACAGCGAAGGCTGTACAGTTCTTTTGCGCTCAAACTTGCGGGAGAGATTTCGCGCGCCTTAACCGTTGCCTTGTCTCGGCGCTCGGCAAGCGAGCACACCACGCTCGTCTTTTCCTTGGTTCTGCCTGACTTCCCCAAAGTACCATGCCGGTTCGCGGCATGCCAGGAATAAGCCTTTCATCCTTTACCCCGCTGATGGGCTTAATTAACTCCAACCCATGCGTTATATTCTCTCCCTTTTCGTTTTATTTGTTTGCAGCGGCTGCAACTCTGAAGAGTCCAGCCAGCCCGAAACCCTGGAGGCCGACGTTGTGGTTTACGGCGATGCAGCCGTCGGTGTTTCCGCCGCGGTGCAGGCGGCCCGGATGGGTAAATCGGTGATTCTGGTTTCCCAATACGGGCACCTCGGTGGCATGACCAGCAGCGGACTGGGGTGGACGGATATCGGTAATTCCCGAATTTTGGGCGGGATTTCCCGTGAATTCTATCATCGAGTCTATCTGCACTACCAGAATGACGAGGCCTGGGTGCATCAATCGAAGGATGACTTTCCCAAGAAGGGGCAGGGCGCGCCGACTTTTAATGACGCGACTGAGTTGGGTTCCGTTTTCGAGCCCAAGGTGGCGGAAATGATTTTTGACCAGCTGGTGGAAGAAGCGGGCGTTACCGTGGTTGAGGGGCGCCTTGACCTGGACAACGGGACCACAATGGAGGGGCAGCGTATCACCGAGCTTCATTTGCAGGACGGAAGAAAAGTGGCGGGTCAAATGTTCATCGATGCTTCCTACGAAGGTGATCTTTTGGCGGCGGCCGATGTGACCTTTACAGTGGGCCGCGAAAGCAACGCTACATACGATGAAACGGTCAACGGCATCACACTTCCTGTGAATAAAAATAACATTACCAAGCCGGTGGATCCCTATGTGGTCGAAGGCGATCCGGAAAGCGGACTGCTGCCGGATGTGAACCCATTTGACGAGGCTGATGTGGGCAAAGGAGACCACCGGATGCAGGCCTATTGTTATCGAGTCTGCCTGACGAGTGCGGAAGACAATATGGTCCCCATCGCGAAGCCGGAGAACTACGACGAGGCGACTTATGAATTACTCTTCCGCGCGGTTGACGCCGGCTATCGCGGGCAATGGGGCGCATTCTACAAGTTCTCACCGATCCCGAACAAGAAGACGGATTCGAATAACAACGGCGGGATTTCCATGAATAAGATCGGCAATAACTACAGTCATTTGCCGCCCGAGCATCCGGATTACTGGGACTGGACTACTTTGTCCCACGAAGAGCGCGAAAAAGTCGCCGCTATTCAGCGGGATTGGCAGCTCGGCCTGATCTGGACCTTGCAAAACCATCCACGTATGCCCGAAGGTGTCCGCAAGCAGTATTCCGGTTGGGGCTTACCCAAGGATGAATTCGTGGATAACGATCATTGGCCCTACAATATTTACGTCCGCGAGGGACGCCGTATGATTTCGGACTTTGTCATGACGGAGAACCAGATTCTTCAAAAAGAGGACTTCCCGCAGGTCGAGGATTCGGTCGGCATGGGCGCCTACACCATGGACTCGCACCATGTGCAGCGCGTCGTCTACAAGGGTAATGTGCGCAACGAGGGGGATGTGCAGAAGCACTTCAACGGCAAGCCGTACCCGATTTCCTATAAATCCATCGTGCCAGCGGAAGGTGAGTGTGAGAACCTTCTCGTGCCCTGGTGTGTGTCATCTTCCCACATCGCCTTTGGCTCTATTCGAATGGAGCCGGTCGGCATGGTGCTGGGCCAAAGCGCCGGAACTGCGGCGGTACTGGCGATTGATGGCAATGTTAGCGTTCAGAACGTGGACTACGGTAAGTTGAAAGCACAGCTTATTGAAGATGGCCAAGAGCTGTACTAGTCCGGAGTGGTAACCGCATCCTTCCTTGCGATCAGGGGGGCGGTGGTTTTCAAGTACGCGCAAGTTTCGGGCGCTCGACAAGCGAGCACGCCACGGTGCCGCTGCCGGATTGATGTAGCATAGCCAGTGTGCCACGGCATAGTTTTTCGAGCCAGTCCTCCGGCTCCCTCCCTTAGGGCAAGAGGATCCCAATAGCTAGATCCCGGATGGATGGCAGAGGACCCGCCTTCATTGGATTACGCTGTGGCAGGCTGCCATCGTTACATCTCGTGTGGATCTGGTATTGAATCGAAACGCCAAAAAAAGGCCGCGCTCCCGAAGAGGAACGCGGCCTGCATATTAAAGCTCATTACTTCGTTTAAGGAAGTTTGGTCGTGCCCATGAGGAAGCGGTCGCATTCGCGGGCGACGGCGCGTCCTTCGTTGATGGCCCAGACGATGAGGGACTGGCCGCGGCGCATGTCACCGGCCGCAAAGACCTTGTCGATGCTGGTGGTGAACTTACCGTACTCTGCCTTCACGTTGGTGCGTGCGTCCTGCTCGAGTTCAAGCTCTTCCACGATGGTATTTTCCGGTCCGAGGAAGCCCATGGCGAGAAGTACCAGCTCGGCTTCGATCACGCGGTCCGAGCCTTCAACTTTCTTGGGAATAAAGCGGCCATTTTCGTTGGTCCATTCGATGTCGTGGACGTGAACCGCTTTCACGTTTCCGTTTTCGTCACCCTCGAACTTGCTGGAACTCACGAGATACTGGCGCGGATCTGCGCCCTGCACGGCGGCGGCTTCTTCCTGGCCGTAGTCGACCTTGTAGGTCTTGGGCCATTCCGGCCACGGGTTGTTATCGGCGCGTTCTTCCGGCGGCTTGGGCATGATCTCAAGTTGCGTCACGCTCTTGCAGCCGTGGCGCAGGGAGGTGCCCACGCAGTCGGTACCCGTGTCCCCGCCGCCGATAATGACGACGTTCTTATCCTTGGCCAGTTCGGTAAACTCTTTCGACTTTTCTTCGCGCACATCCCAAAGCTCCTTGGTGTTGGGAGTGAGGAACTCCATGGCGAAGCGGATGTTGCCGAGTTCACGGCCTTCGATCGGAAGGTCGCGCGGTTTGGTGGCGCCACAGCAAAGGACAACGGCATCGAAATCGTCGAGCAGCTGCTTCGAAGAGATATCCTTGCCGATTTCGGTGTTGGTCTGGAAGGTGACACCTTCTTCGCGCATCAAGTCGACGCGGCGGTTCACAATCTCTTTCTGCAACTTCATGTTGGGGATGCCATACATGAGGAGGCCCCCGATACGGTCGGCACGCTCGTAAACCGTGACCAGATGCCCGGCTTGATTGAGCTGGTCGGCAGCGGAGAGACCTGCTGGGCCTGAGCCGACAACCGCAACTTTTTTACCGGTAAGCTCTTCCGGAGCCGTTGGTTTGACCCAACCCTCATCCCAGGCGCGGTCGATGATGGACTGCTCGATATTTTTAATCGTGACCGGCGGCTCGATGACACCGAGTACGCAGGAGCCCTCACAGGGAGCGGGGCAGACACGACCGGTGAATTCCGGGAAGTTGTTGGTTTTGGCCAGACGCAGGTAGGCATCGTGCCAGCGACCACGATAAACGAGGTCATTAAACTCCGGGATCAAGTTATTGATCGGGCAGCCGCTCGCCATGTTGCTGAGCTCCATGCCGGTGTGGCAGTAGGGCGTACCACAATCCATGCAGCGGGCACCCTGCTGTTGCACTTTCTCGTAGTCGGGGTGTTCGTGTGTTTCTTCCCAATCCTTCAAACGTTCGATCGGATCGCGGTCGGCGATCGGTGCTCGTTCGAATTCCAAAAATCCTGTTGCTTTACCCATAATTACTAAAGTGAGAGTGAAAGTGTATGTGAAGGTGGTTTAGTGTCCTGCCTTCACGTTTTCTTCGAAGGCGGCGAGAATGGCTTCTTCGCCCTGGAGACCGCGCTCTTCGGCACGAGCTTGGGCTTGGAGGACACGCTCAAAGTCCTGAGGCATGATCTTGAGGAACTTGCCGGCAACGGCAGGCCAGTCAGCCAGAATGTCGCGTCCGCGAGCCGAGCCCGTTAGCATGACGTGCTTCTCGATCTTGGCTTTGACCTTGGCCATTTCATCGTCACCACACTCGATGAGTTGGTAGACGTTGACCATGTCCGGGTTGAGGCGGTTTTCCACGAAATCTCCGAGTTCGTCGTAGATGTAGGCCACACCACCGGACATACCGGCACCAAGGTTGCGTCCGGTTGAACCGAGGTTGATCACCATGCCACCGGTCATGTACTCGAGTGCGTGGTCACCCACGCCCTCAATGACGGCTTCGACACCCGAATTACGTACACAGAAGCGCTCGCCGGCCATGCCCGCGATGTAGGCTTCACCCTTGGTCGCGCCGTAGAAGCAGACGTTACCGGTGATGATGTTTTCGTGTGCCACAAAGGGGGAGTCTTCCGGTGGGCGGACGATGATCTTGCCGCCGGAGAGCCCTTTACCGAGATAGTCGTTGGTATCGCCGGTCACGGTAAAGGTCATCCCATTCGGACAGAACGCACCCAGTGACTGGCCGGCGGAACCGGTGAGGTTGATCTTAACCGTATCTTCCGGCAGGCCGTCCGGGCCGTGGTTTCGGGAGATTTCCGAACCGGTAATGGTACCGACCACGCGGTTGGTGTTCACGATCGGCAGATCGATTTCGACGGACTTGCCTTCTTCGATGGCAGGTTTTGCCAGATCCAGCAGTTTCGTCATGTCGAGGGACTTGTCGAGGAGGTGGTCCTGCTTCATCTGGCAGTAGGTGCCGACATCGGATTCGACCTGTGGGCGGTAGAGAATCTTGCTGTAGTCCAAGCCCTTGGCCTTCCAGTGGTCGATAGCGCTACGCATTTCCAGCTTATCGACGCGACCGACCATCTCATTGATGCTGCGGAAGCCGAGCTGAGCCATCACTTCACGCATTTCTTCGGCCACGTAGTTCATGAAGTGTACGACGGCATCCGCGCCTCCCTTGAACTTCTTGCGCAGCTCAGGGTTTTGCGTCGCCACACCGACCGGGCAAGTATTCTTGTGGCAGACCCGCATCATGAGGCAGCCGAGCGTGACGAGCGGAGCCGTGGCAAAGCCAAATTCTTCCGCACCGAGCAAGCAAGCAATGGCCACATCGCGACCGGTCTTGAGCTGGCCGTCAGTCTCAACCACGACGCGTGAGCGCAGGTCGTTGAGCAGGAGAGTTTGATTTGTTTCGGCCAGGCCAAGCTCCCAGGGAGCGCCTGCGTGCTGGATGGAGGAACGCGGTGAAGCACCGGTGCCACCGTCGTAACCGGAGACGAGGATGACGTCCGCCTTCGCCTTGGCCACACCGGCGGCAATTGTGCCGACGCCGACTTCGGAAACGAGCTTCACGTTCACACGGGCATTGACGTTGGCATTCTTGAGGTCGTGGATAAGTTCCGCGAGGTCCTCAATTGAGTAAATATCGTGGTGCGGAGGCGGGGAGATGAGCCCGACGCCCGGGGTCGTGCCGCGGGTCTTGGCAATTTGCGGCAGAACCTTGTGGCCCGGCAATTCGCCGCCTTCACCCGGCTTCGCACCCTGAACGATCTTGATTTGGATCTCGTCGGAGTTGACGAGGTAGTAACTGGTCACACCGAAACGGCCGGATGCCACCTGCTTGATCGCCGAGCGGCGTGAATCACCGTTTTCATCCGGTGTAAAGCGGTCGATATCCTCGCCACCTTCGCCGGTATTGGACTTGCCGCCAAGACGATTCATGGCGATGGCAAGGGATTCGTGGGCCTCTTTGGAAATCGAGCCATAGGACATGGCACCGGTCTTGAAGCGCTTTACGATCTCGGAGGCCGGTTCAACTTCCTCGATGGGGATCGACTTCGCTTCGTCGAATTTGAAATCCATCAGGCCGCGGAGGGTAAACATCTCCTTGGACTGGTTGTTGATCGCATTAGAGTATTCCTTAAAGACTTCATAGTCCCCCAGGCGGGTCGCTTTTTGCAGCTTGTGGATGGTGACCGGATTGAAGAGGTGACGCTCACCGCCGGCACGCCATTGGTAGATGCCGCCGGGATCCAGCTCGCCCGCACGCTCGTCGTCACGCGGTGCAAAAGCCTTGGTGTGGCGTGCTTCCGTCTCCTTGGCAATCGTGCCGAGGCCGATACCCTCAACGCGGGAAGCGGTCTTGGTGAAATACTTGTCGATGACCGACTGGTTCAGGCCAATGGCCTCGAATATCTGGGCGCCACGGTACGAGGCGACAGTCGAGATACCCATCTTCGACATGGTCTTGATCACGCCGCCGAGGTTGGCCTTGAGGAAGTTCTGGCAGGCGGTATCGCCGTCCATGTCGATTTCCTTTTCCGCCACCATGTGGCGAACGGTTTCGAGCGCGAGGTAGGGATTGATCGCATCGGCTCCGTAACCGAGTAGTAGGGCAAAGTGCATGACCTCGCGTGGTTCGCCGGATTCCAGCACCAGCGAGACGCGGGTGCGGGTGCCTTGACGCACGAGGTGGTGGTGCAGGCCTGCGACGGCCAGCAGAGCGGGGATCGGCGCCTTCTTGAATCCGACTTTACGGTCGGACAGAATGAGGACGTTGACTCCGTCGCGAATCGCGGCATCGGCGTTATCGAAGAGTTGCTCCAAGGCCGCTTCCAGACCCTTGCCGGAGATGCGGGGCTCGGCGATGCTGTTGTGTCCTTCGGCCAGACCGCCGACTTCCGCTTCGAAAGTGATGGACAGTCGCGTCGACTTGAAGCCGTCTTCGTTCAAGTTACGGAGTTGAGCCAGCTGGTGACGGTTGATCAGCGGGGAGTCGAACTTGATCATGCGGCAGCTCTGCGGTCCGGGGCGGGTCAGGTCACCCTCGGAGCCGATAAAAGTGACGCTGGCCGTGACCAGTTCCTCGCGGATCGGGTCGATCGGCGGATTCGTGACCTGGGCAAAGAGCTGCTTGAAATAATTATAAAGAAGCTGCGGCTGGTCGGAGAGCACCGCAAGCGGGGCATCGTTCCCCATGGAACCAAGCGGTTGCTTGCCCGCTTCGGCACTGGGTGCGATGAGGAAGCGCAGGTCCTCGAAAGTGTAACCGAAGGCCTTGTGGCGTGTTTTGATCGTATCGAAGTCGTCGACCGGAGTTTCCTCCTTGGTGGGTGCCGGAAGTGTCTTCGCGTCGATCAGGTTTTGCTTGAGCCAATCGCCGTAAGGTTGCTCGGAAGCGATCTGCTTCTTCAATTCCTCGTCGCCCACAATGCGGCCCTTGTCCATGTCGATCAAGAACATACGGCCCGGCTCGAGGCGGCCCTTCTTGATCACATTCTTGGGCTCGACACCTTCGAGGACACCGACTTCAGACGCCAGGATGACTTTGTCGTCGGAAGTGACATAGTAGCGGGAGGGGCGCAGGCCGTTGCGGTCGAGTGTCGCGCCGACTTGTACGCCGTCGGAGATCGCCATCGAGGCCGGGCCATCCCAAGGCTCCATCAGACAGGCGTGGAACTCATAGAAGTCACGCTTCCACTGTGGCATGCTTTTGTGACGCTCCCAAGGCTCGGGAATCATCATCATCATGGCGTGCGCGAGACTTCGGCCGGAAAGAATCAGGAATTCCAGGCAATTGTCGAACTTCTGCGAGTCGGAACCGTCTTCACGGATGATGGGCAGAAGCTTCTTCAGGTCATCCCCAAAAACTTCACTGGCGATTTCCATCTGACGGGCGTAGAGCCAGTTTTCGTTACCGCGCACCGTATTGATCTCGCCGTTGTGGCAAAGGTAGCGGAAAGGCTGGGCGCGTGGCCAGCTGGGGAAAGTGTTGGTGGAGAAACGCGAGTGTGTCAGCGCCAGCGCGGAATCCATGGCTGGGTCGCCCAGGTCCGGGAAATACTGCTCCAGTTGCTCGGTGGTGAGCATGCCCTTGTACGTCATGGTACGGCTGGAGAGCGAGCTGATATAGAAGAGCGAATCTTCATCCTGGCCGCTATAGCGAATGCGGTGGGTGGCAAGGCGGCGGATCAGGTACAGCTTACGTTCGAAGGGTAGGCCGCGCTCGATCTGCTCGCTGCGCTTAATAAAGAATTGGCGCATGACCGGCTCGCAAGCGGCGGATGCTTTACCCAATATTTCGCTGCGCACAGGCACATCGCGCCAGCCGAGCAGCTCGAGGTCTTCTTCGGCAACGATCTTGGCGATCGTGTCTTCTTCGTTACTTCGCTCCTCTGCATCCTGGGAAAGAAAAGCAAATCCAACACCGTAGTCACCGGCTTCAGGTACTTCAAAGCCGCAATCCTGGGGGCACACTTTCTTGAAGAAGTTGTGGGGAAGCTGGATAAAGAGACCGGCACCATCCCCCGTGATCGGGTCGCAGCCGCAACCACCGCGGTGGTCGAGATTCACGCAGATTTCAAGTGCGCCTTTGACGATTTCATGGGACTTGCGGCCCTTCATATCGACGATGAGGCCGATACCGCAGTTTTCGTGTTCGTTCTGTGGGTCGTAAAGTCCTTGTGCCTTGGGCTGGATGTTCTGTTTGTCCATATCAGTAAAGCTTGTTAGTTTTGCAAGATCAGTGCTCCAGAGAGGTCAGGAACAGCTTGTAGAGAGCTGCCCCCAATCTAGAGGAACAGCGGAAAGTAGCAATCGAAAGGCACCTGTCTAGAGATAAATGCCCCTTAAATAGACTGTATTTTGTAAAGCGCTAAATTTGAAGCGTTTATGCGCCTTTTGAAGGTTATACCGCCCAAGTGGCGCGCAGCGGCGTGTCAGAAGAAGCGAATGGTCTTTGTGCGCATGGCCTCATGCTCTTCATCCGTGCAGGGCGCGTTGGTGGGGGCGTCCGGCGCTTCTTCACTGGCTTCGATCAGCCCGTTGCTTAGCATGTAGTTTTCAACTTCTTCACCGCTGACGTCGGCCAGCATGTGTCCGTCGATTTCAACACAGGGAGAAAGCGGCTGACCCGATTTCTCCACCATCTCGGCATACTGGTCAGGTTTGTTGATGATGTCACGGTCTTCGTATTCGAGGCCGTATTTCTTCATGATGGCGCGCACGCCCATGCTCCAGCCACAAGTGGGTTTCAAATATGCAATAATCTTCATAATTCGTCTCTGTTGTTGAATATGATCAGGTTGTCAACTCTGCGCCTTTGCGAGTGATCACCCATTCCACGAGTCGGCTGGGATTATCCTGGTAAGCCCAGATCGCGCGCAGGAATTCAGCCGGGTGAATGTCGTTTTCTTTAAAGAACTTTCGGTCGCCCCCACAGCAATACATTGTTTCCGGGGGCAGTTCTCCGCGCAGCTTGGCCAGGGCCTTCGGCATCAGGCGAGGGAGCCAGACAATACCTTCCACTTCGTCGGTCTTCGCGGGCAGGGTGTTACTGTCCAATCGTTTATCGGATGGTTTGGCATTTTGCTCGGTCAGGAAATAGTCACGGCGAGCTTCACAGATCATGAGAAAAGTTTCAAAATCCGGCTCGTCGCGGGTGGCATAATCTTCCACGTAATCGTAGACATCCATCGCGTTCAGTCCGACGGAAGCCAGTTCGGCAAGCGTTTCGGTGTCAAAGTATTCATCAGGCTCTCGCTGGCCCGCCTCGTACTTGGCTAGTGCATCTTTCCAAATGCGTTTCAGTGATGTTTGATAGTTGTAGCAGTCCATATGTGAAAAGATTAGCACAGAGCCGTAAAAAAACAAATAACTGGTGAAAAGGTTCTACATTTTTTGTTTCCTTCCGGCGCCTTCGGTCGTTTTAGACATGAGGCATGCGAGTTGACTGTCATATGCACACCCCTCTTTGCGGCCACGCGATCGGCGAACCGATCGAATATGCCATGATGGCCAGAGAGCGTGGCCTCGATTTAATCACGATCACCTGTCATATCCCGATGGATTGGTCGGCATTCGGACAGGAAGGCATACGGATGCACCGCAACCAACTGAATGATTACATTGCACTGGTTGAGGAGACCGCTGCGGCCGCCAAGCCGATGGGAGTGGAGGTGCTCTGTGGGATCGAGGCTGAAGTCTTTCCCGATGAGGCGCATATGGAATCGATGGACGAAGTGCTGGCGGCTCATGACTGGGACTTTGTGCTCGGTTCCCTGCATGCGCAGTGCCAGAGCTACCTGAGCTGGCTATCCGATCACAAGGTCAAGGATGACGCCATGCGCATCGACAGCTACTTTCGACATTTAAAGGATGGGGCTCAGTCCGGCCGTTATGACAGCATGTCACATCCGGATGTAATCCGAACCTACGGGGTGGTCCGGGAGTTCAATCCGGCAGAGCACGAGGATGTGATTCGTGAATTTCTTCAGGCCCTGGTCGATGAAGACATTTGTATGGAGGTGAATACCAGTGGCCTGACCAAAGGGGCCTACGAAGTACACCCCGATCCGTTGATTCTGGATTGGGCCGCTGATCTGGGCGTGAAGCTGACTATCGGGTCCGACTCACACCGCCCAACCTCGGTGGGACAGTTTTTCAACTGGGTGCAACCGATGCTGCGTGAAAAAGGATTTAAGGATTTACACTACTTTCGGGGACGCCAGCGGCAGCGTATCGATATGCCGGAAGGGGCGGCCGAAGCCGCGGACTAGTGGGCACTTTCCATCAGCACACTCTTGACCGGGACATTACAAATACCTCGCATCAGCGCCTCGGAAAAGGCGGTTGATTGAGTGAGTGCGGTGGCAAGTCTGGCTTGGGTGCAACTGCTGATGGAAACTTTGCGCTGCGCCGAAAGGTTCATTTGGTTCAGGGCTGTCGTTACGGCCGGTACACTTGGGTTGAAGGCGAAGCTTTCCGCGATGCGACCGGCAAAGTGCTGGCCGTTAATCGTCTCAATGATAAAGCCTTCCGGCGACTTGCTGTAGGGGGCGTAGCTGCGGCTGGCCGCATTGATCGCACGCTGGGTTTGGTTGCCGTCGTCCGGGTGAATCTTGACGACTTCACTGGGTGAGCTGTCCAGGAGTCCCTGTCCCTTGGCCCGGCGTCGGCCGAATGGTTCCGGCATGAGCTCGGCCAGGTTTTTTTGGACGCCCCGGACGCGGATTGGAAGCTCTTCTGCCGCATGCAACTCGAGCAGAAATTGACGGCAGTGCCCGCAGGGGATTTCGGAGACATACAGCGCCTCGACCGCCGGCTCGCCATGCATCCAGGCATTGATCACGGCGGATTGCTCTGCGTGCAGGCCGGCATGCAAGGGCACACCGGTAAATTCCATGTTCGCGCCGAGGTAGGCGTTTCCTGATTTGCCGATGGCAAGGGCGCCAACCTGAAAGCCCGAAATCGGCACGACTGCGAACTCGCGGGCCAGCGTAATCAGTTTTTCCCGCGCGGGCTCTTCGCGGCAAAACTTGTGTTCAAAATAACCGGTGAACTGCGGGCGGACGAGCGTTTCCAGAATATCAGCATCCAGCTTCCGGGCAATTTTCAGCCCCATTCCGCTCCGGGCGGCGTCGATCCAATCCTGCGCCATTTTATTTGATGAAGCGAATGGTGAAAGGATATTGGTAATTCGTGCCTTCGCTGGCCCGAATTGAGGCAATTATGGTGTACACAATGTTCAGAATGAGAATGACAGGGAAGAGGACGATACCGATAAATGCCAATATGGATAAGAGTGCGACGACTGAGTAGATCGTCATGGAAATTTGAAAATTCAGGGCCTCTTTACCGCAGGCATCGGCGAATGCGCATTCTTCGCGCTTGATCAGCCACATCACAAGTGGTCCGAGTATATTGCCGAATGGGACGCCGAGGAAGCCGGACAATCCCAACAAATGGCAGAGCATGCCCATCGTATGAGTGTCCCTATCCACCGGAGGACTTGACTCGGTTGAAGGTGATGTCGGCTCGCTATCCATGATGGATCGGATAAAAGCAGTCGGGTGTCAGCGTTCAAACAATAACGACTTTCAGGGTTTATTTTTTACATGGCACTTGCCAGAGCGGGCGAGGGCTCTTTGCTACGGGCATGGCAAACTTCCCACAGCCGAATTTTCTCAAATACGAATCCGCACGTCAGATTGCCGATGCGTTTGGCACGCCTGTCTTTGTTTACGATCAGGCCACGCTGGAAGCGGCGGCCAAGGACGTGCTCAATTTTCCGAATGCCTTTGGCCTTACCGCCCGCTACGCGATGAAGGCTTCGCCCAACGCGGCCATCCTCAAGCTTTTCAATAAGCTGGGCCTATGGATCGATGCGAGTTCGGGATTTGAAGTACGCCGCGCCATTGCCGCCGGAATCGAGCCACACAAAATCAGTCTGAGCACCCAGGAGTTGCCGGACGATTTTGCGGAACTTTATGAACTCGGGATCGAGATTAACGCCTGCTCGCTGAACCAACTGGAGCGCTTCGCCAAGGTTTTCCCGGGGCGTGAGATCGGCTTGCGCTTCAACCCCGGTGCGGGCTCAGGCGGCAACAACCGCACAAACGTCGGCGGGACGTCTTCCAGCTTCGGTATCTGGCACGAGTGGATCGATCAGGTGAAGGCGATTGTCGCGTCGGCCGACCTGAAAGCCGTGCGCATTCACACCCACATCGGTTCCGGGAGTGATCCTTCGGTCTGGCAGAAGGTGTCCGCGATGAGCCTGGAGCTTGTCCGACAGTTTCCCGATGTCACCCGCCTGAATCTGGGTGGCGGTTACAAGGTGGCTCGTATGGCCAACGAAGACGGCACCGACCTGCAGGAGTGTGGCGCGCCGGTTGCGGACAAATTCCGGGAGTTTGCCGAGGAGACCGGACGTGAGATTCATCTCGAAGTCGAGCCGGGTACTTATCTATTGGCGAATGCCTGTGCCGTGCTCGCTTCCGTGCAGGATGTCGTTTCCACCGGCCCCGACGGTTACGAGTTTCTTAAACTGGATATGGGCATGACCGAGGTGTTGCGGCCCTCGATTTACGGAGCCCAGCACCCGATTGCCATTTTACAGGCAGAGCCAGCACTGGAGGGGAAAGACTACATGATCGCCGGGCACTGCTGTGAGTCGGGTGACATACTTACGCCGGCCCCGGGGGACCCGGAGTTGCTTTCCACCCGTAGCCTTCCGCTTGCGAAAATTGGTGACCTCTGCGTGATCGACGGGGCCGGGGCCTATTGCGCGTCCATGTCGACCAAGCATTACAACTCCTTCCCCGAAGCTCCGGAAGTTTTGATCGACACGGCGGGCCAGGCCCACCTCATTCGTAGGCGTCAACAGCCGGAAGATATCTGGGCGAATGAAGTCTCGCTTCCATAGACGATAATCTTTTATCAAACTAATACTGCTTAACATACGAACCCCGATTACTACCCCAAAACATGCAGAACGATAACGCTCGTGCCCATCGCAAGTCCTGTCTGCGCCTCACTCTGGCGCTGCTGGCTGTTTGGTTTTTTATCAGCTACGGCTGCAGTATCCTGCTCCGTGATTGGCTGGATGTGAATTTCCCCAGTGTCGGCAATGCGCCCTTCGGATTTTGGATGGCCCAGCAGGGCTCCATAATCGGGTTCATTCTGATTCTGGTCACCTACGCTTTTCTGATGAACCGTCTGGATAACAAGCACGGCTACACCAAGGAAAAGTAGCGCACGACAGGTGAGAAGGTCAAAGGCGTGAAGGTGGAAGGTAATCCACCCCTTTAGCTGCCGACTTTTTCACCTTCATACCTTTCTACCTGCCACCTTCCCACTGCAAACGACATGACTCAAGATACCCTCAACTTCATTTTTATCGGGCTCTCCTTTGCACTCTACATCGGGATCGCCTTCCGTTCCAAGGCGGGCTCGACCAAAGAGTATTATACCGCAGGCGGCGGAGTCTCTCCGTTTGCCAACGGCATGGCCACCGCGGCCGACTGGATGTCGGCGGCGACTTTCATCTCCATGGCCGGTACGGTGGCGATTTCCGGTTACGACGCCTCGCGTTTCCTCATGGGCTGGACGGGCGGATTCGTGCTGCTAACGGTGCTGATGGTGCCTTATTTGCGCAAGTTTAACAAGGCGACCGTGCCCGACTTTGTGGGCGACCGCTACTACTCGAAGCTGGCCCGGGGGGTCGCGGTGGGCTGCGCGATCTTCATTTGCATGACCTATATTATGGGACAAATGCGCGGGGTCGGCGTGGTGTTCTCCCAGCTCTTCGGGATCAGCATTACCTCCGGTGTGATTACCGGGGGTGCGATCGTCTTTTTCTATGCCGGGCTCGGCGGTATGAAAGGGATTACCTACACGCAGGTGGCGCAGTACAGCGTCATGGCGTTTGCCTATACGATTCCGGCTATCTTCATTGCTATGGCGCTGACAGGGAATGTCATCCCGCAACTGGGTTTGATCGGAAACTATACGGCGGGGGATGAAATCGTTCCCTTCCTGCAGAAGATGAACAACATCAACACTGAGCTTGGTTTCAGTGAATATACCTCCGGCAAGATGAGCACGCTCAACATGTTCTGCATTACCGCGGCTCTAATGTGTGGTACCGCCGGACTACCGCACGTGATTGTGCGCTTCTTTACGGTTAAGGATGTACGCGCGGTGCGTAAGTCGGCCTGCTGGACGCTTGCCTTTATTGCCGTCATTTACCTGACCGCCCCGACCATCGGAGCTTTCTCCCGGGTCAATCTGATCGAGAAGCTTCATGACACGGCTTACACGGAAGCCCCGGCCTGGTTCCAGGAGTTCGAGGAGACCGGCCAGATGGCCTGGGTCGACAAGAACGACGACGGCAAAATTCAATACTACGGCCCGGGAATGTCCGAAGCGGGCACCTTTTCCGTCTTTCAGGGGAAGAACCCGGACTATCCGACCTATGAAGCTCCGGAAAACCAGCGCATCGGCAAGCACGGGGAACGTCTGCTCGCAAACAAGGCCGACGACTCCAATCCCAACGAACTGTGGTTCGGTAACGACATCATGGTCATGGCCAATCCACACATGGCCGGGCTCCCGATGTGGGTGATCGCGCTGCTCATGGCCGGCTGTATTGCGGCCGCGCTATCCACGGCTGCGGGGCTGCTTCTCGTCCTTTCCACCTCGATTTCCCACGACCTGATGAAGAAAATCCTCAAGCCGGATCTGACGGATAAGGAGGAGGTCAACTACGCACGTTTTGCCTCCTTTGTCGCTCTGGCTGTTGCGGTGTATTTCGGGATTAATCCGCCCTCGGCTTTTATCGCCAAAACCGTGGCTTTTGCCTTCGGTCTGGCGGCGTCTTCTTTCTTCCCGACACTGCTCATGGGTATTTTTTCCAGTCGCATGAACAAGCAGGGTGCCATTAGCGGTATGATCGCCGGCATACTCTTTACCTTCAGCTACATCACTTATTTTCAGTTTCTCGACGGGACCCCGGACCAATACCTGTTCGGTATTACGCCGGAGGGCATCGGCTTTGTCGGTATGCTGGTTAATTTCGCCGTCGCCTTTGCCGTCAACGCCTTCACCCCGCGTCCGCCGGAGCACATTATCGAAATGGTCGAGAACATCCACATTCCGAGCAGCTCGACCGAAAAGGAAAAGCAGGACTTCGAAATTTAATCACCCGCCCTTGGGCGGCATCACCGCGTTTCCGGTGAAGTAGTCCTTGTATTGATCGAGGCGGTCTTCCAGTGCGTCGGCGACCACAATCGATGCGGCGAAGAACATGACCATGGCATTCGAGATAGCATCACTTTGTTCAATGCCACGAATGCGTTCCGAAAAAGCCTGGTTGAGTTGCTCCAGTTCCTCGTAGAATTGCTTCAGGCCTTCCAGTTCCCAGTCGGGCTCTTCTCCGTCTTGTTTGGCGAAATACTGTTTGGTCAGATAGGCACCAACTGAACGAAACAGGGTCTCGCCGAAGGAGCAAAACGGCATGTGGAAAGTGGCCATGGCACGCAGCCTCCCGACGACCGGGCAGCCACTGGTGGCCATGAGCAGCCCCAGCATGGAGTTTAAACCACTTTGTAGATCACATTCCTGAAGATAAGTGCGCCGTTCGGTCTCCACGGTCAGTTCGACCCGCTCCACGGATTGAAAATCTTTAAACGTTTCCAGTACCTCATGCATCCGGATCGCGGCCGGACAGTGGCTGTGTGTCTCCGTCTTCAGGGGACAGCAGGCACACTGCTCGTGGTCGAGCCGTGTCCATTCCGGATAATTATGGGCTGCCATGTCCTCCGGTGTGACGACATCGCTTTCAGATGTGCCGATATCAAAATCCAGCTGCTTCTCCCCCATATTGTAGGAGTAACGGACGATGTTCGGTGCGATGGACATTTACTTAAGCTAATCAAGCTGTTGTGGTCCGCAAGTTATATCACGGTTTCCAGCGTGCCCATGTGCCGCTCGGGACAGGGTAGGTCTCGGGGGCTCCAGTTAAAAGCATTTCCCCGGACTCGAAAGATCCTTTACCCAGGAGCTGCTGTATCAAATTCTTCAATACGATCGGGCTGAATCCAGGTGTGTGGCTGGTCAAATAAACGAAGCAGGGGCGCTCACTCAGAACGCCCTTAACGAGGTCAAGCGTCTCCAGGAGTGCATGTTCGATCTTGTAAAGTTCGCCGCCTTTACCCCGGCCGAAGGAAGGTGGGTCGAGCAGGATAGCATCATAGCGGCGTCCGCGACGGTTCTCGCGCTTCAGAAATTTGTTCACGTCGTCGACGATCCAGCGAATCGGGTGGTCTTCGAGTCCGTTCAGCTTGGCATTGTCACGAGCCCACTGAACCATGCCTTTAGAAGCATCCACGTGGCAGCAATGGGCGCCGCCTTTCGCACCTGCCAGCGTGGCTCCACCGGAGTAGGCGAACAGGTTAAGAAAGTTCATCGGCTCTTTACGCTTGGGAGCCTCAGTCACGAGTGTTTCCGTGATCCAGTCCCACATGGCACGGGTTTCAGGAAAAACCCCGAGGTGGCCGAAGTCGGTGGTCGAGAGCTTCATTTTGATCCCGTTCACCGTAGCGATCCAGGAGTCGGGCAATTGGTCGCGCCCGCGCCACTCCAGACCTTTTTTCCGGGTAAAGAAAGCATCGGCCTGCTTCCATTGATTTTGGTTTTTGGGGGACCAAACCGCCTGCGCGCAGGGACGGTCCAGCACGATTTGCCCAAAACGTTCCAGCTTACGACCGTGTCCGCTATCCAGTAGTTCGTATTCGTTCATATTATATGAGAAGACAGAAGACAGAAGACAGAAGGCAGAGGAAATTACTTGAGCAGTTCGGCGGCCATACCGTAGCGGAGGTTGCAAAAGGAATGGGTCAGGCTATTTCTTCCGGCGTGATGCAGTAGGGCGAGAATGGTAATCAATGCTGTCGGAATGATGTCCGCCCGGGAAGCCGGAAGGTGGGGTACCGCCATACGCTCATGCAGCGGCATGGCACAGAGCTCTTCCTTAAGCCCTTTGAGTTCCTCAACTTTGAGTACGGGGTAGTGCTCATCGATTTTCTGGCCCTGTTTGGCGGCCAGGATGGCCCGGCTAACGACGAAGGCGCCGCCGGTGGCAATCAAGGGGTCCTTCTTCGGGTTGAAATCGAAATCGCACTGGGCGAGTTCAGCATGCACGAAGGCATTAATTGCCGTTTCCACGTGTCTGGAAATAGGGGCTTCCCGGTCAGTGACAAATCGTTCGCTCAGTCGTACGGCCCCCAATCGCAAAGAAATCGCCTGCTCGATCCGCGCCTTTTTGAAGCGAATCAGTTCAAGACTGCCGCCGCCGATATCCATTTGGATGAAATTCTCGGCCCCGGCGAGTTGTGGATCACAGGCGAGGCCATGCCCAATGTAGGTGGCTTCTTCCGTGCCTGTGAGCACGCGGATCCTGATGCCGGTTTTGTCAAAAACGCAGTCGATGAAGTCCTGCCCGTTCAAGGCGTCCCGCACGGCACTGGTGGCAACGACCGCAATTTCCTTCGGTTCATATTCGCGGGCGATGCGAACGAGCTCGACGACGGTTTTGCAGCCCTCTTCGATCGCGTGTTCGCTGATATTGGGCAGATCGTTGCTGATGCCCGTGCTGATCCGGGTCTCAATCGTTTCGGTAAACAGCCCTTCCACTCCCGCTTCGCCCCGGGAAGCGGCCACAAGCAACTTGATGGAATTACTCCCCACATCTATGACTGCTACCGCACCGGACATGCCAGCATGCAATCCGACTAGAAATTTCCGTCAAGGATTGAGCTGTGCTACTTCTTTTTCTGGCTCAAAAAACGTTGGATTTCTTTAAGGCGCTTCAGTGGTTCCTTCGATTTCAAGCGTGGGAAACGTGTGCCGGATTTGAGGAATTCTTTCCCTTTCACCGGCTGGGCCAGTTTACAGATGAGCCGTTCGCCCTCGCTCTCCACCCGGCGAACCCCGGCGCACTCGGCGAGGACGCGAATTTCGCTGACGGCAATGAGAGCCTCAACCGCAAGGGGGAGGGGGCCGAAGCGGTCTTTCAATTCCACGGCAATATCCCGCACGGTCTGCCGTTCTTCGGCCAGTGCGAGGCGGCGATAAAGATCAATGCGCAGCCTGGGCTCGGCAATGTAGTCGGCTGGCAGGGCCGCTTCGATGATTTTTCCTGTCCCGGTGTTTTCCGCTTCCTTGATCGCAGCGAAGCTGAAGGTGCCCGAAGTTTGTCTTGATTTGCCGCCGCCCTCGCCGGTGGCAATGAAATCGAGTTTGACTTCCGCGCGGATACGGTCGGCACCCGCTTCGCCTTTGAGGCGGGCCACACTTTGCTTCAGCAACTGGCAGTAGAGCTCAAAGCCGATGCCGGCGATGTGGCCGCTCTGCTGAGAGCCGAGCAGGTTGCCCGCACCCCGTAGTTCCAGGTCGCGCATGGCGATGCGGAAGCCGGCCCCGAGTTGGTTGTGCTGTTTCAGCGCGTTGAGGCGCTTTTGGGCTTGGTCAACGAGCGCGGCATGTCGGTGCAGGAGCAGGTAGGCGTAGGCCTGTCGTTTGAAACGTCCGACCCGCCCCCGAATCTGGTAGAGCTGGGCGAGGCCGAATCGGTCGGCGCCTTCGATGATGAGGGTGTTGCAGTTCGGGATATCAATGCCCGATTCGATAATCGTGGTGCAAACGAGCACATCGAATTCACCGGCCACAAATCGAGTCATGATTTTTTCCAGCTGACGCTCTTCCATCTGGCCGTGGCCGACCGCAACTTTTAGTCTCGGGTGCATTTCTTCAATTTTACGGGCGACGCCTTCAATCGTGGCAACCCGGTTATGCAGGTAGAAGACCTGGCCGCCCCGGTCGGTTTCAGCCTGAATCGCACTTTTGATTAGAGCCTCGTCGTAGCTTCGCACGATGGTTTCAATCGGTCGCCGGTCGACGGGCGGGGTTTCGATGACGCTCATGGCACGCGCACCTGCCATGGCGAGATAAAGCGTGCGGGGGATGGGGGTGGCGCTGAGGGTGAGAATATCGATATCGGCGCGGAGCTTTTTAATCGCTTCCTTCTGTTTGACGCCGAATCGTTGTTCCTCGTCGACCACCAGTAGGCCGAGGTCCTGCAGGTGTACATCGCGGCTGAGTAGCCGATGGGTGCCGATCACGATGTCGACCCGCCCTTCGGCCAGTTGAGCAATAATTTCCTTGTTTTGCTTCGGTGTCCGGAAGCGGCTGACCATTTCGATAATGATCGGATATTGCGCCATCCGCTCGCAGAAGGTGGCAAAATGCTGCTGGCAGAGCACGGTGGTCGGTACGAGCATGGCGACCTGTTTGCCCGCCAGCACCGCCTTAAGTGCCGCGCGAATCGCCACTTCCGTCTTTCCAAAGCCGACGTCGCCACAGATCAGCCGGTCCATGGGCAAATCTTTTTCCATGTCTTCCTTGGTGGCCTCAATGGCGCGCAGTTGGTCCGGGGTTTCTTTATAAGGAAAGGCCGATTCGAAGTCCCTCTGCCATGGGTGGTCCGGCGGAAAGGCATAGCCCCCCGACTGCTCGCGCCGGGCATGCAGATGGAGCATTTCAGCGGCGTAGTCCAGCGTCGCCCGCTCGGCGGCGGCGCGGGTTTTTTCCCAGGTCGTGCCGCCGATCTTACCCAGTTTCGGTTGTGCTTTTGTCAGCCCGACATAGCGCGTGAGCAGGTGCGATTCGTGCAGCGGTACGTGAATCGTCATTTGCTCGGCAAACTCGACCGAGATGACTTCCTTGGTGCCACCTTTAATCTCGATTTGCGTGAGCCCCCGAAAGAGGCAAACCCCGTGCTGCAAGTGCACCAGGGCATCGCCATCCGCCAACTCGGTGAAGTCGAGTAATTGGTCGACCTGGGAAATGGTGGGCCGGGCCCGCTCTCTTCTGGCGGAGAGCTTTCGGTGAGCCCTGCCAAAGTATTCGGTGTCAGCGATGACGACAAAGCCTTGTTTTGCAGCGGAGGGGAAGGCTGAGACTGGAAACTGAGCATTGGACCTGTAAACAAAGCCGCCGCTGATCGTGCCCGAAAGATAGGTCGGCTTGAGCCCCTCCGTGACCGGATTGTCGGCCAACAGCTCCCGAATACGCTTGGTCTCGCTTTCGCCGGCGGAAACGAAAATAAGCTCCAGCCCTTCCTTGTGCCAGTCCTTGAGCTGTAGCTCGAATTTCAGACGAAGATTTTGTTCGGATTCGAAGCGGTCCTGGCCGATTTGTCCGGCTTCCGAATGAAAGCGGTAGTTCTCGGTTGCCTCGGTTGCGAGCGGGATACGTTCGGCCCTTCTAAAAAGTTCGTGTTCTGTATCCAGCTCGCAAATACAATTGAATTGATCATTCTTGGCACTGCGATGCTCCAGCAGTTGGTAGATGGAACGGAGTGATTGTCGTTTTTTTACTTTTTCGAAGCGATAAGGGTGTTCCCGTACCAGATTGGAGGGTTCCTCAAATATCCAGATCAGGCCGGTTTCGGGCAGGTACTCGCTGAGGGCGCCTTCACGGGATTCAGTTTCTCCGGAGTTGCCGGCTACCGGGACCGTGATGGATGAGACACTTTCCGCGCTGCGCTGGGAGGTGGGGTCAAAGCTGCGGATGCTCTCGATTTCGTCGCCAAAAAAATCAATGCGATAGGGGCGGGTGGCGTCAAAGGGGTAGATGTCGATCAGGCCCCCGCGTACGGCGATCTGCCCCGGGTGTTCGCAAAGAGCCTCCGAATCGTAATTCAATTTTCGGGTCAGCTGCTCCTGCAGGCCGATATAGTCGATTTCATGGCCCACCCGCAGTTCAATCTGCCGGCTCTGGAAAATCTCTCGTTCCGGGCACGGGCCCATTAAGGCCTCCGGAGTGGCGATGATCAGGCGGGGTTGTTCCTGCAGCAGAGCACTCAATACGCTGAGGCGTTCGCAGACCCGATCCATGCGACGGTTGGGGTCAATGTCCGGGGGCGGATCTTCCGGGAAATGCAGGATTTGCAGTTCGGCCTCATCCCAGTCCGCATAGTTTCGGACTTCCGCAGTCAACTCCGCCGCCCGGCGTGGGTTCGCCACCAGGGCGATACTGGTGGATGGGACCTCCTTGGCGGCGAGTGAGTAGAGCAGAGCCGCCCGCGCCTCCGCGCAGACGCCGCTGTATAACCTGCGTTCTGAATCAGGCATTTTTCTCAATCGCTTCGAGCGCGATCTCAGCCGCGGCCATTTCAGCTACTTTGATCGAGCTGCCCTCGCCTTTGCCGATCGGCTTTCCCTCGAGTTGAACACTGGCGGTATAGCGACGTTTGTGGTCCGGGCCCTCGGAACGGACCAGTGTATACTCCGGCAGGGCGCCGGCACAGTGTTTCTGTGCCCACTCCTGTAGTTCGCTCTTCGGGTTACGTTGATCGGAACTGGCCTCGATCGACTCCAGCTCGTTCTTGAATATCCGACTGACAAAGTCCCGCGTCGCTTTCAACCCGCCATCGAGATAGATGGCTCCGATCAGGGCCTCCAACGCGTCCTCCAGCATGGACTCGCTAGGCTCCGGATGATGCCGGCGCTGGCTTTCGCTGACCCGAATGTGTGCGCCCAGATCCAGTTCTTTTGCTTTGGCGGCCAGGCTGCGTCCGTTGACCAGGGAGGCCCGGGTCCGATCGAGTGCGCCCTCGTCCTGAGCCGGGAGGCGGTGGTACAGCGCGTCAGCAATAATCAGGTCGAGCGCGGCATCCCCCAGGAATTCAAGGCGCTGGTTGTCGCCGTGATCAGCGTTGCAACTGGCATGGGTATAGGCGAGCGATTCCAGCGAGGGATCGCTGAAGCTATAGCCGATTTTCGAGTGATTTTCTTCCATTTCAGTAAAATATCAGGGTAGGCAGGTTTCCGACTTGCGCCAGTCGAGTCTGCACGATTAAGCCTATGCATAACTGTTAATTCACTGGCTGCAAACGCCAGATTGTATTCCGATCTTTTCCTTCCGACCCTTGCCAAAGAAAAAAACGAAGCCCGCCAAGACAAAGATATTTGTTCTTGATACCAACGTTCTCCTCCACGACCCGCAGTGTCTCTACAAGTTTGAGGATAACACCATTGCTATTCCGGTGGAAGTACTGGAGGAGCTGGACCGGAAGAAGTCGGCTCCCGGCGAGTTGGGCTTTGCCGCCCGCAAGGTGCACCGCGACCTCCGCGCGCTTTTCGACGACCAACTCGACGTGCCACCCGAATTGGAAGGGAAGGGAAGCTCCGCGCTCAGTCGTGACCTGCCCAACGGTGGCCGCCTCATCGTGGTGATCAACGATTACTTTATCGGCGAGGATCATGGCAGTGAGGGCATGAACCGCCTCAAGGCCACGCTGGTCGATATGGAGAAAATGGACAGCCGTATACTCGCGTCGGTCTTCTTCCTGAAGGAGGTTTGCGAGGATTGCCGCGTCATTCTCGTGACGAAGGATGCCAACATGGCCCTGAAGGGGATCGCTCTCGGTCTCGAAGTTCAGGACTACATGAACGACAAGGTGACCGGGGCTAAAATCGGCGGCGGTGTCCAGACCATCACTATCGATGACGAGGACTATGAGCGGTTCCTGGAAGAGCACGGCGTGGATCTCTCGCCGGACGTGACCAGCCACCTCTTCATCAACGAATACATTTACATCACGAACGGAGAGTTCCGCGAACCGGCGCGCTATCGTGGTGACGGGCAAATCGATGCGCTCATTCTCGGAAACGAGACCGGTGTGAAGATTCCCAAGGGAATCAATATTCACCCGCTGAACGACGAGCAGCGTATGTTGATGGACGCGCTTCTGGACGAGGACATCAAGCTGGTCACCTGTTCCGGCAAGGCCGGCACGGGCAAGACGCTGGTCTCTATTGCCATGGCGCTTTTCCAGACGCTCGGCGATGACAACCTTTACGAGCGGGTTTTTATCACCCGTCCGCTCGTTCACATCGGCAAGGATACCGGCGCACTACCCGGTACGCTCGACGAGAAGATGGCCCCCTATATCGCACCCTTCTACGACAATCTCGAGGTGCTCTTCAGCAACCGCAAGATTACGAAGAAGGACGAGCCCAATGATGATCAGGCTCATCTCGACCGCATCACGTCGACCCGCAAGCGCAAGAAGGCCATGGCCAAGCTGGCCAAACAACCTTCGCAGCAGGAGCAGGACGAGGATGAGTCCAACAAGCCACGCAAACCTTACCAGTTCCTCTTTGATTATGGGATGGTCGAGGTCGAGGCCATGACCTTCATTCGCGGGCGCTCTCTCTCCAACACCATCTTCATTATCGACGAGGCGCAAAATCTCACGCCGCACGAGGCCAAGACCGTCGTTAGTCGTATGGCCGAGGGCTCCAAGGTGATCCTACTGGGGGACCCCTATCAGGTGGACAGTATGTTTCTCGATGCCTGGTCAAACGGTCTCGTTCATACCGCACAGCGCCTCAAAGGGACGGATATCACCGCGCATCTTGAGCTCACGACGGGGGTGCGTTCCGAGCTCGCCGACCTGGCAGCGGATTTGCTTTGAGACGGCAATCGACGGCACTGTGTGCCATCGCTACAAACTTCGGTGGGCGAGAACATGACCTGTAAACCCGGTTAATTTCGGAATAAGGAACAGGCGAGACGCCTGTCCTACCTCAGATTAGAGCAGATTTGTCGGGAGGACGTCGCTCTTCTGGTCGCTGCTGTCGTCGCTCTCCGCGCTTATCGGGCGTTCCAGTTGAGCGCTCAAGGAGTCCAGATTTTTCGGGTCGACCGTTTCGCCGGCGAGGTCGGCTTCGATTGTCAATGCGAGGAGGGCGCAGGCTTGAGCCCATTTTTGCCGCGCCTCGTAGCCGAGTCCTCCGCCGAGAATTTCCGGAAGTTCCTTCCAGAGTGATTTCCATTCGGTCGTGAAGGACCGGGTGAGCGGATTGTTGGCGACGTGCCGCCAGAGACAGATTTGCCGGGTCGCCGCATCGCCGCGTATGTGGCGGGACAGTGATCCCGCCAAGTGACTCAAGACATGTGCTGGTTCTACGTTGGAACCGTTGACAAGCTCATCGGCTGCAGGGAGCCAGCTGCGACTTTGCGCGACTCTCTGAAGCAGTCCTTCAAAATCTCCAAAATAGCGGTAGATCAAAACTTTGTCGGACCCGGCCCGCTCCGCCACGCTGTTGACCCCGATCTGGGCGAATCCGGACTCGGCAACGAGTTCAATCGCGGCGTCCTGGAAGCGTTGTTCGGTTGCGCTGCGCGAGCGTTTTCGAGCTTTGGGCATAAGCAAAGATCGTTAGCGTGCGATATCGTCCTGCCCGATGACCCGGAGCTGATTGCGCTTTAGGGTGTCCGCCGCGAGCTCGTTATCTTCCAGGCTGATGGCCAGAGCGTAGCGTCCGTGAGGGCGCACCAGAAAGGGGTAAATATAGTGAATATTGATTTCGGCCTGAACGAGAGCGCAGGTCACGACTTTAAGGTCGGACTCCTCTTTCAGTTCCACGGCAACCAGCTCGCTTTGAACGTAGGAGAACTGGTGCTCGATAAGCAGTTTTTGTGCTTCCTGCGGGTAATCGACAATCACCCGTATAATAGAGCTGTCCGTGGTATCGAGAATGGAGATCGCCATGACGTGGACCTCGTGTACCGCGAGTAAGCCAACAATCTCGTTGAGGCGACCGACTTTGTTATCGGCGTGAATCGAGAATTGGATGATGGGCTCAAAGCGACCCGGATCACGCATAATTTCCGCTGACATGCTGCAAGAGCATAGGACTGAGAGTGGGCAATGCACGACTTTTTATGAAAGCGTGTTGATGTTTTCTCTCTAGCTGGCAGTTATCATTTACATGACTTACGAAGCCAAAAACGAGCGATACGAGACTATGTCCTACAAACGTTGTGGCCACAGCGGGCTCAAGCTGCCGAGGCTTTCACTCGGGTTATGGCACAATTTCGGAGATGTGGACGAGCTCGAGAATTCGCGCCGGCTTTTGCGCTATGCTTTTGATGCTGGCATCACGCACTTTGATCTGGCCAATAATTACGGTCCGCCTCCCGGTTCGGCAGAACGTAATTTCGGGCGGATTCTGGCGGAGGATTTTGGGTCCTACCGGGACGAGTTGATCATCTCGAGCAAGGCAGGCTACCACATGTGGTCCGGTCCTTATGGTGAATGGGGTTCTCGCAAATACATGTTGGCCAGTTTGGACCAAAGCCTGGAACGGATGGGGCTGGATTATGTTGATATTTTCTACAGCCACCGTTACGACCCTGAGACGCCTTTGGAGGAGACGATGGGAGCGCTCGACACGGCGGTGAGGTCGGGCAAGGCGCTCTACGCCGGAATTTCAAACTACTACGATCCGGAAGTCTTCAGTCGGGCCGTCGGGATCCTGCAGGAGCTCGGCACGCCCTGTCTGATTCATCAGCCCCGCTACAGTATGTTGGATCGCAAGGTGGAAGGGCAGTTGCTGGCGACCCAGGAAAAACTCGGGGTTGGCTCGATCGTCTTTTCACCGCTGGAGCAGGGGATTCTTACCGGTCGATATCTCGACGGGATTCCGGAAGATTCGCGGGCCGGTCGTTCAGATAGCCCGTTTTTACAGCCGGACAAGGTCGAGGAAACCATGCTGATAGTCCGGGAATTGAATCAGATTGCCCGGGATCGTGGCCAAAGCCTGGCGCAGATGGCGATCAGCTGGGTGCTGCGGCAGTCAGCGGTAACGTCCGCGGTGATCGGGGCGAGCCGGGTGGAACAGATCGAGGATCTCCTGCCAACGGTTGATGCCGCTGAGTTCAGTGACGAAGAACTGCAGGCCATCGACCAGGCCTGCGGGCTAAGCTAATTGGAATTATTATAATAGTTTCTGCGTAGGAGTGGTGCTAGTCGCCACCCGAGAGTGATGTTTTGAACCTTAAAGTCTCGTGTGCCTTCCCGAACTTTCGCGGGCTTCCCGAAAGAAAGCCCCTACCAAGGTTGATGCTTCTGTGTACGGTCTAAAAGGTTATTCCACATTTTGCACCTGTTCCCGAATTCGCTCGAGGGCGTTTTTCCCTTCGATCACGGCGCGGGTGATTTCAATCTGATTGGCTTTACTGCCAATGGTGTTGAACTCGCGGTGGATTTCCTGGCAGAGAAAGTCCATTTTGCGTCCACTGCCTGCTTTTGACCGGCTGAGCTCGTTGAATTGTTCGAAGTGACTGCCCAAACGGGTGATCTCCTCGGAAATGTCGCAACGGTCGGCGAAAAGCGCCACTTCCTTGAGGACACGTTCATCACTGGCGTCGAGTTCGAGTTCAAGCTGGTTGAGGCGTTCCATCAATGCAGTCCGATAGGAGGCAACCGTGCCCTCAGCATGGCCGGCGATCTCCTGGCGGAGCGTCTTCATATCGGCAACGCGCGCCTGCAAATCGGATTGCAAGGCTTGGCCCTCTTTCTCCCGCATGGAGTTGAGGTCGTTGAGCGCCTGCTCGAAAGCTTTCTGCAGGGGCTCCTCCAATTCGCGCCAATCGGGAAGGGCGGCTTTTTCCTGAATGCTCTGGGCGATTTTCAGTATGAGGCTGCCGTCTGCATTCAGGGAGACACCGTTTTTTACGGCAAATGCCTTCAACCGGTTGAGCGTTTGCTCCATTAGTTCTTCGTTCCATTCCGGGCCGTTGCTCTCCGAGTCGATGGACTGCGCTTTGATCGCGACGTTGAGGCGGCCCCGCTCGAATTTTCCTTTGAGCCACTCATTACATTTCTGGTCGAGGCCGTTCCACTCCCGCGGGCTCGATAAGTTTAAATCGAGCGTCTTGCGGTTCACCGAAGTGATCTCGACCTGAAGCTTGAGTTTATGGGTGGGAGCTTCCGTCATTCCGGAGCCATAGCCTGTCATACTGCGCATAGGTGAGTTCTATGGTATGATTTTGGGCTGGCGCGATCTATTTTTTGAATCGAGATAGGATCGGCTTCTGGACGAAGCCATGGCATCCGCAAGCGGAGCCGCTACGGTAAGCTACGTCCAGGGGGGCACCAAGTTTTCGTTGCAATCCGGCATTCGGACTTCTTACTCAGGCTCTTTTTTATTCATGAAAGTACTCATCGCAGACCGCATCTCGCCCATTGGAGTTGATCTATTCAAAGCTGAAGACGGCTTTGACGTTGTTGAAGCCTATGGATCCTCACCGGAGCAGATCCTTGATCTCGTCAAGGATGTCGACGCCATTGCTGTCCGCTCCGACACCAAGGTGACGGCGGATGTGATCGCCGCAGCCCCGAAGCTGAAAGTCGTGGGCCGGGCCGGAGTGGGTGTCGATAATATCGATATCGAAGCCGCCACCGACAACGGCGTGATCGTCATGAATACGCCGACCGGTAATACCATCGCCACGGCTGAGTTGACGTTTACCCATCTCTTGGCGGGCACCCGCCCGATCGTGCAAGCCTGTGCCACCATGCGTGACGGCGGCTGGGGCCGAAAGGATTACACCGGTTCGGAGCTCAACCAGAAGACCCTCGGTGTCCTGGGGATGGGGCGTATCGGTGCCGAAGTCGCGAAGCGCGCCCAGGCTTTCCAGATGGAAGTGCTGGCTTACGATCCTTACCTGACCGAGTCCCGCGCCAACAATCTAGGTGTGAAGCTGGCCACGCTGGACGAAGTCATCGAGCAGGCGGACTACATTACCGTCCACATGCCGCTCACCGCGGAAACAAAGCACATGCTGAATGCCGATGCATTCGGCCGGATGAAGGACGGGGTTCGCGTCTTTAACTGTGCGCGTGGTGGCATCATCGAGGAGGCTGCCCTGATTGAGGCACTTAACTCGGGTAAAGTCGCCGCCGCCGGCCTCGATGTTTACGAAGACGAGCCGCCCGCGGAAGACAGTCCGCTGCGCAGCATCAAAAATCTGGTTCTGACACCACACCTCGGGGCCTCGACCAAAGAGGCTCAGGAAAATGTTGGTATCGACGTGGCCAAGCAGATGATCGATACTTTGAAGGGTGGTATAGTAATCAATGCCCTGAACATGCCTTCTGTTGATCCCAAGGTTCTGGAGAAACTGGCGCCCTACATGACGCTGGGCGAAAAAATCGGCACCTTCTCACAACAACTCGCTCCTGAAGGTGTGGAGAAGGTCAGTATCCGCTACTACGGCAAGATGGTTGAACTCGATACCTTACCGCTGACCAATGCGGTGCAGCGCGGTTATCTCCGCGAGATCTCGGACAACGTGAATAACGTCAATGCGCCCAAGAAAATCGAGCGCCTCGGGATCGATTGCGAAGAGATCAAGAACCGCAACCACGATGAGTTCAATGAATTGATCGAGGTGCAGGTCGTTTGCAAAGGCGGCAAGACACGCACCATCGCCGGGACACTCGTGGGTAAGAATCAACTGCCACGTATCGTGTTGATCGACGGCCACGGGGTCGAAGTCAATACTGACGCTACTCTGCTTGTGCTCAAGAACAAGGACGTGCCCGGTATCGTCGGCTTCATCGGGGTGACCCTCGGCGAGGATGGCTGCAATATTGCCAACATGTCGCTCAGCCGCGACAAGGGGGAAGGATTTGCCGTTTCTGTTTTTGAATTGGATACTGCGCCCTCCGAGGCAGCTGCGAAAAAGATTACCGATCACGACGCGATCGAAAAATACCGCGTCATCAAACTGTAAGTACGTTCAATAGCCGCTTAATCCATGGGGAACTGAATCTGGCCGACGTAAACTTTCCGGCTTCTGACTTCGTGCCTCGGTCTTCTGAATAATATGTCCACCTTAGAAATCATCGTCGTCAGCATTGCCGGCTATCTGATCGGTTCGATCAGCTTTGCGGTGATCCTATCGAAGCGGCAGGGCGTGGACATTTTTACGCAGGGGAGCGGCAACCCCGGAGCGACAAATGTGAAACGCATTCTCGGGGCGAAGTGGGGCAACACAGTTTTTGCCCTCGACGCGTTCAAGGGCCTCGTCGCCGCCGGTTGGCCGGTCCTGATTCTGGGTGAAATTCGTCTCGCCGTCATCGGTCTGATTGCCGCGATCATCGGGCACAGCTTTTCCGTATTTCTGAAGTTCCGCGGGGGCAAAGGCGTGGCCACGACCATGGGTGGGCTGCTGGCCATCATGCCGCTTAGCTTGTTGATCGGCTTGCTGGTTTGGGTGGTCGCCTTCTACCTGACGAAGTTTGTTGCGCTCGCCTCGATCCTCTTTGCGTTCAGCCTGCCGATCAGTGCGTTAAACCTCTACGGCTCGGCCGACCCGCGCTTTACTCTCTCCCTGATGCTCTGCATCCTCATCTTTTTCCGTCACCGCTCCAACGTCAGGCGCCTGCTGCAAGGTAAAGAAAACAGCTTTAAAAAATAATGTCAGAAAAACGCAAAATTCGTATCGGACTGCTTGGTTTCGGTATCGTGGGGCAGGGGGTCTGGAAGAATATTGAAAGGAACCGTGAGGCCCTCGAATATCGTCTCGGTGCCGAGTTGGTCATTTCCGATATTATGGTCAAGGATCTCGCCCGTAAGCGCGAAGTCGAGGTCTCGGAATCACTGCTGACAACCGATGCGGCCCGGGTTGTGGATAACCCGGAGATTGATATTGTCTGCGAATTAATGGGCGGGACGAAGGAAGCGCTGGATCTGACGCGCCGTGCGCTCGAACGGGGCAAGATTGTGGTCAGTGCCAATAAAGCCCTGATTTGTGAGCACGGTGAAGAACTCTTCCGTATCGCCCGGGAGAATGGAGCGCACTACTTTTTCGAAGCGTCGGTGGCCGGTGGGATCCCGATTATCAAGACCATACGTGAAGCTCTGGTGGCCAATCGCTTTAGCCTCATCTACGGCATTCTCAACGGCACCTCCAACTACATCCTGACACGAATGGAGCGGGAGGGCATCAGCTTCGAAGAGACGCTGGTGGATGCCCGACGGCTCGGTTATGTCGAGGCGGATGAAGCACTCGATCTTGATGGAATTGATGCGGCCCATAAAACCGTCATTCTGACTTATCTGGCCCACGGCAAATGGGTGAAGCTCGAGGATATAATCTGCGAGGGGATTCGTAAGATCACCACCGATGATATCGAGATCGCCGGGCAGCTCGGATTTAAGATCAAATTGCTTGCGGTGATTAAGCGCGATTTCGAGGCCAATCAATTGTCCGTTCGCCTGCACCCGGCCTTGATTGCCAAGAAAGAAGTCATCGCTGGGGTGGATGGTGTTTACAATGGCGTCAGTGTGACCGGGGATGTGGTTGGCACGACCTTTTTGATTGGCCGCGGTGCGGGGCAGGATGCGACTTCCAGTTCCGTGATCAGTGACATCTCAGATGCGGTCTTCATGCTCCGTGGCGCACCGCCACAGGCGATCTCCAAAGAGGATGAGGAACTTTATGCCCAACTCGCCGAAGGCTTGGAATTGTCCAAGGCTGAAGACCTTAAAGGCTGTTATTATGTCCGCATAAGCGTCAGGGACGAGGAAGGGGTATTGGCTAAAGTCACCGATATCATGGCCCGGGAACACATTAGCATTTCCTCGGTGAACCAGAAGGAGTTCGGGGACGGCATGGCTACAGTCATGGTGACCACCCACAAGATCAGCGAGGCGGCCATGCAAAGTGCCAAGGAGGCTCTGGCCGCAGAAGGTGCCGTTGTGGGGCAGCCCGTCAGTTTCCGGATCTTCAAGCCGGAAGAAGGCTGATCAAAACGGAGTGTGGACATTCCTGTCCACCATGCCTGAGCCCGAGCGCAGTATCTTGTCGCCGAAGCGCTTCCGCTTTGGTCAGTAGGTAGTAGTATCTTGTAGCCGAAGCGCTTACGCTTTGGTCAGTAAGTCTTCAACGCAGCCGAAGCGCTTCCGCTTAGGTGACACTAGATCACTTCCTCGACGCCGACCTCAATACGTTTGCCATTGATCGTGAGACCGTATCGCTTCTGCGGTCCGGCGCTTGTGGCCGTTTCAGGTGCCGGGGTCGGTTTTGGTGTTTCTGCAGGTTTGGCGACCGGCTTCGGCTTGTTCGTGCCCTTGAGGTGAGCTTCAAGTTGTGGCGGGAACATGGCGTGAATGACGCAGTGCTCGGGATCGCTTGGGAAGTTCTTGGCCTCAAGCTCCTTCTTCAGGTCGTCCATGTGCTTGTGCTCAGCTCCGGGGGCTTCGACCGGGCGGCAGGTGATTGGCTCCTTGCCGGCCTGCTTGGCCGCAAGTTTCTGCACTTCCGGGTCGACCGGTGCAGGGCAGCGCCCGTAGTAGCCAAGTGCAATATCGGCGGCTTGTGGCGAGATCTGTTTCCAGCGGCCGAATTTCACATTCAGGAAAGCCTGCATGCCCACGATCTGGGAGGTCGGCGTGACCAGGGGGATCCAGCCGAGCGCTTCACGCACCACCGGGATCTCGCGGAAAACCTCCTCGAACTTATCCTCCATCTTCTGCTCCCTGAGTTGGGTGCGGAAGTTGGAGAGCATCCCGCCCGGCACTTGATATTCAAGGGTGTCGACATCGATCACCTCGTTCTTGTGTCCGGTAAAGTCGCTGAGCTCACCATACGCTTTTTCCAGATGGGTGCGCATTTCCCGGAGTGAGGCCATTTGCCCCTCGCTGACTTCCGGGCATCGGGAGTGGCCCTTAAGAAGCGCCAACATCCGTGTGGTGTCCGGTTGGCCGGTGCCATTGGCAAAAGGGGAGATGGAGAGGTCGATCGCATCCACGCCCGCATCGATGGCCGACATGTAGGTGCTGGCCCCCAGGCCGGCCGTGTCGTGGGTATGAATCCAGACAGGGATCTTCAGCTTTTCCTTCAGTCCTTTGACGATGTAGAAGGCGTCCATCGGCGGGATCAGGCCCGCCATGTCCTTGATCACGATGGCATCGCAGCCCATCTTCTCCAGCTCCACGCCCATCTCGATGAATTTCTCCACCGTATGAACGGGGCTATTGGTGTAGCAAATTGTGCCGTGCGCCTGCTGGCCCGCCGCCTTGGCCGCGTCGATCGCACACTTCATGTTCCGGGTGTCGTTGAGCGCATCGAAGATCCGGAAAATATTCATCCCGTGATCGGCCGAGGTTTTGACGAAGGCCTCGACCACATCGTCGGGGAAGTGGGCGTATTGCACAATGTTCTGCCCGCGCAACAGCATCATGTGCGGGGTTTTCGGACAGGCTTTCTTTAGAGCATCCAATCGGTCGAAGGGAAACTCATCCAAAAAGCGCAGCCCCGAGTCGATGGTGGCCCCGCCCCAGGTTTCCAAAGCGCCGAAGCCCCAGTTGTCGAGTTGTTCGCATATCGGGAGCATCTGCTCAGTCCGCATCCGGGTGGAGGCGAGGCTCTGGTGACCGTCACGAAGGACGTTGTTGTTAAGTATAACTGATTCCATTCTTATGAGATATTAGTAATTCTTAATACAAGCAGCTGCTTTGAGCAAGTCTATTCTTTACAGAATTTGAACGATTACTGCACAAAAAACTACCGACAATTGAACGGTTTGGACACAAAAAAAGTCGTCCGGTATAACCGGGCGACTGGCGCTCTCCATCAAAGGTCGGGGAGGTGGAGCCGAAGATCGGATTTGAACCGACGACCTACTCATTACGAATGAGTTGCTCTACCAGCTGAGCTACTTCGGCATATTGTTGTCTTGCACTTATCTTCAGAAAGAAAAGCGGCCGGCTTATCAATTATTAAATGAAGGCTCGTCCAATAATTTTGTGAGAACTCACTTTTTGAATAACGTACAGTGTGATGGCTTCGTTCCGCTTTAGCCGTGCAATCGATCGAGTCGGCTCTATTGTTTGCACGTGCGGGCAGCCGGCTAAAGCAGGCTGCCGACGATGGCGAATCGTGTACACGTTTATAGTCCTTAACTTAGCGCTACCCAGATGTGGCGGTATATAGCTCTTAGTGATGGCACGCCAGTGCCGTCTCTTGGTCAACACGGGAGCTATTTCGACCTTGCTGGCGCAAGTTCGCTGTTAAGATAGAATCATAACGTTTTGAAAAAGTTTTTGGGCAGTGACACACAAAAAAGCCCGCTGCGAACAGCGGGCTTTGAAAAGATAACGTGAAGACTCGATTACTCGGCGACACCAAACACTTCCACTTCAATGTAGTGGTTCATGTCGTTCGATGTGTTACCATTGCTGTAAAGGCGGACGTACTGCGCGTTTGTGCCCTTGGCATCAATCAGCTTACCAAAGCGGGTTTCGACGTAGGGTTTGCCGGAGCCTTTACCCATTTCAGCGGAGTTGTCATAGTCGTTGTTGAAGAGAGTGGTGACACCTTCCTTGAACTCAGGATCGTTGGAAACCTGAACAATGACGTCATGGTAAGCGCGGGCTTGTGAGTGGTAGTGCCAGATCCAGATCGCGCTCAGGTCGGCAGGAGCTTCCAAGTCGATTTGAACCCACTGTAGACCGTCCATAAGCTCCACGAAGTAACCTTCACCGGCTTCCTTGTCACCGTCGGTGATGTAGGCGAGGTCGCCAATGATAGGCCAGTCGTCTGAACCGGTAACCGGCTTGCCTGCGGAGAGCAGGGCCGTGCCTTCCGGTACCATGAGCGAGGGCGCGCTGGATGGTGCCTGCTCGAGGTTAGGCACTTTAATCGGTTGCGGTGTACCTTCGATCAGTTCCGGTGGGATGTCAGTTTTCAGCGCTGTGCTGCCGCCGGATGAGGCGGATGCGCCGTCATTGCCGCCGGAAGAAGCGGATTCGTCAGAAGCACCGCCCTTATCGCCGCATGCGGCAAAGAGCAGAGCACTGAGTGCAAGTGTAAGAGGTGTCAGATACTTCATATGTGTTGTTTAGGTGTGTAGATGTTCGTCGGTGAATTTGATGATTTCCTTGCTCTCCGCAGCAGGGTTGACCCAATAGATTGGGGCCTCGGATTCGAGAGCATGGCGCGCATCACAGGTTAACTTGGCCTTTCCGCGAATCGCGTCGAGGAAGTTTTCGATGTGCGGCTGGTGCGGGGGCTTGGAGAGGCCGCCGGGAAGCGCATATTTGTCCGGCGGAGCGGATTCGTAGGACGCAATCGCATCGCTGCCACCGGCGGCGACACCGGCTGCTTCCTTCTTCAAATAACCGCGGCTGACCAGTTCGTCCCACTTTGCGCCGTCGGCACCGGACTCTTTGTAGATGTTGGTGTAGGCTTCGCGTTCGGAGATCTCGATGGTGCCGTCCGTGCCCATAAAGGACTCGTAGTAACCGCCACCGGCACTGGTGGTGGTGAGCACCTGATAAAACGCGCGGGCATTGCCTTGTGGTGTTTCGTAGTCGAAGACACACATGACGTTATCGAAGTGTTCGCGGTCCTTGAAGTAGCTGCGACCACCGGAGGCCATGACCGAGGTGGGCCGGGCATCGAGGAACCAGTTGAAGATGTCGATCTGGTGAGCGCCCAGGTCGGAGATCGGACCGCCGGAAAGTGCTTTGTAGAAGCGCCAGTTGAGGAAGCGGTGGCGGAGTTCTTCCTGTGTCAGTTTCTTGTCCGTGCCGTTGTTGAAGCCTGCCTCCCTGAGCACGTCAGCTTCGGGAAGAATGGACGGCTTGGAAACAATATCCTGGGATGAACTCAGCGCGCGATTCCACTGACCGTTGATGTTGATGATCTGGCCGCAGATTTTGTGCTTTTTGATCAGTTCCTCCAGAGTGAACTGGTAACGGGGATTGCTCCGGCGTTGGTGTCCAATTTGGCAGAGCTTACCGGTGCGATCCATGGCATCGACCATGCTGCGGGCACCCTCGAGGGTGTTGGACATCATCTTTTCGCAGTAGACGTGCACCCCGGCTTCAAGTGCCATGACCGTATGCGGCGCATGCCAGAAGTCAGGTGTGGCGACAAAGACGGCATCCATGTTGTCCGCTTCTTTTTCCAGCATTTCCTCGACGCTCAGGTAGCGTTTGATGCTAGTGTCGAAGCGACCGCGAATGGCACCGAAAGTCCGCCCCAGACGGTCTTTCATGATGTCGGCCGCAGCGACATACTTGATGCCGGGGATGTTGACCATCGCGTTGAAAAGAACTTCGTGCTGTTTGCCACAGCCGATAAAACCAACGCGAACCGGATCGTCTGCCGTTCCGGCGGGTCCTGCCTTGAGAATGGATGGTGCGCCCATCATGAGGCCGGCACCTGCGGCCCCCTTGGTGATGAAGTCGCGGCGGGAGAGTGTGGAAGTAACCTCGGTATTCATAATGCTTATAAAAGAGGTGAAATTACCACTTTTTCAAGATGGCGAAGCGATTATATTTGGCCAGTGCGAGGGCCGCGACAATCAGCAAAATGTGTGTGCCCAACCAAGCCACACCGGAACTTTGGTTGATGAGGATGAGGCCGAAAGTCAGGCTGGTGTAGAGCAGGCCCATGGCAAACAGCGTAAAGCGGGTTGCCAGACCGAGAAGGAGGGCGAAGCCGAGAATCAGCAGGGCCGGTCCGAGAATCACATTGTACAGGCTAAGGCCCCAATCCGGAATCAGAGGCTCGCTGGCAAACTTATCGTAAAGCGGGCCGGGCACGCCCTGATAGTTCGAGATGGCGTAAGTCTTGTAGCTGGCCGCTTCGGTCAAACCATAGTCATTGGGGGCACCGTCCATCGTCACTGCCTTGGCTGTGGTTCCGGTGCCGGCAAACTTTTCAATGCCGGTTTGAATGGCGCGAATGGCGAGCCAAATGCGCAGCGTGAGCATGCCGAGGGTGAGTCCGAGGTCTGTTTCTTGATTATCGTTTGCCATGACTGGGATGTGTTATTTTGGGTGTGAAAGCCTGAATTTGACATTTATCCTGCCTCTCTTGCAAACAAAATTTTTGAGAAGAAGCTGGATCTTTTGGGAACATGTCGGGTTTTATCGCCGATTCTATTGTTTGTAAGTTGTTGATGATTATGTCCTAAAACAAGAACTTATGCTGAAATATCTGAACTTATCGATTCTTATGTGGCGAAGGAAGAGTTTTGTTCTTGTCAAATTTCGTCAATGAATGCTTTTTCAATGTTCTGCTTAGAATGGAGCCAACACCCCAAGACAGCGATCACCCGGTGAATGTTCAGAAAACATTCTTTGACGCTTTGGCACCGGGTGAATGGATAGCGGAACTCTTCGGTACCGTGCCGGGCGCCTACTTCTTTGTGAAGGACCGGAAAAGCCGATTCATGGGGGGGAGTCAGGATTTTGCCCGGACTTTGGGCGAAAGTCGCATCGAAGCCATGATTGGCAAAACAGACTACGATTACAGTCCGGACTTTCTGGCCGATGCATTTTTTGAAGATGACCAGAGGGTAATGAACACCGGCGAGTCGATTTTTAATCAAATCGAGCTCGTGCCTTCTGCCGACGGCTCCCTGGACTGGCTCTGCACCTCAAAACTTCCCCTTCGTAACAAGCTGGGAGAAGTGGTTGGGATGGCAGGCGTGGCCCGGATTATCAGTGATTCAGATGCGGTCTATGCCGATAACCCGGAAATGCGCCGCATCGTGGACTATGTGCGTGCGCATTACCGTGAAAAATTATCGGTGGCAGACATGGCCCGGGTGGGGGGGATTTCCGTGAGTTCCCAGGAGCGCCTTTTTCGCAAGACCTTCGGCCTGACCCCGCTCATGTATCTTCGCAAGACCCGCTTGAATGCCGCCTGCAAACTATTGCGTGATTCCGAGGTCGGTCTTTCCGATATCGCGGTGCAATGCGGTTTTAATGACCAGACCAATATGACACGCGCATTTCGGCTCGAATTAAAAATTACACCGTTGCGCTACCGGCGTCGCTTCAGTAGCCAAAATAATCAAACATCGCAGCGCGGTTATCTCAACAGCGAAGCCCGCGTCCATGCCTTTGCCCATTCTTAATTACCTCAACCTACAACCCAACCCATGGAACATAGTAAAAACGACAAGATAGTATTCTGGGGCTGCTTTATTGCCCTAATCACCACCTCGATGGCCTTTATTATGCGCGCTGACTTAATCAACAGCGGCATTTGGGCGAACGAGTTCGGCTTGGATAAAGTCCAGTCCGGTGTCCTCTTCGGCGCTGGAATTTGGCCCTTCGCCATAAGTATCATTCTTTTCAGTCTGATTATCGACCGTGTCGGTTACAAGTTTGCCATGCTCTTTAGTTTTGGCTGCTACACCGTTTTCGGGGCGCTCGCTTTAATCGCCTACGGCTTGGTTGACGGGGCCTCTCCGGAAAACCTCGAAGCGGCTCGGAGTAGCGCTTGGAATTACCTCTACTGGGGATCGGTTGTCCTCGGACTTGGCAATGGCACGGTCGAGGCATTCATCAACCCGGTGGTTGCGACACTATTCAAAGACGAAAAATCGAAATGGCTGAACATTCTTCATGCCGGATGGCCGGCCGGTCTGGTTTTCGGGGGTATCCTCTTCATTGTGCTCGGTAGTGCGATCGAAGCGGACTGGCGTGTGCTCATTGCATTTATGTTTGCACCAGCACTGGTCTACTTGGTTATGCTGTTGAAAGCAAAGTTTCCGGTTAACGAACGTGTGGCCGCTGGCTCCAGCTACAAAGAAATGCTGGGCGAACTGGGTGTCGTCGGTGCGCTCGTGGCCTTCACGCTTATCTTTTTTCAACTGGGTCAGGTGATCCCCAATTGGCCGGGATGGCTCACCTGGGTGCTCATCATTGTCAGCGTAGGTGGCTTTGGAGCTTATTGCCGCAAGCTGGGCGATCCTCTTTTGATTTGTCTGGTTATCATTATGATGCCCCTGGCGATCACAGAGCTGGGAACTGATGGTGCAATTTCCGGACTCATGGCTGGTCCATTGCAGGAAATGGGCTGGAGCCCGACGCTCGTCCTTATTTACACATCCGCTATTATGATGGTACTCCGCTTCAACGCCGGTCCTGTTATTCAAAAAATGACCCCTCTCGGTCTGCTGATGGCGTGCTCTGCAGTAGCTATTATTGGTCTTTACCTTCTGTCATTCGCGCATGGCTTGATCTTCATCTTCGCGGCAGCCACGATTTACGGGGTAGCTAAAAGTTACTTTTGGCCTACGATGCTCGGCACGGTAGCGGAGCAGACGCCAAAGGGAGGTGCCCTGACACTTAATGCAATCGCCGGTATTGGTATGCTTTGTGTCGGGATTATCGGCAGCCCTATTATTGGATATTTCCAGGAAAGTTCGGCCAACAAAGCTATTTCCGAGGAAATGCCTGAGGTGCATGACGCGATTGTTGAGGAGAAGGACTTCGAGCTTGGCGGGTATTCAATTGCAAAATACACTGCCGTCAGTCAGCTGGGAGTCTCTGCTCTGCCGGAAGAGCAAAGTGCACAGGCAACAGTGATCCAGGAAAAGGCCAACCAGTCATCGTTGGCGAAAATTACCATATTCCCGGCCTTCATGCTGTTGAGCTACATCGCTCTGTTCCTATACTTTAAAAGCAAAGGCGGCTACAAGCCGAAGGTGCTGGGAAGTGCCAAGCCTGATCCGAACGAAGAAACCGCATTTTAATTCAACCTAAAAAATAGAAACGAAATTATGGCATCCAAACAACCACTCAAAGTCGGTATGGTTGGCGGCGGAGGCGGCGCTTTCATCGCCAACCCCCACCAGAAAGCAATTCACTTCGACGGAACCCGTAAGGTGCATTCCGTGGCCCTGCATCCCGATCCCAAGGTCGCGATGGAGGAAGCGGAGAACTGGCCGTATCCGGTAAAAGGATACGAAAGCTATGATCAAATGATCGAAGCGCAGAAGGATCTGCCGGAAGAGGAGCGTCTCGATTACATCGTCGTCGTGACGCCCAACTTCGTGCACTTCGATCCCTCCTACAAGGCGCTCGAAGCAGGTATCCCCGTTATTTGTGAAAAGCCGCTGACACTGAAGCTTGAAGAGTCCGACAAGCTCGTGGCCAAAGCCAAGGAGAAGAACATTCCCTTCGCGGTGGCCTACACCTATGTCGGGCACTGGACGAGCTGGTTCAGCCGCTTCATCGTACAGAGCGGGCTTCTCGGCGAGATCCGCTGGGTCGACAGTTCTTACATGCAGGGCTGGCTGGCCGATAAGCTGGAAGACACCGGTCAGCAACAGGCGTCCTGGCGCACCGACCCCAAACAGGCCGGCGCATCCGGTGCCGGTGGCGACATCGGCAGCCACGCGCTGGAACAACTGCGCTTTGTCACCGGTCTGGATGTGACGGAAGTTTCCGCGCACTGTGAGTGCATGGTGCCGGGCCGTCCGATCGACGACCATTTCACGGTTTACGGCAAGCTCTCCAACGGCGGTCGCTGCCTGGTGCGTGCGTCCCAGATTTCCCACGGTTCCAAGAATGATCTCGGCATCGTCGTGATCGGCACCAAGGGTACGCTCAAGTGGCGTCAGGAAGATGCCGAGGCGGTTACCATTTGCCTGCCCGGTCAACCGGACCGCACCTATTACCGGGCCTGTGTCGAGGCCAACGACGGCTTCCTCGGCGATGTCCCGCAGTGGTTGCTCGACGAGCCAACGATTCCGTTCGGTCACGTCGAAGCGTTCCACGATGCTTACGCGCGACTCCACCGTGAATTCGAAAAAGACGTCCGCGCATGGAAGGCCGGCGAAGAGTGGAGCAGTGACGGCAGTCGCTACGCCAACGTCGACGACGGTCGCATGGGGCTTGCCTTTATCGATGCCGCCGTCACCTCCCACAAGAACAACAACGAGTGGACCAAGGTCGATCTCGGGTAGAAGGTGTATTCATGAAGTCCCCCCTGTGCGTCGTCCGTTGTCTCGTGATCGTCGGACTTTTGGTCTGCGCCGGTTGTGCGCCGACCGAAAGTTCAAAATACGATACGATAGACGAGGCGATTGCGCAGGGGGATCTTCAGGATGTCCGCCGACAGCTGGAGCTTTATCCGGAACGGGCCAACCAGGGGGAGCACCCCAAATTGCGCCCCCTCCACCAGGCGATCCTGCGCAAAAAAGGTGACATCGCCAAGGCTTTGATTGCGGCGGATGCCGATTTAAATGTAAAGGATTCTTCCCAGCGCACGCCGCTGCATCTGGCGGTGGATCGCGATTTGCCTACGGTTGCATCCGAATTGCTCAAGGCCGGGGCCAAGCCGAACGAGTGGGACAAAGCCGGCTGGACGCCGCTGCACAACGCGGCAGCAAAGAATCGATTGGAGATCACGAAAGTATTGGTTGCGGGCGGTGCGGACGTAAATGTATTGAGCGAGCGCGGTGGCACGCCACTGCACGAAGCGGCGGCCAGCGCTGATACTGAGCTGTTGCAGTTTTTATTGGATCAAGGCGTGGATCCCGCTGTCGAAGCTGATAACGGTGATTCCGCTTACGACGTAGCCGTCGGAGCTGGAAATGACGCCGCCATTAAACTATTAAAAGAGTAGACGCGTGTACCCACGACTCATTCTTAGCATCATAACTGTATGAAAAAAATCCTGATCTTACTCACACTCCTTGCCGGTTTTTCGGCTCTCGATGCCGCCCGTTTTTACGGTGAGCCGCCCGACGAGCATCATCCCTGGGCGGTCCATGATATGAACCGCCCGCAGCCGCCGCTGGTGGTCCCGGGGGATGAATATGGCGATCCGCCATCCGATGCCATCGTCTTGTTCGAGGGCAAGCAAAGTCAGGAAAATTGGAAGCACCTGCGTCCGGATGACAAGCGTAAGAACGATTGGATTTTTACCGACGATTACATGCAGGCGGTTCGCGGCTCCGGCTACATCGCGACCAAGGAGGAATTTGGTGATTGCCAGTTGCACGTCGAATGGGCGGCTCCCGAAGAAGTGCAGGGGAGTGGACAGGGCCGCGGAAACAGTGGTGTCTTTCTGTTGAACGGAATGGTGGAAGTTCAGGTCCTGGACAACTACCGCAATCCGACCTATCCGGACGGCAGCGCCGGTTCGGTGTACGGTGTGATGCCGCCTGCCGCCAACGCTCTAAGGGCTCCCGGTGAGTGGCAGAGCTACGATATTATTTTCCGCCGTCCGATCGTTCGCGATGGTGAAGTTCTTGATTCCGGTCGTTTGACCGTTCTGGTGAACGGTGTCGTGGTGCAGGACAGCACGCCGCTTGAAGGTGGCGGCGGACACAAGACACGTCAGGACCTGGACCGTGTCTTTCCGGAAAAAGGTAGCCTGCGCCTGCAGGACCACGGAAATCCCGTTCGGTTTCGAAATATCTGGTATCGCCCGCTGCGGCCTCGCCCCCTCGACGGCGGTACGGATGGCCGTTTGAGTGTGGAGGCCACCATGAACAAGCGGACGGAGATTGCCGCCAGCATTCGTAAAGACGCACAAAGCATGGAAGGAGTTGACAAGGCCCTTCGCCTGCTCGAATCGATCGTTTATCTGGAAAACAAGGAGGCCCGCGCTGATGCGAATCAACTGATTCAGGCTTACCTCGAGGAATTCGCGGTCGCCTCTGCCGACGACGCCGAATCCTATCGTGGCAAGATGCTGGAACTCGACCGTGCATTCCACTACCTGAAGAAATATCAGTTTATCGATGGTGATAACAAGCTCCTGAAAAAGGTCGACAAGATCTGCAAAGAGCAGGGCTGGAAGAAGCGTTGATTTTTATAACCATAACCTGAAATCCCAAAAACATCATACCTATGTCACGACATGTTACATTATTCACCGGCCAGTGGGCCGACCTTCCCATTGCCGAGCTGGCACCGAAGTCGAAGGAAATGGGCTTCGACGGACTGGAGCTCGCCTGTTGGGGCGATCACTTTGACGTACAGAAGGCCCTGAATGAGTCTGACTACGTCGAAAAGAAGTGGGAACAACTGGAAGCAAATGGTCTGAGCTGCTTCTCAATTTCCAATCACCTTGTGGGGCAGGCCGTCTGCGATCATATCGACGAGCGGCACAAAGCGATTCTGAGTCCCGAGATCTGGGGTGACGGCGATCCCGAGGGGGTTCGCCAGCGGGCCGCACAGGAAATGATCGATACGGCCAAGGCTGCACGTAAATTCTTCGATGCCAAGCCCGGCGGCGCTCCGGAGCGTGTCGTGGTGAACGGCTTTACCGGTTCATCCATCTGGCACTTGCTCTACTCCTTCCCGCCAGTGGTTCCCGGGCAGATCGACGCCGGTTTTGAGGACTTTGCCAAGCGCTGGAAACCGATTATGGACGCTTTTGATAAAGAAGATGTCTATTACGGGCTCGAGGTGCACCCGACTGAAATCGCCTTTGATATCGCCAGCGCGAGACGTGCGCTCGAAGCAATCGGCAACCACAAACGTTTCGGCTTCAACTACGACCCAAGCCACCTAGGCTATCAGGGGGTGGACTACATTAAGTTTATCTACGAATTCCGCGACCAGATCTTCCACGCTCACGTGAAGGATGCCTGGTGGGGTCACTCCAACGGCGATGTCGGGGTCTTTGGTGGTCACACTGATTTTGGTGACTATCGCCGCTACTGGGACTTCCGTTCTCCCGGCAGAGGCGATGTGAACTTCGAGGAAGTGATCGTGGCGCTCAACGATATCGGCTACCACGGTCCGCTTTCCATCGAATGGGAGGACTCGCGCATGGACCGTTTCAGAGGCGGTGCCGAGGCATGTGCCTTCACCAAGGACATGGACTTTTCCGCGAGTGACGTGGCCTTCGATGCCGCCTTCGACAAGGAAAAACAGTAAGCCTTCGAACCGTCTAGTATATCCTTATGAAAGCAGCCTCTCTTCTTTTTCTTGCCTCGACCGTTTGCCTTCAGGCCGCCGTTGATTTTGTTCCGAAATTCAACGACAAACCCGTGTCCGAGGAGCATGCGGAAAAGATAGAGGCTGCTTTACCCGAGGTTCCCGTGGTCGAGCCCGCTGCGAAGCGTCGCATTCTGGTGGTCAGCGCGACCGCCGGTTTTCGTCACAGGTCGATTCCCACCGGTCAATTCGCTCTCGAGAAGATGGGAGCGGCGACCGGGGCTTACGAGACGGTTATTAGTGACGATCCGGCAAATTTCGAACCGGATGTCTTGAAGACCTTTGATTCCGTGGTCCTGCTCAATACCACGCAGGATTTTTTCATGCCGAATAAGAAGGCTCGGAAAAACTACTCGGAAGCAGATCTGGCCTGGTTGCAAGATCGTCACAACCGCCTGATGGATAATCTCATCGACTACGTGAAGGCGGGCGGTGGTTTGGTGGGCATTCACGCCGCGACCGACAGCTGCTACAATCATGAAGCCTACGGTAAAGCCATCGGCGGCTATTTCTGGGGACACCCCTGGGGGGCCAATTCAAAGGTGACGATAGTCGTCGAGGATCCGGAGCATGCCACCAACAAACCGGCGTTCGGCAAGGTGAAAGACTTTCAAATCGTCGAGGAGATCTATCAATTCAAGCCCGAGCCCTACTCGCGGGAAAAACTGCGTATTCTACTGCATCTGGACCCCGAACGGAGTGACGAGGTGAAGGGCATGAGGCGCGAGGATAACGATTACCCGGTTGCCTGGGTCCAGCAAGTGGGCGAAGGCAAAGTCTTTTACAGCAGCCTTGGCCACAACCACCACATTTACTGGAACCCCATGCTGCTGAAGCACTACCTGGCTGGTATCCAGTTCGCCTGTGGCGACTTGGAAGCCGACACCACACCCAGTGCGAAAATCGCCATGCCCAACATGCCGTCATGTTGCGGCGGCCACTAATACCAGTTCCAAGAAGGTTTGTCCTCGTACCGACCTTGCGAGAGCAAGGTCGATCGATCTATACGAGCTGATAATCGACGACACTCCGCCTACGCTCAACGAAGCTTCTCTCTTCACCGGGTTACGCCGGAAAAGACAGCGTGACATGTATCGTGCCATCGCTACAAAGCGAGCCTACCGAGACAGACCTTTCTGAATTCGGTATAAGTGAACTCGATTTTTGACTAAAGCTTAACCAGCTTGCCGTCGTTCTGGGCGGACTCGTAGATCGCCTGGATCAGTTCGACACTCTTGCGCGCTTCCGTGGCCGAAGTGCTCGGCTCGCGACCCTCCTTTATGGAGGCGACGACTTCTTCGAAGTTGCGCTGGTGCTGGTAGAAGTTGATCGCGGTTGGATCGTTGGCTCCCAGGCCGGTATCGGCGCCTTTCATGAACTTGCCGCGGATCTCGTCGTCCTCTGGAGTTTCGTTCATGAAATCCCAGATCTCAAAGCTTTCGTCGGCGAGGAAGACGGAGCCTTCGGTGCCGGCGAGTTGCACACGCGCCGGATGGCCGTCCTTGGACCACGAGCAGGTGCTGCCTTCAATCACGCCGCGGGCGCCATTCTCAAATTCCAAAATCGCCACGGCGATATCCTCCACCTCGATATCGGTGTGCGCGAGGCAGGCGGTATTGGCCTGCACCGATTTGACCGGACCGGCAAGGTAGAGGAGCGCATCGATCGTGTGGATGGATTGATTCATGAGGGCACCGCCGCCATCGAGTGCCCAGGTGCCCCGCCAGCCGGCGGAATCGTAGTAAGCCTGGTCACGATACCACTTCACGTAAGCCGAAGCCGAGGTGAGTTTGCCGAAGCGGCCGGCATCGGCCGCCGCTTTAAAAGCATCCATGCCGGGGTGAAAGCGGCGGTTGAGGACGGCAGCCAGGGTCACGCTCTGTTTCTTGGCCGCAGCCATCATTTCGTCGATACGCTCGGTCGTGATTTCCAGCGGCTTTTCGATGATAACGTGCTTGCCCGCTTTGATCGCCGCCATGGCAGGTTCAAAGTGCGCGCCGGAGGGTGTGCCGATGGTAACGACTTCGATTTCGGGATCCGCGAGCATGACATCCACGGATTCGTAGGCCTTGGTGTTGTATTCCTCGGCAAAGCTGTTGGCCCGTTCGACAGCGCGGTCGGCGACGCCGCCGAGCTCACCGCCCTGCATAGCATCAATTGCTTTGGCGTGAAAGCCGCCAATCATTCCTGTTCCTATTATTCCGAATTTCATAATTTGTTTCTGTAGAGAAAATGTTAGGCGCGGTTACTCCGGAGAAAGCCGATAAGCCCGACGAGCATCAGCAAGGGAAGGGCAATGAGACCGATCACACCGATCGTGCTTCCCAAGCCGCCTCCGGAAGCTTTGCCCATGAGGTTCCAGACCGAGGCGAAGGTGGCGACACCGGCCGCGAAGATCATAAATACATTGATCAGGCCGCGATGCTTGGGGAGTTCCGGCCCGAGTGCCTTCTTGGAATTCATCAAGAGAATAAAGATAAAGTAGGCGATCGGCAGCAGGGTGGTGGCGATGACCGCCGCGGGCACGACCAGTGCGGTCTTGGTTTCCCCGCTCCAGAGGATGGGGGAGAGGAAGCCCGTCAGCGCCGGCATGGCGGCACCGATCATGAAAATACCTTTTTCACCGGGCCGGCCAAAAGCTTCGGAGATCGCATAGCCGTTCATCATCATGTGCACGATCATCGTACTGAGCGCCATGGCCAGAACACCGACACCGAAGATCAGTTGAGAGCTCTTTCCGAGAAACGGTTCCAGGGAACTTGCCAGATCACGGGCGTTCCGTTTGGCCAGCATCACGCCCATGTCCTTGTCGGCTTGTGGCAGTGTTTCGCGGAGCTCTTGCTTCGCCTCGTCGGGCAGGCTGTCGAACTCGTCGTTTACATTCGCCAGGCGCTGGTCGATGACATTGCGGTAGGCGGTCTCGGAGTGAACACCATCCGCCCGTGCATGAAACTGTGAAGACGTGGCAATCACCAGAAAAGAAGTGGCGAGGATAAAGGGGACGAAAAGACCGAGTGCCAAGTCAAAGAAGGAAAGCTCACGGTGGGGCTTGCCCCAACCCTTGCCCTTTAGGCTGTAGGGCAGCAGGAAGGTCATGTTAATGCCAACAGCCGAGCCGAATGCCCCGATAATGACATCACGCTGATTTTCGGCGATATATTTGGACCAAAAACCGGCACTTTCACCGGTCGCGGCAATCGCTTCGGTGTAGGTCGCCGTAGGTTTAAAGAGAGCACTGAAGTCGGGGATCAGGCCCTTGAAAAGGGCGCCCCAGGCAATGGCGCCCTTACTGGCCAACACCACGACCACGCCCATGAATGCCAATACGACAACGGCAACCAGAGCTTTCAGAACATTGTCAATGGCTCGGGATGCGGAGCCGCCTTTGCGGGAGAGCCATAAAAGTGTCAGGCCGACGGCTGCGAACACTGCAGTGATCAAATAAGGGGCTTCGGACTTGGATAATACCCCAAGGTTGTTCTGCGCTGCGTCGGTACCCAGAGCAAATTGGGCGGAGCAGAAGACGACGTTGGCAACCACGGTGGCAATGAGCCAGCCCCAGGCCAAACTCGGAGAGATGTTTTTCTTAACCGAGACAAAGGGCCGCTCTTCCGAGGAAAGGGTAACATAGGAAATCGCGCTCAACATGATGACCCCGCAGAGCATAGCGAGGGGCTGGAGCCACATGAATTGATAGCCACCGATCACGCCGAGGTAGAGTGCCCCAACCAGAGAACCTCCGCCCAGGGTAACCGCTGCCTGCACCCATCCGGGGCCGGTCATTTTTGCATAGCCGGTGAGGCGTCCTAAAAAACCACGTTGTTGAATTTCCGAGATGCGGTCGAGTTGATCTGTCATTTGTTGGGATATTAGGTTAGGGAATAAGTTACAGGTTGGGTTGAAAGCCTGCTGACGGAGTTGTTGATCTGGGGACTACAGTTCACGTATCCGGATATTCCGATACCAAACTTTATCGTAGTGATCCTGAAGCAAAATCGGGCCGGTCCATGTGCCGAAGCCCTCGTGCTTGCGATACTTGCTCTTTTCGAAGCGTTGCTTCCAGTCGTCGCTGCCGAGTTCAATGGTAGCGACCAGACTACCGTTCAGCCAGTGCTCGATGTGGTTGCCATGGGCAACGATGCGCCCGCTGTTCCACTCGCCGGGGGCGTTGAGTGGCTTATCGTCAGGGGCGGCTAAAATATCGTAGAGCGAGCCCGCACGATGTGTCGGGTCTTTAGCGTCCTTGTGTTTGTCGTCGTCGAGTACCTGATACTCCAGGCCGAGACGGCCGCGGGTGCGGTATTTGATGCCCGAGTTACCCGCTTCGCTGATTTTCCAGTCAAAGCGCAGTTCGAAGTCTTTGTACTGGGTTTTGGTAATGATGCCACCACCGCCATTCTTTTCGCGGTGAACAATCCCGTCGTTGATGGTCCACTGATGGGGGACGGGGTCACCGTTCACCTTGGTCCACTGGGAAAAGTCGCCGGACGCAAAGAGGTCCTTCCAGCCCGGTTCGAGCTCTTTCACCTTCACGTTTCGAAAGTGAATTTCGCCTTGCTTGCCGGAGTGCACCTGCAGGCTGAAAAACCCTTTCGGATATTCCCCGTTTGCATCGATCCAGCGGGCCGCGGGCACGCCGTTGATCCAGGTTTTGAATTCATTGCCCACAGCCTGAATGGTGACGCGATTCCATTCGCCTTTTTTCAAAGCCTGCCGCGCTTCGGCATGAGCTTCCAGCCAAAGGGGATAAATCCAGCCGCCGTCGCTTTGTCCGTAGATGCCGCCGGACCAGCCCCGGCGATCGTCGGCAAAATCGCCCTCCATTTCGCACTGCGGGCCGTAGACGGTCTCGTGTTTTTTGCCCGCTTTACGCTGGGCGCGGAACATAATGCCGCTGTTACCGGCGACTTCCCACTTCAGCTCGGCGGTGAAGATGAAGTCTTCATAGTCCTCTTTGTCTGTCGATAGGTAGGTGCTGGGGGAGCCCTTGACCGTGGTGCCGACGATGACATCGCCTCTGGCCTCGAAGGTGCACTCGCCGCCGCGGGCGGTCCATCCACTGAGGTCCTTGCCGTTGTAGAGCTCCGTGAAACCACAGCAGAGTTTCGGCTCCGGATCTTTGTTGATTAGAGCCTCGCCCGGCGGCACCAGTTTTTTATGCTTTTCGTAGCGTTTGACGAAATGCTGTTGATCTTCGGATATTTGGTTGCCGAATGCGCTGAGCGAAACCAGCAGACCGGTGAGGCTAAGTAGGATCGGTTTGATCATGTTAGGCATGTCAGGGCTTAAAGGTTATAAAACTCTTCCCAGCCCTTTCGGGGAGCCGGATCCAGCAATTCCTGTGCAATCGGGTTATTGGTGATTTGCTTGCTCTCGGGATCGAATTCGAGGTCGCTGCCGAATTGCTGGGCAAGAATTCCCAGATTGAAGACTTGGGAAAGCGGGCCACTGATGCCGAACGGAGAGCGGGATTCTTCTTCGCCCTTACAGGCCAGCAGGAAGTTCTCATAGTGATTGGAGTTCTTCTGCGGGAACCGGGGCAGTGACTTGCGCATATCCATGAATTTCTGACGCGGTACGATTTGCAGAGGCGAGGCATGGCTGGCACCCATGAAGACGAGGTCCTTGCTGTAGAGGACTTTGCCGGGGGTATTGAGTTCTTCCGGCTCACCGCTGTCGGTGTATTCCCCTTCGAGCTTGGGCTTGTTGCCCGTGCCGTCATACCAGGTCACATCACAAGCGGGGAGGCCGGGACCGCGTTCGGGGAAGGCAAACTGAATGGTGCTGGCCTGCGGGTAGACCAGGCCACTGGCATTAATGCCCTCAAAACCGAGTGCACGAATCGCTGTCGGCATGCCGAGCTTGAGGAAGTGGTGACAGGTATCGAGGATATGCGGCCCCCAGTCGCCGAACGCGCCGCAGCCGAAGTCGTACCAGCTGCGCCATTCCTGCGGGTGGAGCCGCTTGCTGAAGGGGCGGTTGGTGGGGACGGTCGCGTGCCAGACTTCCCAGGCGAGATCTTCCGGCATGGGATCTTCGGGGTAATTCGCCACGGTGGTGCCCCAGCCGTGCCAGCGACGACGGCGGTTCATGTGCGCGGTGATGCGGGTGATGTCTTTAATCACTCCAGCTTCCGACCACGCTTTGAATTGGAAGTAATTGGCGCCGGAAAAACCCTGGTTGCCCATTTGGGTCACCAGATTCGGGTTCTTGGCAGCCATCTTGATCAGGCGTTCGCACTGACCGAAAGTGTGAGCAAGCGGCTTTTCCACGAAAACGTGTTTGCCGAGTGACATGGCGAGCATGGCCGCGGCAAAGTGGGAGTGGTCCGGTGTGGCGACAAGTACGGCGTCGATCTCATCGGCCATTTCATCGAACATGACCCGAAAATCAGTGTAGCCCTTGGCCTTGTGGGGGTAAACTTCGTTCTCCTTACCGGCGGGAGCGGGCGCAAGGCCGTGTTGGTATCGTGCCTGATAGGTGTGGCCGCCCTCCATATCCACGTCACAAAGAGCGACGACATTACAATGGCCGGACCCCAGTAGCGATCTGCGGTCGTTGTTTCCCTGATTGCCGCAACCAATTACGGCTAAATTGATTTTTTCGTTCGGGCTGACGGCATTGTTACCGAACAAGCCCGAGCTGGGGAGAATGGTAAATGCCCCGAGGGCGGTGGATGCTTTGAGGAAGTCTCGGCGAGACTGATTTTGAGGCTGGTTTTTCATAATTTTTCGGTCCGAAGGTTATGTTTCTGAGCGAATGTTAAGTCCAGTTAAAAGGCCATTCGTCCGAATAAACGGGCGATTCCGGCCATGGACATAACTGTAGAGTGCCACTTCCACGCAAAGTTCCGGCATATTGACCGGTCAGGACACTGCCGGAAACGGGAAAAGGTATTACTGTTCGGTTTCTTCCAACAATTCTTTTTCCAGTTCCTGGCGATTCGCATTGGCTTCGTCCATGCAAGCTTCCTGTGCCGAATAGGGAGTTCCGATCTTTTTGGACGATACTTTTTTATAAGAGCCGTTCGCCCGGAGAAGGCGGGCGTTTTTATTATCCTGCAGTTGTTTTTCCAGAATGTCATAAAGTTTTTCCCGCAGTTCGACATCTTCGACCGGAAAGACAGCCTCGATCCGGCGATAAAAGTTACGGGGCATCCAGTCGGCACTGCCGGCATACATCAGCGGTTGTGAGCCGTTGCTGTTTTCAAAATAATAAATCCGACTATGTTCCAGATAGCGGCCCAATATACTACGCACCCGAATGTTCTCGCTCACGCCTTTGACATTTGGCACCAAATTACAGATGCCGCGGACGATGAGATCGATTTTTACCCCCGCTTGAGAAGCGTAGTAGAGGTTATCAATTGTCTGCTGGTCGACCAGGCTATTGGTTTGAGCGATGATTCGTGCGGGTAGTCCGGCTTTGGCGTTACGCGTCTCCGCACGGATGCAGCGTTGTATGCGGTTATGCAGGGTGAACGGAGCCACCAACAGTTTCTTGAATGTAGGGGTGAGGGAAAATCCGGTGAGCGTATTGAAAAGGCCAGCCACTTCAGCCCCGATTTCGCGCTTCGCTGTAAAGTAGCTGAGGTCGGTATAAAGTTTTGCCGTTTTGGGATTGTAGTTGCCGGTGCCGAGGTGGACATAGCGCCTCAGGTTGCCTTTTTCGCGGCGGACAACCATGCAGGTTTTGCAGTGCGTTTTCAGGCCCACCAGACCGTAAACCACATGCACGCCGACGTCTTCCAGTTGCCGGGCCCATTGGATATTATTGGCCTCGTCAAATCTTGCTTTGATTTCGATCAGCACGGTGACCTGTTTGCCCCGGCGCGAGGCCTCCATGAGGGCTTCCACAATTGGGGAATCCCCTGACGTGCGGTAGAGGGTTTGTTTGATGGCAAAAACCTCCGGGTCGCGCGCAGCCTGATTCAGAAAATCAACGAAGGGCTGAAAACTGTCGAACGGGTGATGGAGCAGAATGTCCTTCTGCTTGATACTGTCGAAAATGCGTTCCGGCGGGGTTAGCTCCCGCGGCACATGAGGCGTGAAGGGGGCAAACTTCAAATCGGGCCGGTCGATCAGATCATAAGCACTCATCAACCGAAGCAGGTTGATGGGGCCGTCGACTGTGAACATGTTCTGAGGTTTCAGGTCGATGGATTCCAGCAGCTGCTGCACGAGCACGGGGTCGGCTCCTTTGGATATTTCAAGGCGTACAGCTGCCCCCTTTTGTACATTCATCAACTCCTCTTCAACTTTACGAAGGAGATTTTCGACTTCTTCATCATCAATATACAGGTCGCTGTTTCGGGTGATGCGGAAGGGCACGGCCGAACTGACGCGGTAGCCTTGAAAGAGGCGTTTCGCGTAGCGCTGAATGATATCGCTGAGAAAAATATACACATCCGGGTTGCCTCTGCGCGGCGCTTCGATTTTGACAATGCGTGGCAACACCCGGGGAACCGGGATGATCGCCATCATGCGCTCGATGATGCGCGTTTCCGGATCATCGATCGAGGCCAGAATATAAAGTGCTTTATTCGTCAGCTGGGGAAAAGGGTGGGCCGGATCAATCGCCAGAGGCGTGAGGACCGGGAATACCTGTTCTTCAAAATACCGTTCGACCCACTTTTTCTCGTTTCTGGTCAGGCCATCGTAGTCACTGAAAATGACGCCTTCCTTCTTAAGGCCGGGCATGATTTGCTCTTCCCAGCAACTGTAGTGGTCGTTGACCAGACGTTTCACAATAAGCTGAATGCGCCTTAACTGTTCCTTGGGCCCAAGTCCGTCCGGGCCGCGCTCGATGACGCCAGACTTGACCTGCTGCAGGAGCCCGGCCACGCGAATTTCGAAAAATTCATCCAGGTTGGAACTGACGAAAGCGAGATACTTCATTCGTTCCAACAAGGGATAATCCTCGGACTCGGCCTGCTCCAACACTCTGCGGTTAAATGCCAGCCAGCTGAGTTCGCGATTGAAGTATGGAAAGCGTGTTTTCGTTTTGGAAGTAGTGGGCATGTCGTTTTGTATAACTAAGTTAATTATCCCGATTTAATGGCAAGACAAGGCTGGGATTGTGACATTCGAAGCTAACTTTCTAACGGCAAATAATTTCAATCAAGTGATTGCAATACTTAGGAAAATCTTAAATAGTCTATGTCTCATCCATCCTATACTCATTATGAAACTCCTATACATTCTCCCACTACTGATATTTAGCCTCTTCGTTCTGGGTTGTGCTTCCAGCGGTGGCACCGAATCAGCTGGCAGCGAAGAACCTGCATCGGCTGAAGATTCTTCCGGCTCCATGAGCAATAAGACTGCTTACGAAGGTTCTACCGGTTCCGGCCTCCTGATGGAGCGTTACAAGTCCGGTCAGATTGAAGGCTACCGCGATTAAGCAGTTGATATTCTTTGACAACGCCGTCTCTTAATAAGTGACGGCGTTTTTTTGTGTCTTTGAAATGCGCCGTCAGTGATGCATGATAGTTTCACCTTGCCCCCGTAATAGATGTCTCAAGTTCAATCATCCCATTCCCGTCGAAATTTCATCAAAGGTGCCGGTCTGGCCGGTCTGGCTGGCACGCTCCTGCCGGGGCAAGCCGTATCCGCGCAGGTTAAGCCTGACAACAGGGCCAAGAACCTGATCTTCCTCGTTGTCGATGGCATGTGCCATGGTACATTGGGGCTGGCGCATCACTGGAACGAGCGCAACAAGGGCAAGCTCTTGAATTGGATGAATCTGAGTCAACGCGCCGACCTGCGTCGGTGCACTCAGGATACGGCATCACTGAACTCTCCGGTAACGGATTCGGCTGCGGCAGCCAGTTCCTGGGGGTCGGGACACCGGGTGAATAATGGTTCGATCAATACTGCTCCCGATGGTGAGTCACTGACACCATTATTTGTTCGGGCCAAGCGGGCAGGTAAACGAACGGGCCTGGTCACGACGTGTACGGTATCGCATGCCACGCCGGCCGGCTTTGCTGCCAATGCGGCGAATCGTAGTGATCAAGAGGCTATTGTCGCCCAATATCTTGATCGCGAAATCGATCTACTGATGGGCGGTGGCTCCAAATTCTTTACACAAGTCGAGGAAGGCGGCAAGCAGGTCGACTACTTCAACGCTTTCGCCGATGCGGGTTACGGGGTGGCCCGGAATCGTGAGCAACTCAAAAAGCAGGCAAAAATAGACAAGAAGCTGCTGGGTATCTTTGCGGAGGGGCACATGCCGTATGCGATAGACCGTAAAAACGACACCTCTCTGGCAGACACGCCCGGTTTGGCGGCAATGTTCAAGGCGGCGCTGACGAATCTTGAGGGGTCGCCGAGTGGGTTCGCGCTTCAGGTCGAAGCGGGTCGGGTGGATCATGCCGGTCATGCCAATGATCCCGGAGCCATCTTGCACGAGCTTCTGGAGTTCGATAATTGTATTCCAATCGCCCTGGATTTCATTGAAAAGCATCCGGATACCATGCTGATCGTGACAACGGACCACGGTACGGGTGGCTGTCAGCTTGATGGAAGCGGGCGCGGCTACCGTGACAGTGGCCCGGCGCTTGATCGAATCAATCAGTTTAAATACAGCTTCGAGTGGTTGGAAGAACGCTTTCGTTCGGCCGGAGAATTCAATCCGGACCTATTTAGGGAAGCGACCGGTATCACACCTGCCGAAAAACAGTCTGCCGATATTCAGGCCGCAATCGACAACCCCAGAGTGAATTATTTAAACAGTCGCATGACGCGTGCTTTTGACGATGAACTAAAAAAGATCTGCTCGGTGGGATGGACGTCGAACAACCACACTTCGGAAAACGTCGACTTGTTCTTAATGGGTGCGGGCCCGGAACAACTCCCCGGATACATCCGTAATAATGAGCTGCACGGGATCATGGTCGATACCTTGCAAATATAGATATCTGGACTGCAATCGCGTGGCGGCTCTCCTGTGTCCCTTAGTAAGCGTGTGATAATGCCAGGACCCGATCACGGTTGGGCAAAGCACTTCGAGCGCCGTTTTTTAAACATGTCAGGGCCGCGGTCGCCGAGGCACGTCGCAAGTTATCTCGAACCCCCAGGCCCTCGGCCAAACCAAGCGCAAAGGCTCCGTGGAATGCGTCTCCCGCTCCGGTGGTGTCAACGGCCTCAATGTCAAAGGCGGGCATGTGGTGCTGGCCATCGTCATCCTGCCAATAGACGCCATCCTCACCCCAGGTGCAGGCAATAAAGGGGGCCGCTCCGTCCAGGGCAGCCAGGGCAAGGCGTGGGTCATCTTCCTTACTCATTTCCCGTGCGAACTTTTCCGAGGTGATGAGGTAGTCGACTTTGTTATAGAGCATCAGTGTGCCATCGTGGACCGAGCCGGCGTCGAGCAAGCTGGGAATGCCCAGCTCTCTGGCTTCATCAAGAAGTCTGGCAGAGAGAAGAGGTTGGTGCCCGTCAATCAGAAGCACCTTGGCAGCCTGTTTTTTCAGGCTGGCCGCATCTTCGGGGGCGGTGGATTGTGCGGGGAAATAGTCAACGATCGAGCGTTGGCCGTCCGGTTTGATTGTGACACAGGCGATGGGAGTGGGGGACTCGCCACGCGAGATTCCGGAGCAATCGACTCCTTCCTTTCTTAATTCAGATAAATGCGCTTCACCGAAGGCATCGTTACCCAAGTATCCGGCGAAGCCTGCCTGACCGCCCAGTCGCGCGATGGCGACAGCTGCATTGGCTGCCGGCCCGCCGCCACAACTGTGCATGTCGATCGCCCGAAGTTTTTCGTCGGGCACCGGATGATGTTTGGCCTTAAAGTTGATGTCGACACAAGCGTAGCCTGCGCAAAGGACGTCCATAAGAATAAAGGTGAAAAATAAAAGTGAAAGTAGCTCTCGTTCCTTGCGGGAAGGAGGGAACAGGCAGTGGCGGGTTGAGCTCTTTACAAGCTTCAGCCCTAATAGACGTCGCGCAGGTAGCGTTTGTCCGTCTTCAGTTGTTTGACGTAGTCGGCGGCTTCCTCTTTCGAGAACCCGCCTTCCTGTTCGACGATGTCATGAAGGGCTTGGTCGACATCGTGGGCCATTCGGTTGGCGTCGCCGCATACATAGAACTTGGCCCCTTCCAGCAACCAGGCGTAGAGCTCTTTCGCATTCTCTCGCATCCGGTCCTGCACGTATATTTTGTGCTTTTGGTCGCGGGAAAAGGCGACATCGAGTTTTGTCAGAATGCCGTCCGCCAGGTAGCTTTGCCATTCAGTCTGGTAGAGGAAGTCCGTCAGGTAATGCTGGTCGCCAAAGAAGAGCCAGTTTTTCCCTTTGGCTCCGGTCGCTTGGCGCTCTTCGATAAAAGCACGGAAGGGCGCGATGCCCGTGCCGGGCCCTACCATGATGACGGGCGTGTCCGGATCGGCAGGCAGTTTGAAGTTCTTGTTGGGCGAGACGAAGACCTCGGCCTTTTGACCTTCTTCGATACGTTCGGCAAGATAGGTGGAGCAGACGCCCTTGCGGGGACGGCTGTTCGAACTGTAACGAACCACGCCTACCGTCAGATGCACTTCATCCGGATGAGCTTTCGGGCTGGAAGCAATCGAGTATAGGCGCGGTGGTAGCTTGCGCATAATGCCGACCAATGCGTCTGCTGTGAGTTCTTTCGCCGGATATTCGGTCAGTAGGTCGACCACGTCCCGGCCATAGATGAAGTCGCTGAGCTTCTCTTTGTCATTGATGACGGCATCGAGTTCATCGCTTTTGGCGAATTCATTATAGCGGCTCAGGACCGGCTTGGAAAGTGCGGTGATATCAAGATGGCTCGTGAGTGCTTCGTGCAGGCTGAACTCACCGTCTTTCAGGCTTACCTTGGTATCACCGTCGAGTTTTGACGCTTTCAGTAAATCCTCCACCACATCAGATGCGTTGTGAGGAATGACTGCCAGGGCATCACCGGTTTCGTAGGTCAAACCGGATCCTTCGAGGTCAAATTCCAAGTGGATGGTTTCCTTGGCCGAGCCTTTGCCGTTGAGAAGGACGCGCTCCTTTAACTCGGCGGGGAAGGGGTTCTTGCGGGAATATTTGACAGGAGCAGCCGCTGCTGTGGCTGCAGCTGGAGCGGTCGCAGTCGCACTGGCTCCAGCCTCAGCTTCAAGGGCTTTGAGGGCTCCGGCATGCCAGGCTTCGTAATCGTCGTCGTAATCAACGTCACAATCCTTGCGGTCATAAATCCGCTTCGCACCCAGCGCTTCCAAACGGCTGTCGAAGTCTTTGCCCATCTTACAGAAGTGTTCGTAGCTGGTATCACCGAGTCCCAGTACGGAGAAGCGTGTGTTCTCGAGCTTCGGTGCCTTGTCACTCATGAATTCCTCGTAGAAATCTACCGCTGTTTCCGGCGGATCTCCTTCACCCCAGGTGCTGACAATCACCAACAGGTTTTGAATGTCCTTGAGCTTGGCTACTTTAAGGTCGGCCATGTTGACGGCCTTTGCCTTGAAGCCGGAACCTTTGGCAGCCTTGACCGTCTGGTCGGCGAGACTCTCGGAGTTGCCGGATTCGGTGCCGTAAAGCACAGTAAGCTCCGGGCTGGTTGCCGGTTGTTGGGCTGCTGCAGCGGCGGGACCGCCTTGACCGGCACGCAGACCGCTGACAAAACCCTCCAACCACATCATTTGTTCCGGGGCCAGGCCGGGAAGAAGTTGATTCAATAAATTGGCTTGCTCGGGACGGAGCGGGTTGTTGCCGGGAACAATGGAATCGCTGTTACTCATATTGCTTCGAAGCTCTAAAAAAAGAGGGAATGAAAACACGGATCTGTTTAAAAGCTAGTCATTTCTCGACTTTTCGGGCTTTTCTTTGGTTTTTGAGTGACAAACCTAAGAATACAAGTAAGCTTTAAATTATAATTTTTGACCTCATGTGCGCTCTGGATTTGCCAGTTTGCACGGAAGCGCTTTTCTAGTTCATTTTTATCTATGATATCCGACAGCGAGACAGCACCACAACTTCACAAAAACGAGGGCATCAAGACCCGTAGCGAGTATTTGCGCGGCACGATTCTTGAAGGCCTGGCTGATGTATCCACGGGATCGATTGCGGCGGACGACCAGCAATTGACAAAATTCCATGGTCTTTACCAGCAGGATGACCGCGATGTTCGCGCGCAGCGCCGTAAACACAAGTTGGACAAAGCATATTCTTTTCTGGCACGGATTTGCCTGCCTGGCGGCGTTTGCACACCGGAGCAGTGGCAGGTGGTTGATGAGTTGGCCAACTTTTGCGCCTTCAACACCATTAAATTGACCACTCGACAGGCTTTTCAGCTGCACGGCATTTTGAAGGGCAATCTGAAGGATGTCATCAAGTCCTGCAATGATGTCGCGATGACGACGCTGGCTGCCTGCGGCGATGTGAACCGTAACGTGATGTGTAACCCGAATCCATTCGCGTCCGAGGTGCATGAAGCGGTGCAAAAGGTGACTGCTGAAATTGATGCACATTTGAAGCCGCAAACGCCCGCCTTTTCCGAAATGTGGCTGGATGGCGAGCCGATTAAACTCGGCGTGGAACAGGCAGCCGAGCGCTCCAAGGACTGCGGCGGCGATGCGACCGAGCCGCTTTACGGCCCGACCTACTTGCCGCGTAAGTTCAAGATCGCAGTGGCCATTCCGCCGCGCAACGATGTGGATGTGTTCGCCCATTGTCTGGGCTTTATTGCTATCATCGAAGACGGAAAGCTTGCCGGCTTCAACGTCACCGTCGGCGGCGGGATGGGGATGACGCATGGAAATGAGAAGACTTTTCCACGCCTTGCGGATGTGATTGCATTTTGCACACCCGATCAGGCGGTCAGTGTGGCCGAGAAGATCGTGGCCATTCAGCGTGACCATGGCAATCGCGTCGACCGCGCCAACGCCCGTTTTAAATATACCGTCGAGCGCCTTGGCAAAGACTGGATCCGCGAGGAACTGGAAAAACGCTTGGGCTACGAACTCGAGGACCCGCGCGACTATTCATTCGAAAGCACCGGTGACCGCTACGGTTGGAACGAAGGCACCAACGGCAAGTGGAACCTGCAGCTCTTTATCGAAGGTGGTCGTATCGTGGACAAGGATGACAAGCAGCTCAAAACCGGTATGCTGGAAATTTCCAAGGTCCACAAAGGAGACTTCAGGCTGACTGCGAATCAAAATCTCATTATCGCCAACGTAGCCGCGGAAGACCGCGATCAAATCGATCGCCTGGTTGAAAAGTACAAGCTCGACGCCTACAAAAAGGCCAGTGGGATGCGCCGCAACCAGATTGCCTGTGTGGCACTGCCGACCTGTGGCCTAGCGCTTGCCGAGTCGGAGCGGTATCTGCCCAGCCTTGTCAGCGATCTCGAGGTTATTCTCGAGGAGGCGGGTTTGCAGCAGGATGACATCATTATTCGTTCCACCGGTTGCCCGAATGGCTGCGGCCGTCCTTATCTGGGGGAAATCGGCCTCGTCGGTAAAGTGCCCGGTAAATACAATCTATATCTCGGAGCGGGATTTGAAGGTGAGCGCCTGAACAAGCTTTACCGGAATTCGATTACCCACGAAGAAATTATCGACGAGCTCAAACCTATCCTGCTCGATTATGCCAAGGAGCGTAACGAAGGGGAGCGATTCGGCGATTTCACGATTCGCAAAGGGTATATCAAAGCGACCACGGCAGGGAACAATTTCCACGCCGATGTGGCCTGTTAATTGCTAATATTTTTCTCAACTCGATAGAGTTAACTACTCAACCCTGATTCAGAAAATTACTATGGAAGACATTGATAAGATCGTAGATGCCATCGCCAGCTACGGCATGAAAGTGCTGTTTGCCATTATCATTCTCGTTGCCGGCTTGTGGGTGGCGAGAAAACTGCGCGGACTCTTCAAATCCGCCCTGGAGAAGAAAGAAATCGACGCAACGCTCGTCGGGTTTTTCTCAAGTCTTCTCTATGGCGCGCTTGTTATTTTTGTCGTGATCGCGGCAATTGATAAACTTGGCGTGCAGACAACTTCCTTTGTCGCCGTGCTTGGTGCCGCCGGCCTGGCTGTCGGCCTCGCTTTGCAGGGTTCCCTGTCGAACTTCGCTTCCGGGGTATTGCTGATCATCTTCAAGCCATTTGTGGCGGGTAATTTTGTAAAGATCGGGGGCGAGTTGGGAACCGTGGTGCAGGTTGGCATTTTGCAGACCGAACTGAAGTCTCCGGACAATATCAAAATCATCATGCCGAACTCCCAGGTCATGAGCGGTGCGATTACCAATTTTTCCGCTCACGATACCCGTCGTGCCGATATGGTGATCGGGGTGAGCTACTCTGACGATCTATCCAAAGTGATGGACGTGCTTCAGGACATGATTTCCAAAGACGAACGTGTCCTCGAAGAACCGGCGCCCTTTATTGGCGTCAGCGAACTGGCCGACAGCAGTATCAACTTCGTGGTACGCCCCTGGGTCAAGTCTTCGGACAACTGGCAGTTCAAGTGTGACTTCCAAAAAGCAGTGAAGGAACGCTTTGACGCCGAAGGTATCAGTATTCCCTTCCCGCAGCGCGACCTCCACGTCTTTCAGGAAAACGCTTCCTAAAGGCCTGTTGAAAAAGTCATTTTCAAAACCGCCGGCATATCACCGGCGGTTTTTTTGTGCGCGCTTGCCTTTTGGGCTCAATCTGTAAGATCCACAACATGCCACCATACATTTATCACATTCTTCATCTCACCGGTCTCGTCATGCTCTTTCTCGGCTATGGCGCGCTTTTGGGGCGCAGCCTCGCGGGCAGTGACGATGCCAGAGTCAAAAAGCTCGGTTCCATTACCAGCGGCATCGGGTTGCTTCTGATCTTTGTCGCCGGCTTTGCCCTGATTTCCAAAATGGGCTACAGTTTTACCACGCCCTGGATTATTGTGAAGTTAGTCATCTGGTTTGCCCTCGGTGGACTGATCGCAGTGATCAACCGCAAACCGGCCTCGGCGCCGCTTATTTGGTGGCTTTTGGTGGTCCTCGGACTAATTGCCGCCATCATGGTATATGCCCGCCCTTTCTCGGGATAACTTTTTTTTAAACTAGGGCTTGATCTGTGCCCGAGGCTTTGTCTTTATCCCGCATTTCCGATGCACCCGTAGCTCAGTTGGATTAGAGCGTCTGGCTACGAACCAGAAGGTCGGGGGTTCGAATCCCTCCGGGTGTACCATAAAAGCCGCGACAAAAGTTGCGGCTTTTTTGTGTAATATCGAGGGATTTGAACCCCCGGTTCGACGGAGGGAGGAGGCGACCGGAGATGGGCCATCCGCAGGATGGGGGCGCAGCCCTGAGCGCAGCGAACCAATCCCTCCGGGTGTACCATAAAAGCCGCGACAAAAGTTGCGGCTTTTTTTGTGCAATATCGAGGGATTTGAACCCCCCGGTTCGACGGAGGGAGCAGGCGACCGGAGATGGGCCATCCACAGGATGGGGGCGCAGCCCTGAGCGCAGCGAACCAATCCCTCCGGGTGTTGCGCGCGGGGAACTGTGGCTGCATCCTGACTGCCAAGACTTGCTTCAATACCGCCCCTCTCCGAAGGCCCTTGCCTGTGATCGTATTGCTCTAAATGCGGTCGCGATATTGGGAAGGGGACAATCCGGTGCATTTTTTAAAGGTGCGGGAGAAATAAAGCGGGTCGTCGTAGCCGAGCCGCCAGGCCACATCCTTGATGCTCGACGAAGTGGTATCGAGAAATTCACAGGCACGTTGCATGCGAATTTCGGTCTGATAATTCATCGGGCTGATACCGGTATGTTGTTTAAACAAGTGGCTGAATTGACTGACCGATAATCCGGAGGTCGAGGCATAGTCGCGAAGCGTTCTGGGCCGGCCAATGTCCCGGCGCATCTGGTCCATGGTGGCTTCGATCCGTTCGAGCCTCATGTCATTGGGTTCACTGATCGGATTTCGGTGAAGTAAAGTTAAGACGTTAATGAGCACCCGGGAAAGTTCCAATAGGGTATGCTCGTGGTAGCCTCGCTCGACCGCCGAAAGAATCGAATGAAACTGCCGCCGGAGTGTATCGGGCGAACGGCAGACTATGGTCTGTGGCTCCGGCTTCGCTATGATCCAATCCAATAGCTCTTCCGGGCCCCTGCCTTCGAAGTGGAACCAGAAGATACTCCAAGGTGCCTTGGCATCCGCACCATAGCAATGACTACGCCGCGGCGGAAGAAGCAATACTTCGTTGGCTCCCAGCTCATGTGTTCTGCCTTCGCTTGCATACCAGCCTTTGCCTTCGTTCACGAATATCAGGATCCATTGCTTGACCCCGTCGGGACGGGTCACGCTGTGTTTTTCTACGGTCGGGAAGTAGCCGAGGTCGGTGACTATAAAATCCTTGGTAAAGGGGCGTTCCCGAAGGCGCTGTAATGCCATTTTAGGGAGTCGGTATAAGCGCTGGCCGGCAAAACCTTCCGCTTTATGGTCCGTAATATTGTCCATGCGTGCCGGAAATATAGCTATTCCCATCGAACTGCGTCAAATGCTATGATGCATGTCCTTTCATCCCAACATACCTCTTTGATCATGGTACTTTCCCCCTTTGATTGGATTCTGTTCCTCGCTTTCTTTGCCGCCGTCATTGGCTTCAGTTTGTTTAAAAGCCGCGGTGGAGCCGAAGCCGAAGAAGATTACTTCCTCGCCGGGCGGGGCCTTCCCTGGTGGCTGATCGGTATTTCCATCGTGGCGGCCAACATCTCGACCGAGCAGTTCGTCGGCATGGCGGGGCAGGGGGCTGGTGCGGTCGGTCTCGCCGTCAGTTGGTGGCAGTTGATCGGCTCGGTGGGGATCGTCCTGATCGCCTTCACGCTGCTACCGCGATTCCTGAAAGCCGGGATTTACACCATGCCGGAATATCTGGAATACCGCTACAATGTCTACGCACGGTCGATTTTTGCGATTCTGACGGTGGCGATTTACGTGGTGGTGCTACTGACAGCGGTGCTTTTCTCCGGTGGACTTACCCTGCATACCATCTTCGACCTGGATTTAAGTTTAGCGGTATGGGTGATCGGCGGCGCGGCAGCCTTTTACACCGCGATCGGTGGTTTGAAGGCGGTGGCCTATGCCGACTTAATTCAGGGCCTTGCCCTGCTTGTCGGGGGGCTACTGGTTTTTGCCCTTGGTCTGGATGCCTGTGGTGGCTGGGGCGAGTTCTCTGCGGCAAACGAAGATAAGCTGCACATGGTTTTACCGGCGAGTGATGAGAATCTTCCCTGGACGGGGGTACTCGGCGGTATGTGGATTGTCCTGATTTATTACTGTGGTCTCAATCAATTCATCGTGCAGCGGAACCTCGCGGCCAGGACTTTGAAAGACGGTCAATTGGGGATGATTTTTGCCGGCGGCCTCTGGTTGCTGGTGCCCTTTGCGATCGTCATGCCGGGTATCATGGCCTTCCAGTTATTTCCCGGTGAATTGGCCGAGACGCCGGACAAAGCTTATCCCACATTGATCGCAAATCTTTTACCTTCGGGTATGCGTGGTTTCCTGCTGGCAGCTCTGGCCGGGGCGATTACAAGCTCGCTCGCTTCGATGCTCAACTCTGCCTCCACGATCTTTACGCTGGATGTGGTGCAGCGTTTAATTCGCAAAGATGCCAGGCAGTCACAAATGGTCTGGCTCGGCCGTATCATGGTCATTGTTTTTGTCGTTATCGGCTGCCTGCTCGCACCAATGTTGGCCGATCCGAAATTCGGCGGGGTCTTCCAGTTTATCCAGCAGTTCCAGGGCTACATTTGGCCCGGCGTGGTGGCGGCCTTCTTGTTCGGTATGCTGGTGCCGAAAGCGCCACCGGCGGCCGGGGTGCTTGCGCTCGTAGCCGGCCCCATGCTCTATGGCATTCTCCAAGCTTTCGCGACCGACATTCATTTCCTGCTGCAGGTCCTGATCGCCTTTGTCGCCGTCTGTGCGTTAATGGCATTGGTGACGACGCTGAGCCCCATGCCCGAGGCGAAGGTTTTACCGGAGCGGAAAGACCTTGATCTGGAAACCGATCCCAAGGTGAAGCTGCTCGGTGCGGCGGTTATCCTGAGTGTCGTCGTTTTTGTGGTCGTCTTCTGGTAAACAAGGAAGCCTTGAGTGTTTTTTGAAACAGAACGGAAGAAAAGTATTTTAATTTGATGAGTAAAGTAACGGCTGAATTGGAATCGATGGTCATCCCGACCTATGGTCTGGGGGAGCCCGAAAAGAACCCGCTCTTTTTCGAGAAACGTGTTTATCAGGGTTCCTGCGGTAAGGTGTATCCCGTTCCCTTCATCGACAAGGTCCTGCAGGATGAACCTCCGGTGGATACGAATTATCAGGCGGCCCGCCTTGAGAATGAATTCGTGCGTCTTGTGATGTTGCCCGAAATTGGCGGGCGCATCTTCCTGGGGCAGGACAAAGCCAACCGGGATTATGACTTTTTTTACCGGCAGGAGGTGATTAAGCCGGCTCTGGTGGGCTTGGCCGGACCGTGGATCTCCGGCGGTGTGGAGTTCAATTGGCCGCAGCATCACCGACCCGGAACTTATTTACCGGCGGACGTTTTCGTTGAGGAAGAGCCCGATGGCAGCGCAACGGTCTGGCAGAGCGAGTTGGATCCCCTCAATCGCATGAAGGGCATGCATGGTATTCGCCTGCGCCCCGGCAGTGCATTGATCGAGCTGCGTGGACGGCTCTACAACCGCACGCCATTGACGCAAACCTTCCTCTGGTGGGCCAATGTGGCCGCACGGGTGCACGAAAACTATCAAAGCTTTTTCCCCACAGACGTGCACTACGTTGCCGATCACGCCGTGCGCGCCATGTCATCGTTTCCGATTGCGGAGAACGAGTATTACGGGGTCGATTACGCCGCACGTCCGGGTGCGAACGACTTGTCACGCTACAGCAATATCCCCGTGCCAACGAGCTACATGGTGTGCCAGACGGAGGACAACTTCTTCGGTGGTTACGACTACGACAAGGAGGGAGGTTTTATTCATGTGGCGAACAGGCACATCAGTCCGGGTAAGAAACAATGGACCTGGGGAAACCACGAATTCGGATGGGCCTGGGATAGGGAATTAACGGATGCAAACGGCCCTTACATCGAACTGATGGCTGGAGTGTATACCGACAATCAACCGGATTTTTCCTATCTGGCTCCTTACGAGACCAAGACGTTTTCCCAGTTCTGGTGGCCTTATCAAAAGCTTGGTCCCGTGCAGCAGGCCAACGGATTGGCTGCCATTCGTTGCGTGATCGAAGAGGACCGCAGCATCGACCTGGGTCTGGCGGTCTCCCGTCCCATGGATGGGGTGAACATCGTGGTGCAAAATGCGGGTCGGGTGATTCTGGAGGAAACCGTCCGCATTACGCCCGACCGGCCCTGGCAGAATCATTCGCTCAGCTTTGAGGGGGATAATGACACCGCACTTTCCATATGGGCCTTTAATGCAGAAGGAGAAGCGCTGGTTGGCTATCGGCCGGTGGATAAAACGAAATTGTCCCGAGATCGGGCATTGGCAACTGAGCCGCCCATGCCGGAAGAGATCGTGTCCTCGGACGAACTTTACTTTACCGGCGAGCATCTCGACCAGTATCGTCACCCGACCCGCTATCCGGAACTTTACTGGGAGGAAGGCCTGAAGCGCGATCCACTCGATGCCCGGTGTAATATTGCACTCGGACGGCTCAAATTGTCGCGCGCCGGTTTTTCCGCCGCTGCGGCGCATTTTGAAAGTGCGATTTCCCGGCTGACTTTCCGGCACCCCAATCCTGAAACCGGCGAAGCGCATTATTTCTTGGGTCTGGTGAGGCGTTATCAGGGCAGTCTCGATGAAGCCTACCGTTTGTTCTACAAGTCCACCTGGAATTATGCCTGGCGCAGCGCTGCTTTTTACGAACTCGCTTGTCTAGCGATGCGTCGTGAAAAACCGGATACGGCTTTTCAGCACCTGGAAGAGTCGCTCGATACGAATATCGAACACAACAAGGCTCATGTGGCGAAAGCGATTTGCCTGCGCAAGAGCGGTGACAGTGAAGCGGCCTCATTGGTCCTGGAGAAACTGCTTGAGGTCGATCCGCTGGATCACTGGGCTCTGGCCGAGCAAGCCAAACTGGCCAGGGGAGTGGCCCAACTGGCAGAGGAGAGTCGTAACGATGCGCAGACTGCCTTGGACATAGCATTTGATTATGCTGACTTTGGCTGCCTGGAGGAGGCCATTGAGCTTTTACAAGCACACCACGACTCAGAGGTCACAACAGTGCAGGTGCCGAACCCCTTGCAGCGAAGCTTGATGACCCATTATGCGCTGGCGTGGCTTTTTGCGGAGAAGGGCGACGCCGGGAAAGCTCACGAGGCACTGGAGGCTGCCCGTGTCGCTTCGCCGGGGTATTGCTTCCCCTCGCGCCTTCACGAAGTCGTCGTTCTGCAGTGGGCCCTGGCACAGAAGGGGTCCGACCGAAATGCCGGCTACGGTCTAGGTAACTATTATTATGACAAGAAGCGCCATCAGGACGCGATGACAGCATGGGAGATGTCCCGTGCCGCGGATCCATCGTTTAGCACGGTGCATCGAAATCTGGGGATGGCTTATTGGAACGCACACCGTGATGCCGATGCCGCCCGTGACAGCTATGAAAAAGCGCTCGACTGCGAGCCGGATGCCCCGCGGTTGGTTACGGAATATGTTCAGCTTTGCCGCAAGTTGGGGGACCCGTCGGACAGACTCCTGGCATTTCTCGAAGCCCGCATGGATCTCGTGCTGGATCGCGACGATGCGACCGTTGAGTTGGCGACACTTTATAACGAGACTGAACAATCACAAAAAGCACTCGATCTTTTGCTTTCGCGCAGCTTCCACCCGTGGGAAGGCGGGGAGGGTAAAGTTCTCCGGCAATACACGACCGCTCGGCTGAAACTAGGCCAGGCTGCATTGGCTGATGGTAATGCCGAGGAAGCACTGGAGCATTTCGAATTGGCCATGCGAACCCCCGAGCCACTCGGCGAGAAGTATCATCTTCTACAGGCCAAGGCCGACGTGCTTTACTGGAAAGGACGTGCCTTGCGTGCTCTCCAGCGTGAAGAAGAGGCGGTCAGGGAGTTTGAAGCGGCAGCCAGTGAATCGGGTGACTTTCAAGGCATGGCCGTGAGCAAATATTCCGAGCTCACCTATTTCAAAGCCCAAGCGCTGTACGCCCTGGGGTACGATGCAAAAGCGGAGGAGGTACTTCGTGCGATGATGGCTTACATCAAGGCCGAGATGCAGAAGCCGGCAAAAATCGACTATTTCGCCACATCTCTGCCCAACCTGCTCGTTTTTGAGGAGGACCTGGATCAGGTAAAAGCCGATTATCTACAAGGTCTGCTTGACTTGGCTGAGTCTGGACTAAGCTCGGACCATTAGCCGGCTAGTTGCTGTCAGATACTAAACGAAATACTTCATCCCAATAATAATGGTTTTAAAGCACTGGATATTCTCACTTCTTTTTTGCGTTTTGTTGTCTTCGTATGCGGGGGCCTCGGAAGAAAAGTTCTTCCCGGAGCAAGGCTCGCACTTCGGGGTCTTTTACTATCCGGAGCACTGGCCTGAAGAACAGTGGGAGCGGGATATCAAGCGCGTCGCCGAACTCGGATTCGATTTTATTCATTACAACGAGTTTGCCTGGGCCCGGCTGGAACCGGAGGAGGGCAAATTCGACTTCAACTGGCTGGACAAAGTGATCGCTCTGGCTGATGAGAACGGGCTCAAGGTTATTCTTTGCACACCGTCTCCCTGCCCGCCCGCTTGGTTGGCCACGAAGCATCCCGAGATCCTCGCGATGGATGCCGAGGGCGATCGGCTGCAGCACAGCGGCTCCCGGCTGACCGGGTCGCTGGCCAACCCGATCTACCAAAAGTATGTGGACCGCATTGTGACTTTGCTCGCCGAACGCTACGCCAAGGATGACCGGGTCTGGGGATGGCAGATCGGGAATGAGCCCCATATTCAGGTTGGCTCCGATTATAGTCCCTCCGCCATCAAGGCCTTTCGCGAGTGGTTAAAGGACAAATACGGTACTATCGAAGCGCTCAATGAAGCATGGGGCGCGGCCTTTTGGAGCTACACGCTCAATGACTTCAGTCAGGTCAACGTCCCGACCTCCAATCCCCATGTCTATCTGGATTTTGAGACCTACACATCAGAGGAGATCGCGCGCGATTTGAGTGATCAGGCCGAGATTATTCGTGCCCACGGTGACGGCAGCCAGTGGATCACGACGAACTATGCCTACTTCAAGGGCTTGAAAAACGTGGATCCATTCCTGACTCGTGACACCCTCGATTTTGCCAGCCATACCATGTATATCTCCCACAACATCTCCCTCGATTCGGGTGATTCGCTCGCGCACCGCTTGGGTGCCGGCATGGAGTTCAGTATGGGGACCGAGATCGCGGCTTCCGTCAGTGGCTACACCGGCATCATGGAGCTGCAGCCCGGCCAGATCAACTGGGGGCGCTTTAATGCCATTCCTTTACCCGGGGCCGTGCGCATGTGGGTCTGGCACGCCTTCGGGATGGGGGAGCGCTTTGTTTGCACCTACCGTTTTCGTCAGCCGCTCTACGGTTTGGAGCAGTTTCACAGCGGGATCATGCAGACCGATGGGGTGAGCGTTAATTTCAACGGTAAGGATTTCGTACAAGCCGTTAACGAAATCAACGACTTTGAAGATCAGCTCGATCCGGAAGCGACCCATCCCTTTGTTGAAAACACCCGAACCGGATACCTCTGGAGTCAGCGCAATGTCATGGACATTGAGCGCTATCCACACAACCGGGCCTGGGACACCTGGCAGCATCTCTACACCTGGTATCAGGGGCTCAAACGCATGGCGGTTGATGTGGTCTTTCTCCAGCCGGATGACACCTTCGATCCCGAAGAAACGCCCTTCCTGGTGGTTCCGTCTTACCAGATGATGAGCCGTGAGCTGATTGATAAACTGGAGCGTTATGCCAAGCAAGGTGGCCACTTGATCATGAGCACCCGCTCCGGGCTCAAGGACGACCGGGGACACCTTTGGGAGGCCAAAAAACAAGAGCCTGTCTGGCCGCTGGTCGGAGGCGAGATTCCGTTTTACGACCACCTGCCCGCGAATCGGCCCGGTACGGTTGCGTTTGAAGGTGAGGCGTATCCCTGGCATCTTTGGGGCACCGTGGTCGAGCCGTATGCCGAGACCGAAGTCTGGGGCAGCTTTGCGGACCAGTTTTATGAGGGCAGTGCCGCCATTACGCATCAGGATTACGGCAAGGGCAGCAGCACTTACGTTGGCACCTGGTCTGAAGACTCGGAAATGGAATATGACGTCCTGCGTAAGCTCTACAGCCGTTACGCCGGAGACCTGCCCTTCGATCTGCCGCCTTACGTGTTCGCCGACTTCCGCGACGGGTTCTGGGTGGGCGTGAACTACACGGACCAAACCTATACCTTGCCGACTGCGAGACAGACGAAATTCGTCATTGGCGAAAAAGAACTTCCCCCGGGCGGTGTGTCCGTTTGGAAGGAATAAGTAGCTGTTCCCGCACAGGCTCCGCTTGCGGGTGCCATGATCTGGTTTGGAAGTTCATTTCTTCCGGCTATGTAATCTGGTTGCATACGCTCAAAGCAAGCGGTTCTGGTAAAGCGATAGCGGTTGAACAAAATATTTTCTGCATACTGGCATCCGCAAGCGGAGTCTCTACTGTTCCCCATTCCTGACTTGCGTAATACAGCTAGCGGCTCTATGCCTAGCGCATGATATTTCGTACTTGGTCACGTTCCTGGGAGTTCGCCAAGCTCAGCTACAGCACGCTTTTCGACCACAAGCATTTGATGGTTTTCCCCGCCATCTCGACGACGGCTACGATTCTCGTCCTGATGAGTTTTCTACTCCCTCTGGAGATGACAGGGCAGCTGGATACGTGGCTGGCCAGTATCGATAGTGAGGCATCGGGTTCCGAAGACCCGACGATGTATGTCACCGCCTTTCTTTTTTATTTCTGTAATTACTTCTGCATCGTCTTCTTCAATACAGCCCTGATCGCTTCGGTGATGGATATCTTCGAAGGCGGACAGGGGAGGATCGGTTTCGGGCTCAAGTTCGCCATGAAACGGATTCACGCCATCTTCGGTTGGGCTTTGGTTTCCGCCTGTGTGGGCATGATTCTTAATGCTCTGGAGCGGAATGATAAGATCGGGCGGATTGTCGCCAGCTTGCTCGGCTCAGCCTGGACGGCCCTGACTTATTTCGTCATTCCCGTCATCGTGGCCGAAGGCCTCGGCCCTGTAGCCGCCATCAAAAGTTCGATGAATACGCTGAAAAAAGAGTGGGGCACCGCCCTGATGGGGAACTTCTCAATGGGTACCTTCGGCTTCCTTCTTATGCTGCCGGTTATCGGAATCGGTATCGTACTCGGCCTGTACGTGAGCATCCCTGTGGCCCTGGCCATTTGCGTGCCTCTGGGGATTCTCGCCGTTCTTTTCAGTGCTACCGCGGATGCCGTATTTAAGGCCTATCTCTACAGCTTCGCCACGGGCAAGACACTGCCTGACAATGTGGACACCCTGTCTATGCGGGGTGCCTTTTCGCAGAGGTAGTACACGTTTTAAAGAAGTTCTGATCTCTCAGAAGCAATCGACGGTACTGGCGTACCATCGCTACGATCAATTAATCGGACCAAACCTCTCTGAAGAAAGTATTATCTCGGCAGATCCAGGTAAAATTTAGCCCCTTTGAGATACTCGCTTATCACGCCGGCGTCGCCTCCATGGAGTTCGGCGATCCTTTTGACGATGGAGAGCCCGAGGCCAGTCGACGGTTCATCGCCTGTCGGTTGTGCGGAGAGTCGCTGGAAGGGGCCGAAAACCTTGGTTTTGTCGTCATCTGTCAGTCCCGGTCCATTATCACGCACGTAGAGCCGGATCGTGTCCGCATCAATCATTTCACACCCGATCGTGACCTCGGACTGATTCGGAGAGAATTTCACGGCATTACTTAGTAGGTTGTCCAAGGCACGGTGTAGTTTCCCGTAGTCAAATGATGCAGTGATCTGCTCGGGAACCTTGACCCGGATAAAGATGCCTTTTTTTCGGGCGTTCTGATGATTCAGTCGAGTCACCTCGTGAATTAATTCGTCCAGTTCATGAGGCTCCTTCGACGGTTCGGTATCTCCGGAGTGCAGTGCCTGACTTTCCACCAGGTCCTCGATGATCTTATTCATATTGTTGATTGAGCTGTCGATGATGCCAAACAACTCAGGGTCGTTGCGGTCAACAAATTCGCCGATCAATTCGAAGGAGGTTGTGAGTGCGTAAAGCGGGTTTCGCAGGTCATGCGCGACAATTCCCAGAATCTGATTTTTCTGATCGTTGATCTTTTTGAGCTCCAGGTTGCGGTTATGCAGTTTTTTATTGGTTATATTTGCCTCGTTTTCCCGTTCTTTTCGGGCGGTAACATCGCGCTCAATTCCCACGAAGTGAGTCACCTCACCATATTTGTTTTTCAAGGGGAAGATACTGACCTCATTCCAAAACGGCGTGCCATCCTTATGGTAATTAATTAAAGTCAGGCGGACGGGTTTCTTTTGCGTAATGGCTTCTTCGATTCTTTTACGTGATTCAGGGTCGGTTTTGTCTCCGTGCAGCATACGTGGGCTATTCCCGATAACTTCATCTTCGGTGTAACCGGTAAAGTCGTAGAACGCCTGGTTGGCGTAGACGATTTTAAGGCCTGACTCATCGGAAGCCTTTGCATCGGTGACGATTATTGAATCATGGGAAAGGGTGACGATATCTTTAAATGGAATAGACTCCTTCTGTTCTGTAATATCGATGAAATTGACGATAATGCGGTCGATCTCTCCATCGGGTCGAAGTTCGGGATAGGCATTGCAGTTCACCCAGGTAATCCTGCCGGAAGAATCGCAAATCCCGGCCTGTAAGTCCTTCAAAGCTGATTTGCTGGCCACGACCTGATTCACCGGGTAGTCCTCGTTAGGCATCTTTTTCCCATACTGGTCCAGGAAGCGCCATAAGGGATCAAATGCGGAGACCCCGAGCGCCTGAGCTTTCGTCAAGCGTAACAACTCCAGTGCTTTGGGGTTCGCATAGAGGACCGAGGTGTCGCACGAGTGGACAACAACACCTACTTGTAAAGTGTCCAGCAGTTCGCTTGCGCGAATATCGCCGAAGTCCATGGTATCAGTATTTAGGGCAAACTACTCATTGCAAAGTTAAATTTCTACAATCGAGTTTTAGCGGATTTGTAACGTTTCGGTATTTTTAAGTATTCCCCCACGTATTTTCTACGCCCGCATTGCCAATGCGAAGTCTTATGAATATGGTATGACAAGTGATTAGAAATCTTAATATCTTCCGCGTCTTTTCGTCAGCCGTTCTATTGGCTGCTTTCTGCTTCGTCGGGGTGAATGCACAGTCGGCGGGCCACGAAAATTCCCTTGCCGGTACGGGCCGGGTTCTACTCATACGTCACGCACTGGCCCCTGGATTTGGAGATCCGGCCGAATTCAAGCTGGGTGACTGCTCAACCCAGCGAAACCTCAACGAAACGGGGCGCAAACAGGCAGTTGCGATGGGAGAATGGCTGCGGAGTAAGGGTATTGATGAGGCTGAAATATACAGCAGTGAGTGGTGTCGTTGTATAGAAACGGCAGAGTTGATGAAGCTTGGGCATGTACATGAAATGCCCGCGCTGAATTCTTTTTTTCAGCAGCGCTCGAAAAAGAAAGAACGCATGGCTGCCCTGAGGGAATTTTTGGCCAAACAGCCCTTAAATGAGAAACTGCTTATAATGGTGACGCACCAGGTTACGATAACTGCTTTGACAGGTATTGTCCCCGCTTCGGGCGAGGGTGTGGTGCTCATTCTCGACGGGGAAGGTCAATTTACCGTTGGGCCGGAAGTCGATTTTCGCTGAATTCTGCCTCAGTGTATCACGGGAAAATCCCGCCTCTGTTCACTTTTATCCCTTGGCCGCTTTAGCCATCTTCCGGCGCTTGTTTTCGTCGAGTTCGCGTTTGCGCATTCTCAAGAAGTTGGGCGTTGCTTCGACGAGTTCGTCCGGGGCGATGTACTCGATGGCACGCTCCAGAGAGAATTTAACCGGCGGGGCGAGCTGAATGCCCTTATCCGAACCGGAGGCCCGCATGTTGTCCAGTTGCTTGGCTTTGGCGGGATTGACCGGCATGTCCTCTTTGCGCGGGTTTTCGCCGACCACCATGCCGCCGTAAACTTCCTCGCCGGGGCCGACGAAGAGCTTTCCGCGGTTCTGAATCATATCCAGGGCGTAGGGCATGGCTTTGCCTTGCTCCATACTGACAAGAGTTCCGGTCTGGCGCGTGATAATTTCGCCGCAGTGCGGGCGATATTCGAGGAAGGAGTGGCTCATGACACCGTGGCCGGAGGTCATGGTGACCAGGTCGCTTTCGAAGCCGATGAGGCCGCGGGTGGGGACCTCGGCCTCGACCGTCACGCCGGCATTATGGTGCTCCATGTTGGTGACCTTGCCTTTGCGCTTGGAAAGGTTTTCCATGACCCCGCCGAGTTGATCTTCCGGGACTTCCACCCAAACCTGTTCGAAAGGTTCGCAGCGGGTACCGTCGATTTCCTTGTAAAGTACGGTGGGGCGGGAGACGAGGACTTCAAAGCCTTCGCGCCGCATTGTCTCGACCAGCACCGCGATCTGCATGGCGCCGCGCGCGTTGACGAGGAAGCGCGTGCCATCGTCGGTATCTTCGATGGAAATGGAGATATTCGACTGCGTTTCGCGGATGAGACGCTCGCGAATCTGGCGGGAAGTGACTTTTTTGCCGTCCTTGCCGGCAAGCGGGCCGTTGTTGACGGAAAACTCCATCTGCACGGTAGCCGGGTCGATTTCCACGAAGGGGAGGGCTTCGGCCTCGGGCGTAGCCGCGAGTGTGTCACCGATATCAACATCGTCGAACCCGGCCAAACCGACGATATCGCCGGCAACAGCCTCCGTCACGTCATCTGTCGCGAGCCCGGAGAAAGTCTTCAATTTGGTGATTTTGACACGCTCTTTCCGGCCGTCCTTACGGAGCGCGTGGATACTTTGGCCCTGTTTGACATCACCTGAAAGAACGCGTCCGATCGCCATACGACCGACATAATCGTCCCAGTCGATATTCGAAACCAACATGCGGAAGTCGCCTTCTTCGATAACCGGGGGCGGGATGCGCTCGACCACGGTCTCAAAGAGGTCGGTCATGTTCTCGCGTGGTCCGTCCACCTCGCGGTCGGCAAAGCCGTTCTTAGCGGAAGCATAGAGGAATGGCGCGTTAAACTGATCTTCATCCGCATCGAGGTCGAGGAAGAGTTCCAGCACCTTGTCGTGTACCCAGTCAGGGCGGGAGGTCTCGCGGTCGATCTTGTTGATCACGCAGATGGTCTTGAGCCCGGCATCGAGTGCCTTGCGCAGCACCCAGCGGGTCTGGGCCTGAGGGCCGCCCACGGCATCGGTCAAGAGCAGCACGCCGTCGACCATTTTCATGACACGTTCAACCTCGGCACCGAAGTCGGCGTGCCCGGGAGTGTCGACGATGTTGATGGTGTAGGTGATTCCGTCCTTGGGATTCTCCCATCGAATTGCGGTATTCTTCGCCTTGATGGTGATGCCCTTTTCACGCTCGAGATCCATTGAGTCCATGGCACGTTCTTCGACGGCCTGGTTCTCGCGGAAAGTTCCGCTTTGCTGGAGCAGGCAATCGACAAGTGTGGTCTTGCCATGGTCGACGTGCGCGATGATGGCGATGTTACGGATGTGTTCGGCGTTCACGGGAAAATGAGAATAAAATTGATAGTTGGAAAGTGGAGAGGGTGGTCGCTCCAAAATGCGAAAGCCCTTCGGCAAGCGCTACAGTCGAGGCAGCGCATGTCAGGGCAAGCGCGGGATAAGGTGGACTAGCAAGGGGGAAGTCAATGCTTATAGCAGCCTGTTTTTCAAAGGCTTGGGACAAGTCAGGCCTGGTCGCCCGCTTTCTGTCCTTTGCTTTCCTTTGCCTTGTGGTCCATGACTGTTTGCAGGGATTCGGCCAGCTTGATACCGCCTTTGGCGTCGAAGTCCAAGGTTCGGATCGGGAATGGGATCAGGATGTCGGCTTCGTCGAAAGCACGCTTGATCGCTTTGACACCTGCGTCGATGGCATCAAAATACCCGACTTTGCCGTCCGGGTAGTCGATCCAGTAGCGGACCGTAAAATTGATGGAGCTGTCGCCATATTCGAGGGCATACACGCTCGCCTCGGTATCTTCTCTCAGGAAGTCGAGGCCGGAGACAGCACTTTTCAACGTTTCCGTGACCTGGTCGAGGTCCTCGCCGTAGGAGACGCCGACCGCAATATCGATACGCCGCTCGCCCGATTTTGAATAGTTCTCCAAGACGGATTTGAAGACCTCTTTGTTCGGGATGTAGATTACCTGTCCGGAAAAGTTGCGAATGATCGTATTTCTCAGGTTGAGCTGCTGTACGAAGCCCAGGTGCCCGTTGGAGGAAATGAGGTCTCCGGGGACGCAGGGTTTGCGGATACTCAAAAGCAGGCCCGCGAGTAAGTTTTCAGCCAGATCCTGGAAGGCGAAACCGATAGCCAGCCCGAGGATGCCTGCACCGGCCAGAAGCGAAACAACCGCTTTTTGCAGGCCGACGAGGTCAAGGGCGATAAAAAGCCCGATCGCGACGATCAATGTTTTGACCAGAGCGGCCAGCAGACTGGCGACTGCATTGGAATCGAATGTGCGGTTGAATGCCTTCATCGCCGCCCGTCCGGCAACCGAACCGATTGCGTAGAAGAGAATGAAAATAACCACCGCAACGACCAGGTTGGGCAGGAGTGCGATCGCCGAATCAGACCAGTTCACCATTTTGTCGCTGAGTAGTTCGACGGCGCGGTCCAAAGACAGCGGCTCTGCTTCGATGTCCGGAAGAGCGGGCTCGCCGCTCCCTTCAACGGCGTTCGGGTTGGGCGATACTTGTGTCGGGTCTGTCGGTAGTGGTTCAGCCATGCGAATGCGTATACGTTAAAAACTAGCCCGATCGAACGGCGACATGCGAACGTATAATTATTTACTTCGGATTAGGTTTTCCAGCAGTCCGCGGCAGCCGTCCTCAATCAGGTCCATCACATGTTCAAAGCCGTTTTCACCACCGTAGTAGGGGTCGGGCACTTCGGTCTCGGAGTGTTCGCTGCAGTAGTCGCAGAAAAGTTTAACTTTGGCGCGCTGCGCGTCACCCCGGGCGAGCACGGTGGCCCCTTCGAAATTGTCCTTATCCATGGCGAGGATGAGGTCGTAATGTTCCATGTCGAAGCTATCGAGTTGTTTGGAACGGCCGATGACGGGAATGCCTCTCGTGCGCATTACCTCTTGCATACGCCTGTCGGGCGGATTGCCGGCGTGAAAACCGATCGTGCCGGCTGATTCAATTTCGAATTCTTCGCTGAGCCCGGCTTCGTCCACCATGTGCTGGAAGACACAGTGTGCCGCCGGCGAGCGGCAAATGTTACCCATACAGAGAAAAAGGATGCGTTTCATGGTCGGTGACGAACGCTGAGGATCGGATATGGAAGGTCGAACATAGAATTGTGGCAATTGTCCGTTCAATTTTCGACGTTCGCAAACTGTTCAATATGCTCTTGGGCGACGCGCTCGAGGTCTTCGATCTGCACGACTTGTGTGAGGGCGCCACGGATCCGGCGGGAGCCGTAAATACCTTTGGTCAACGCGATGAGCTTGGGCCGCATCCAGCGCAGGTCGGTGTGACGTTGTTCGCGGAAAGGGCGGGCCATGATCTGGCGGGTATAGTCGATAATCGTGGCCCAGCGTTCTTCAATGGTGGGTGACTCGGGGACGGTGCCGTGCTTGAGCGTGTGTTTGATATCGCGGAAAATCCAGGGATAGCCCAGAGCGGCCCGGCCGATCATAAGCCCCGCGCATCGTGTGGTCTCCCGGATGCGGATGACGTCCTCTGCGCTGGATATATTGCCGTTCCCAATGACCGGGATGCTGAGCGCTTCCGCTACCTCCGCAATGACGGGCCAGTTGGCGTCGCCCCGGTAGCCCTGCACCTTGGTGCGGCCGTGGATCGCAAGAGCGCGGGCGCCTTCACTCTCGACAATATGCCCGACTTCTTTGGCGACGATGGTGTCATCATCCCAGCCGGTACGAATCTTGGCGGTGACGGGGGTTTCCGGTACCGCTTTGACCACACCGGCAACGACGGCACCGAGCTTGCCGGGATTTCGGAGCATGGAGGAGCCGGCATCCATGCACACGACACGATCCGCCGGGCAGCCGAAGTTGATATCGATGAAATCGGGTCGCAGGCGGTCGGTCAGAAGCCGTGCGGCTTGCCCCATGGTCTCGGGATTCGATCCGAAAATCTGCACGCCCATGGGACGTTGCTCCTCCGTAAAATCGACGGTCTCCCAAAGTTTCGGGTCCTCCCGGTTGAGGGCATCCGCCTGGACGAATTCGGTGACCATGACATCCGCGCCCTGTCGCTTGCAAAAATCGCGAAACACGATGTCCGTGAACCGCGCCATCGGAGCGAGGTAGAGCGGGAATTGATCGTTCTGGAACCAGGGAAGCACGGAAGGGATCTTGGGAAGGTGGGAAGGTAGGAGGTGGGAAGGTAGAAGGTAGAAGGTAGGAAGGTCGGAAGGTGATGAAGGTGGAAGGTAGGCGATAGATTTGAACGTCCGACGTTGAACATCCAACACTGAATTTTGGAATTCTCTTACGACCCGATGTCAACACGGGGGACTGTTCCCACGTTTGCGATGAGAAACACGCGCACTGGCCTTTGTGCCTGTACAGGTTGAAATGATCGCACAGGAGCCTCCGAGTAGCGTGACTACTCCTTGATGCCGTATTTTTCCCGGTAGGCGGGAATGGTCACCATCGGGGGGCGCTCGTATTCCACGATCTCACGGGTCAGTTGCTCGTAGCGATTTCCCTCGGCTTGAAACTGGCGGTAAATCGTCGCCATTTCCGGGAGCTTGTCGACCATGCCGTAACTTTTCAGGCGATTGATAAAGGTCTGCAGAATCCCGAACGACATCTTGCCGAGGGCGTTGGTGCTTTGATTGCGATGGATCCGTTGGTCGAGGTCACACTGGCCGAAAGCTTCGAGACCCCATTCGCGATAGACGTCGAGAATATGTGCGGTTTCGACGCCATAGCCGATGGGGAAGGGGATACGCTCCAACACCTCGCGCCGGACGGCAAACTCGCCGGAAAGGGGTTGGATCAATGATGTCAGTTCAGGGAAAAAGAGGGAGAAGAGGGGTCGGATGAGGATTTCAGTCACCCGGCCGCCGCCGCTGGAACGGATTCCGCTCGAGTAGGCCATGGGGCGATCATAGAAAGCTTTGCAGTATTTGATCGTGTCGTTGTTGATCAAGGGCGCGACAATACCGGTGACAAAGCGCGGATGAATATTCTTAATGTCCGCGTCGACGTAGATGATGATATCACCGTCGAGTTGATAGATCGCCTTCCAGAGGTTTTCGCCCTTGCCGCGCTTGTCCCCGACTTCGGGCAGGATATCCGCGGCCAAGTACGTGTCCGCTCCAAACGAGGCCGCCACCTCCAGCGTCTTATCCTCGGATCCGGAATCGATGACAGCAAACTCATCGATCAAGGGGTAGCGCTCCATCAGTTCGGACTTGAGGATGACGATCTCCTTACCGATGGTTTTTTCTTCGTTCAGGGTAGGGATGCAGAGGGAGATCTTCAGCCCCTTCTTTTCCTTCTCCTGAACCAGCTTCAGGATGTCCCAGAACTCGCCGTGGTGAAACGTGTTCGTTTCCAGCCATTGATCAATTTTACTGCTCATCGCAAAGTCCTCCGTCGATGGATTCGAGAAGCGCAATCATCTGTGCGATCCCGCCAAATATGGGTGGAATATCAATCGATTCATCCAACTCGTTCTTGTTTTCGCCCCGGGTGAGACCGAGCGTCACACTGGGGACGCCCCGGTCGATAAGTTGGCTGAGTTCGCCGACGCTGGGTTCGATTCGTGGTTTGACTTCAAGTGTCTCAAGAATTTTGCGCATGGCTTTCACCATGGGGTGCCCATAATCAAGCCCGCCGGTCTGGCGTTCGGCGACGGAGGAAAACTTTATTTCCGCATTCGAGGTGTTGGCGGTTTCTTCGACGATATCGATGATCTTTTCTTTCAACTCGGCCACCATCCCGGCTTTCTCACTGCGGATCTCGAAGCGCAGTTTTGCGCTGCTCGGGCGGGTGCCGAATGAGGTGCCCCCGTTAATGGAGCCGAAGATGATTTGCGTTGGCGGTTGCATGGGGATGGGGATCTCCATGATACGCTGGACAACCTTTGTCAGTGTGGCGACGGATCCGGTCGCGCCGAATTTCGCCCAGTCATAAGCGGAGGGCATGTGCACGGAGATCTCCCCGCGAAGCATGCCGATCGCGCTGTAGCTTAACCGCCCGAGCTGTATCCCCTCGACGCTGATGCCGGCGCGGATGGGCAGCTTGTTGTTTTCCAGAAAGAAACGGATACCACCGAGGTCCCCCCGGCCCAGGCTCCGTGAGCAGCCGAGAAGGATGAGATTGTCGTCAAAGCTGATCTTCAAGCGTTTGAGGATTTCCGGCAAGGTGACAATGGCGGCAAGTCCCAGGCTGTTGTCCCCGATGCCCGGGCCGAAGATTTTGTCGGCGGTAACCGACATGGCATGGTCCACGTTGGGACTGAATACCGTATCGGCATGCGCACAGACGAGAATGTTGTTTTCACCCCGTTTGCCGGGAAGCACGGCCATTCCATTGCCGGCTTCATCGATGGAGATATTTTGTAGTCCGTCCTCCGTGTAGCGATTGGCCAGAAAGGTAATCCGATCGGCCTCTTCACCCGTCGGGGCAGGAATCTCACCAATCATCATGGCATTGGCCAGGAGTAACTCGCGGATCGAGTGCAGCTCCTTGCGGTGCGGGTGTATGCTGTCGAGGATGGATTGAAGGTCAGTCGCCATTAAGAAATCTGGTATGTGTCATTTGATGACAATTTTAGCCGGGTCGTAATCGACCTGGGGATAGCTGAGGTGCATATCTTCCAGGCAGGCCACGACGATTCTGGCTACCAGCAGGTTACGGGCCCATTTTTTATTTGCGGGGATCACATACCAGGGAGCGTGTTCACAGGCAGTCTCGGCGAAGACATCTTCATAGGCCTGAACATAGGCGTCCCACTTGCTTCGTGCGACCAGATCAGACTGATCAAATTTCCAGTTTTTGGCCGGTACATCGAGGCGCTCCTGTAAGCGCTTTTTCTGGGTATCGCGGTCGATGTGGAGAAAGAATTTCAAAATCACCGTCTCTTCATCGTAGAGGAGCTGTTCGAAATCGCGAATATGGCGGTAGCGTTTTTTCCAGACGGTTTCGGGTTTCAGGTTGTTTACCCGCACGGCAAGCACGTCCTCGTAGTGGCTGCGGTCGAAAATAATAATTTCCCCTTCCGATGGCGCGCGCTTGTGGACTCTCCAGAGGTAGTCGTGTGCGAGTTCGCGCGAAGAGGGGCGTTCAAAACTGGCAACGTGTACGCCCTGCGGGTTCACCCCGCGGAAAACATGGCGGATCGTCCCGTTTTTTCCACTGGTGTCCATGCCCTGAAGGACGAGCAGCATTTTCTTGCGGCGGTCGACGAAGAAGCGTTGCTGCAGGTCCGATAGTCTCTCCTGCAAGCGGGAGAGTTCCTCCTTGGCCTCGCTTTTTTTTGACGGGAGGTCATCCCATGGATCGGACGACACTTCAGCCAGTTTCATGTTTTGGCCGGGTCGGATGAGGTAGTGATTGAAGTCACAGATGCTCATAAGTCAGGATCAACGAGTTTCGCGATCTGTGTATACCCGTCAACTGTTCATCTGGTTTTCTAATCGCGACGATAGACCAGAACCACGTCATCATTCTGCCGGTAGAGCAGACCTGTGAACTCTTTTCCGGGTTCGGCATAAAATTTCGTGAAGGACTCGTAGAATTCATCCGGAATGAAGGCAGTGATGGCTCCGCCAGACTCACCCCTGTAGGCCGTGTGCATCCTGACGGCACGAAACCCCTGAGGACTTGTTACGTCGAGCGAGCCGACCCTGTCGACGACCACGACAACTTCCTCGTCAAGATAGCGCTCCAGATCTGCCTTGTAGAATGCCACGGTTTTCTCCGGGGGCGGCGGATCTTCGGTAACGATCATATGCCTGAAGCCCGACAAGGTGTTGATGCTAATGCCGGAGATTTCGACGAGGGCATCGACGGTTTGAATCGGGCGGGCCCGAATGATCCGCTGGCCCAGTGCCGGCCCGATGCCGGGCAAGGTTTCGAGTTCTTCCAGCGAAGCCGTGTTGATATTGATTCTCTCGACCTTAGCCTTTTCCGGGATTTGCTTACGCCCTAACAGGAGCGCGTCGTCGCCGGAAGTTTCGCTCGCTGTCAACAAAGCCTCCAGGCCCGACATTTGCATGGAGTCGGAAGCGAGACCCCAGATGCCGTCTTTTTCACGTTGTGCCTGACGCTCCAGGTTTTTCAAACGCCCGAGATAAGCGCGGGCAGTCGGGCCTTCCGGCCAGTTGCCTTCTGTCGGCATGCCGTGGATTCGTGCCAGACCCTCCGCCACAAGGTACTGCGATAGATATTCTCCGTCCTTTTCAAGGATCGCGAAATAGCTCTGCTCACGACCGGAGCGTGCGTCTTGCCAACGGGTGTGGACTGTAAACTCGCCGCGGAGAAATCGCCTTGAATATCGACTGGCCAGTTGGCCGGCATCAGTCACTTCTTCGACCGGTACGGCAAAATACCGGCTCTGGTCACGGACGACCTCCGTTGAACGGCCCGAGGTTTCAGGGGCGTCGGCCCAGTAGATCCTAAAGACATGTTGTTCGTCCTTATGGTGAATCAGAAAACTGTCCCCGTCGTTCTGGTCAGATAACACCAGTTGGCAGCCCCGGAGCGTTTCCCAATCCTTGACTTCTTGTTTCGCGGCATGCAGTGAAACGATTATGCTGCCAAACAGGGCAAGTAAGATACAGACACGCATAGCGTCACAACTATGCTCCTTGTCAATGCAGGCAAGATTTCTTGCAGACGGGAACAAGTTCGGGATGTTCTTGTAGGATAGTTTGAATGAGCACACCGGATTACAGGCATTTGTTGAGTTCAGCCCTGGCGGGGTTAATCCCTCGCGGTGTCGAGTTTTCCACCGGTCCAATTCCCGAATCGGTTGATTTTGATTATGAACGGGAAGCCGACTGTTTGAAAACGGCGGGCGAATACCGGAAGTGCGAGTTCATTGGAGGTCGTGAATGTGTGCGGGCGGCACTCGAGGCGCTCGGCTTTCCCCGAGGACCAATCCTGCCGAATGCCGATGGTGTGCCTGTCTGGCCGGATGGTACGATAGCCGCGATATCACACTCGCGTGGTTATTGTGCTGCCATTGCCGCCAAAAGTTCGGACTATTCTGCCCTCGGTTTGGATTTGGAAAAGACTGATCGTCTGAGTCCAGCGGCGATTGAGCGCACAGTACACCCGGGCGAGCAGTCCTTCGTTCAAGGCGAACAGAAAAAGGCATCGCTAATATTTTGCGCAAAAGAGGCTTTTTATAAGGCGCAGTTTCCCCTCTGGCAGACCCACGCGAATTTCCATGACCTGGAGTTGGCGGTCGATATTGCCAGCGGGGAATTGACGGTTCGAAACATGGCAGAGCGATTCCCCGGGGAGCTGCGCGCACTCGCGGATCAGATTCGTTTTCGCTTCAGCTACGTTGAGGACTTCGTCATCTCAGTATGCTGGTTAAAGTGCAGGGATTAACATTTTTCCCGCGACCAGTTGCGACCACGAAGGCGATCAATCTCACCGCGCGAAAGTTCCAGCCACATCTGCAGGGCTTCCTTGCGACTCACGTTGTTCATGTAGAGCGGTGCGTCGTCGTCATCGTCGAGGTTTTCAAAAGTAACCGTACCGCTGGGAAATACCGACATGGACCAGGCACTGGGATCGTGAACGAGAGAAACATCGGGGTGTTCCGCTTCATCGGCAGCCGGTTCATCCAGTTTGGCCAAAAGGTCACGCATGGATTGAGTGTCAGGGTTGAGCAGGGTAACCCCATCCGCGTCGGTGGTATGGTAGAGGTCCATGGCCAAACGTGCTCAGTTTAAATCCAGATAGAATACCCTCGAGTTTCGACCGTTGCGTTGCGCTTCATCCGCACGTTCGGCTGGCAGGTCTTTGTAGCCGCCTTCCTTGAAATCGCAGACGGCGGTAAAGAACTTCGTCGCTTGAGTTGTCAGGGCGATAACGCGGGTCGTTCCTTTCCGTTTCACTTCCTGGCAGACGTATTCGATCATGCGGCGGCCGACGCCTTTCTTTTGATAGAAAGTCTGAACATAGACGCTGCCTATTTCGACGGTTTTGCCACCCTCGTAATTACGTAGATGGATGCAGCCGATGATGCTCCCATCAATTTCGTAAACGTAGAAATTCGCGATCTCGGATTCCACATACTGTTGGGTCCGTTCCAGCAGCGCATCACTTTGCACCGCATTGCGGGTGATGTTGAAGATGGCATAGGCATCCGCGGGAATGGCCGGGCGTATCGACTCATAGTCGTTGTTGTAGACCATGGTGCCGATACCCACCTTATCGAAAATCTCATTGAGCAAGACACCGAAGATACGGCCATCGAGAATATGGGCGCGCGGAGTCCCGCCCCTGATGGCTTTGATCGCGTAAGTCGATTTGCTGCGCAGGCGTTCGGGGATGGAGCTGGAAGCGGAATCTTTCAGGAGAGCCTCAAGGTCGGCCACCAGAAGATTAGTCACCAGATTGCCCTCCAATTGCAGTCCGTCATGTGTGGTCAGGTAGATCAGTTTGGACGCGTCCAGATTCGAGGCCAATTCGGCGGCCAGCAGGTCTGAATTGATGCGCAGGGAATTGCCTTCCCGGTTGAATGCGATCGGTGAAACGACGGGGATGGTGTCGTTGTCGAGCAATTGATGGATCAACTTGATATCGAGCTTATCGACGTTGCCGCTGAGTTGCTGATCCTTGCCCCTGAGTATGCCAATCTCTTTACTCCGGACTGCGTTGGTCGCGGCACAACGCAGCTTGTTTTTCGTCAAGCCCTGCACGATCTGCAAATTGACCGTCGCCGTGGCCTCCGTCGCCAGTTGCAGGGTTATTTCGTCGGTGGCGCCTTCTCCGTAGGCATCCGAGATCTCCACGTTCCGGGATTCACCCAATTCCCTGAGTTGCTGCCCGATGCCGTGTACGAGAACGATCTTAATGTTCAGCGAACGCAGCACCGCGATATCGAGCAGAACATTGCGAAACATCTCATGTGCCACCAGGCTGCCGTCGACGGCGATGACGAAGACCTGCCCGCGGAACATGGGCACGTACTTCAAAATGCCGCGAAGGTCAGTGGGTTTAATCGTTAGATCGCTTGTCGTGTCGACGCTCATACTATACACCCACTTTGGGGCTGCGCTGGGAGCTTGCAAATACAGTTTACATGTAAATTTAAACATGCATCGACCAACATGCTTGGGAGCTTGCAAGGCGGTTGTTCAAACTTAGAACAGATCTCCATTATGCCTGCGGACCCACTGGATGCCATCCCACCAAGCTTCGCCGAGCCCGTGGAGAGTTTTCTCGCCTGGTTGGAACTGGAGCGGGGCTTATCGGCAAATACGATTCAAGCCTATGCCAGCGACCTTGTGCAATGCGCTCAATTTATGCAGGCGCACGGCGCTGCGGATTGGACATCGGTGGATAGTAAGCTGGTGAGTAAATTCACCGCGGACCTGAGTCAAAAAGACTATGCCAGAACGAGCCAGTCACGGAAACTTTCGTCTGTGCGAATGCTGGCGCGCCATCTCGTGAGTGAAAACCTGCGTAAGGATGATTTCACCGAGCTTTCGAGCTCGCCCAAGCTATCACGCAAGCTGCCCGATGTACTCACGATGGACGAGATCACCCGCTTGCTCGAAGCCCCTGCGATGTCGACCCCGCACGGACTGCGTGATCGTGCTATCCTCGAATTGTTCTACAGTAGCGGGCTGCGCGTCTCCGAACTGTGCGGGCTGCTTTTGCAAAGCATTAATCTGGATGAAGGCTACGTGCGGGTCTTTGGTAAGGGCTCCAAAGAACGAATCGCTCCCATCGGTCGGGCCGCGATCAAGGCGGTGAGAGATTATCTATCCGGCGGGCGTGGGCAGTTTGTGAAGCCGCATACCGGGAGTGAATTGTTTTTGAGCCAGCAGGGGAAGGCGATTTCCCGTAAGATGGTCTGGGTCATGATCAAGGACTGTGCCCGCAAAGCGGGAATCAAGAAAACCATTAAACCGCACTTGCTGCGGCACTCATTTGCCACCCATCTGCTTGAGGGCGGGGCGGACCTGCGTGCCATTCAGGAGATGCTGGGGCATTCCGATATTTCCACGACACAGATTTATACGGCCGTGCAGTCCTCGCGCCTGGCCGACGAGCACGCGCTTTACCATCCCCGGGGGAAGTCGGGGAAGTAGTCGAAAGCCTGCGCCGGGATCGGCACAGGCAGGACGCCTGTGCTACGGTAAGTCCGGATACCTGCTTCTTAATTAAAAACAAAAGCATACTGGCCCCAATAATGCTTGTGAGTGTCGATGCGATGCAAATACTACTCGATCTCGTAAGGAAGCAGCTCCATGTCGAAGAATATAGGTTTTATCTCCACGCGCTTTGCCGGTTCAGACGGGGTTTCTCTCGAAAGTGCCAAGTGGGCCGAAGTCCTTTGGGATGACAAGCATGTGAGCTATTGGTATAGCGGGCGCAACGACCGCGATCCGGGATGCAGCTATTGTGTCCCGGAGGCTTATTTCGGGCATCCGGAAAACGAGTGGATTAATGAGCGTATCTGGGGACATCCACGGCGTAACCCTGAAGTGACGGAGCGTATCAATGCGATGGCCGATTACCTCAAGCAGACGCTGTATGATTTCGTTAATTATCACAATATCGACATTCTGATTCCACAGAATGTACTCGCGATTCCCATGCACGTGCCGCTCGGCATCGCCCTGACCGAGTTCCTGGCCGAGACCCAGATGCCGGCCATCGCGCACCATCACGACTTTTACTGGGAGCGGACCCGTTTCTCCATTGGCGGAGTTAAGGACTACCTAGACATGGCCTTTCCACCCAGTTTGCCGCACCTGCATCATATCGGGATCAATCAGGCTGCGCTCGAGCAGCTCGCCCTGCGTAAGGGCGTCACCTCCACACTGATGCCGAACGTCTTCGACTTTGACAATCCACCTCCGCAGGCCGACCGGTATACTTCGGATATTCGAAAAGAGATTGGTATCAGCGAGGACGATTTTCTCATCCTTCAACCCACCCGAATCGTGCCGCGGAAGGGGATTGAGCATGCCATCAAGATGGTCGGTATGCTCAACGACGACCGCTACAAACTTGTCATTTCCCACGATGCGGGCGACGAGGGCTTGGATTACAAGCACCAGCTTGAAGAGATGGCGAAACAAGAGGGCGTGGACCTGCGTTTTTTCGCCGCACGTATCGGTGAAGTCCGCCAGGTCGACCACCAGGGGAATAAAATCTACACGCTCTGGGATATTTACAAGCATGCCGACCTGATGACGTACCCGAGCACCTATGAGGGCTTTGGTAATGCGCTCCTTGAAGCGATTTACTTCAAGGTGCCTGTCGTGATCAACCGCTACTCGATTTATGTACAGGATATCGAACCAAAGGGGTTCAAGCTGATTGAGATGGATGGTTTTATTACGCAAAACCTGCTCGACCAGGTGCGCCGTGTGATCGAAGACAAAGAGCATCGAAAGTCGATTGTGGATCATAACTACAAGGTCGCGCGCCGCTACTACAGCTACACTGTGCTTCGACGTGTGCTGCGCCATCATATCGCGATGCTCACTGGCGATGCACCCAATGCTTCGCCCCGAACCAAGGAGAGCTCCAAATGATCAAGGCCATTTCCAGAGAACAGCTGAAAACCATACGGAAGCGCTTTGAGCGCCTATACGGTAGCCAGGCGGAGAAGCTACTTGAGCGCTTTGTCATGGTGATCGGGCGCTACGGTGTCGGTGTGGATGTGGCCCCCGAAGTCGATAAGTGGGACGAGCGGGATAGCGTCCTCATCACTTATGCGGATACGGTTTGCCACGAGGGAGAGGCGGTGCCGCTGAAGGCGCTCAATAGGTTTGCACGCAAGCATCTGACCGGCGCGATTCGTACCATACATCTGCTGCCGTTTTATCCCTGGTCCTCGGACGATGGATTTTCCGTGATCGATTACCGCAAGGTCGACCCGGATTGCGGCGAGTGGGGCGATGTCGTGGCCCTCGGGCAAAACTTCGATCTGATGTTCGATTTTGTGCTCAATCACTGTTCGGCCAAAAGCAGTTGGTTTAAGGATTACGTGGCCGGAATTGAGCCGGCCCGTCACTACTTCCTGCCCATGAACCCGAAGAAGGATTTCAGCGAGGTGGTGCGTCCGCGCACGACGCCCCTACTGACCAAGACACGCACCCGCGACGGCGAGTCGCACGTCTGGACGACCTTCTCGCCTGATCAGGTCGATCTTAATTGGCAGAACCCGGAAGTCTTCTTTGAGTTTCTCGACATTCTCTTCCTTTATCTCTCGAAAGGGATGCGCATCGCACGATTGGATGCCGTTGCATTCCTCTGGAAGGAACTGGGCACCAATTGCCTGCATCTGCCCGAGACCCATGAGATGGTGAAACTCTTCCGCGATGTTTGTGAGATCGTCGCACCGAAAGCCATTATTTTGACCGAGACCAACGTCCCGCACGCGGAAAACGTAAGTTACTTCGGCCAGGGGGACGAGGCCCACATGGTGTATCAGTTCAGTCTGCCGCCTCTTCTGCTCCACGCCTTCACGACGGGTAATGGTTCCTATCTGACGAAGTGGGCCATGGAACTCGAACCGCCCCCGGAAGGCTGCACCTACTTTAACTTTACCGCCAGTCATGACGGAGTGGGCGTTCGTCCGGTAGAAGGTCTCCTCCCCAACGACGAACGCGACGCTCTGATCAAGCACGTGGAAGAAGCGGGAGGGCGGGTAAGCTGGCGCGCCATGCCAGACGGTTCGAAACAACCCTATGAGCTCAATATCACTTACTATTCTGCACTCTCAATACCCGGGGACACCAAGCTGGGTGCCGCACGCTTCCTCTGCTCGCAGGCGCTCGCCCTCTCCATGCGCGGCATTCCCGGAATTTACTTCCACAGTCTGACCGGCACGGAGAATTATACCGAGGGAGTCGAAGCAAGCGGCCAAAACCGGACGATCAACCGCCGCAAGTGGCAACTGCCGGAACTGAAGGAGCATTTAAAAGATGGTGTCGGTAAGCTCGTCTTCAATCGCTACCTGCGCATGCTGCGGCGCCGCACGGAGCACCCGGCTTTTCACCCCGACGCGCCGCAGGAAGTCTTCGATGTGAATCTGGACCTCTTCGTGCACCGCCGCACTTCGCTGGATGGCGAGGAGGCCGTCTTCTGTATCTTCAACCTGACCGGCAAGACGAAGCAACTGAAGCAGCTTTGCCCGGATCCGAAGTTTACCGAGGCTGAGGTCTTTTACGACATCCTGCGTGCACGGGAGCTGAAGCCGAACAGCAAAGGTTACACCATCAAGCCCTATCAGGCGCTTTGGCTGGTGCCGCGAAGTTAATCTATTCGATCACTTCGAACACGGCTGCATGGATGGCTTTAATTTGGTCATCGGAAAGGCCGCTATCAAATTGGACTTCCGAAAATTCGGCGTCGAACAGGGTCGCGTAAAACACACAGGCGGCAAGATAGGCACCAACAGCGGAAGGGTGGCTGCCATCACCACGATAGAGTTGCGTCCCCAGTTCCGGACTGGTTTTGCGCAGGACTGCCCAAGCCTGACCCACCGGTGCAATTTTCGCATCATATTGGCGTGCTGCTTTCGCATAGGAGTGCGAGAGGGCATCCTGCATTTTCTCATAAGTGGGGAAGCGCTCGAAGTTCATCTTGTCGCCGTCACGACGCCCCCAGGTTTCATAGAACACCGTTTCGGCGCCGGAGCGGTCGATAATGCGGTCGATTTCACGGGCGGCATCCATGAACTTCTCCGGGAAGATCGCCGGAGTCTGGCTTTGGTCCTGAAGGACGACGACGTCCCAACCGCCCTCGCGAATGCGCTGCATGGTCTTCTCGTTTTCCAGATGTTGCTTCAGGGTTCGACCACCGGGATGGACGAAGCTCAACTCGCAGTCCTTGTAAACTGACGCGGCCACCATCTGTGTGACCTTGCCTTTAATCTGCCCCGTGTAGCTGTTGCCGATAAAGAGAATCCGCTCGGGACGACCCTCCAACGCAGAGAGCTTTTTCAGGTAGCTTTGGTCGCTGTGGCTGAGCTGTTGAAAGTCGACGTGAAGGACAGCGCCGTTTTTCTTTTTTAAAGTCACCGAGTTGTTCGGTGTTCTTTTGACCAGTTTGGCTTCGACGCTCGATCCGGACAAAGAGGTCCATGTGCGGTAGCTTTGCTCACTTTTGTCAGCCGATAAATGAGCAATCGGGAGTAGGAGGGTAAGCAGCAGAGTAAAAGTAACAGGTCTCATGCTGCGATTAAGTATCCTAACACCACCGAACAAAAGAAAATACTTGGGGAGGGACTTGTTCCGAGGCCGCAGGCCGACAAGACCGCCTGCAAAGCAGATCGGACCACCCTTAGGGCGAAAGTCACTCCCAATATGAGCGGAGCGAAAAGTACTCGGGGAGGGACTTGAACCCTCACGCCTTGCGGCACCAGAACCTAAATCTGGCGTGTCTGCCAATTTCACCACCCGAGCGTAAAGCGACCATTCATTGCTGCGCATGAAATGCCTGTCAATGCTTTGGGTGGTAAAATTGGTTCCCAATTAAGGGTTGTCGTCCCGTTGGGCGGGACTCGGATCACCACCCGAGCGTAAAGCGGCCATTCATTGCTGTGCATGGAATGCCTGTTAATGCTTCGGGTAGTAAAATCTACCCTCGGTATGGATGAGGGGCTTTTTCCTTAGCGACTGGCGTGAGCTTTTGCCTTTTACGCGGTGATGGCCAGCATCACCTCGTCGAGGGATTTGGAATCGGTAATCAACTGGCGTTTGCGCTCGGCGCGGCAGCAGCGGGCAATTTCGGAGAGTGCGGTGAGATGACCTTCGGTGTCGCCCGACGGGCTGAGTAGGAAGAAGACGAAACTCAGGTCCTGTTGCGTTTCACTAAGATGCAGTGGCTGCCTTAATTTGGCTACGTAGCAAAGACGTGATTCGAGTTCATCGCAATATACGTGGGGAATGGCGATACTTCGCTTGTAGAAGGCCGGTTTGTTGCCTCCCTGTTCCATCAGATCGTCCAGGATCTGTTCTTTGGTCAGCTTGGGGTTATCCTCGACGGCCACGTCGACGAGTTGTCGATAGAGCGCCTGCACTGAATCGCATTCAACATCGAGGTATTGCCCGCTATTGAGGGCCCGATAAAGGAAGCCCTCGGAGCGGCGCAGGCATAAGACCTCGTCCTCCGCCTTCGCGATCTCTTTCAGCGCGGCATCGCTTGGCACCGGCTTCAGCTGTCTCCCGCGGAGCAGATAGAGCGGATGCCAGTCCCCGGTCGGCAGGTTTTTCTCTTCATCCCATTCAATCGATTCCAGACTGCTTTCTCCCTGCATTAGTTCCGTGCTGATGACGGCCGGCCGGGCGAGGTTGGCAAAGACAGATTGTCCGGTCAGTTGGTCCTCGGAAGTCGGACTGTCCTTGGGCACCCAGCCGAAGACGCGTTCGTTGTCCAGTTGCTCGGCCCAACGCTGCATGAGCAGCTGGTTGAGCTCCACGTTGTCGGTCAGTGCGAGAACGGTCCCCGTGCCGTAGAGGCGCTCCTCATTCTCATAAAGTTTTTCCGCTTCCATGCCGTCGGCACGAATCGCGTTCAGTCCCTCTTTTTGGGCAAGTGATACGTTGCGCGAATTCGTATCCAGCAGGATGACGGCTTGTTCATCCTCTTCTCCCTCGCGGGCCAGCTTGCGGGCGAGCTCACGGCCGAAGTAGTGTGCACCAATGATGACAAGATCGCTGGGCGCAGGGCGCTGCAGTCGAAGTAAGCGGGCAAATATTCCGGCGGATAAACCCTGAATCAAAACCGTCGCGCAGATTACCGAATAAACAAAAGACTCCAGTAAGGCCGGATCGCCGACCGGTTCTTCCTGCTTTCCGAGGGAGAGGGCGAACAGCGAGGCCATCGAGGCCGCGACCACGCCGCGGGGGGCGACCCAACTGAGAAGCGCCTTTTCCCTGGCATTCAGCGGCGTGCCCCAGGATGAGACAATCACACTGGCCGGGCGAATGAGCAAAATGACAGAGAATAAAATCCAGCCACCGCCCATGAGGAAGAAGTCTTTGAACTGCTGGAGCTCAAGTCGCGCGACCAGCAGGATGAAAAGCATCCCGATCAAGAGGTCGACGATTTCAGCCTTGAAAGCTTTAATTTCCCGCAACTGGCGCGGCTTCTTCAGGCCCACGATCAGGCCGGCAATGGTGACCGATAGAAGGCCGGCTTCCGGCTTGATGATCTCAGTTGCGCCAAAGATCAGCATTGCGCTGGCCACACTGAAGGCGTTGACGATGTTATCCGGCACCCAGCCGCGCTTCATCATCCAGTAAATGGCATACCCCCCGGCCATGCCGATACCAACCCCGCTGACCACACGGATGATAAAATTAGGCAGGGCAACGGTGCCGCCGCCTTCGACCACCCACTCGAAACAGAGAATCGCGATAAAGACACCGATCGAGTCGATCAGGACACCTTCCCAGTGGAGAATGCTGCTGAGCTTTTGGTGTACGCGCACCCGGCGCAGTAGTGGCACGATTACGGTGGGGCCGGTCACGATCACACAGCTCCCCATCAGGAGTGCATAGGAGGGGGAGGTGTCGAACACCAGCCAGGCGGTCAGTGCGGCACCAAACCAGGTGATGAGAACCCCGACGGTAAGAAGCCGTTTGATCACGGCGGAGGTGTGGGTAAACTCCTTCAGATCGAGAGTCAGCCCCCCTTCAAAAAGAATTAGGCCGACCGCCATCGAGACGATCATGGGTAGATAGGCACCGAGTGCATCCGGCTCGATCAGGTGGAGACCCTCCGGCCCCATGGCAAAACCGCCCAGGAGCAACAGCACAATGGTGGGGAGGTGCAAGCGCCGGGAAAGAACCGTCAGCAGGCATCCGGCACCGACGGCGAAGCAGATGCTCCAGAGCGCACCTTGTGTTTCAGTAACCGCAAGAAAGGTAGTCATAAATCGGAAAGAGTTGCTCTTAGTGGCGCATGTCGTGCGCCGGGTTGGGTACCTTCATTTTGCCTATGATTTTAGCCGGGACGCCGGCTACGCTGACATGGGGCGGCACATCCTTCAGCACCACGCTGCCGGCACCGACTTTCGAGCCTTCACCGATTTCCACATTGCCGAGGATCTTGGCACCGGCACCGAGCAGCACTCCGGACCGAACCTTGGGGTGCCGGTCACCGCGTTCCTTGCCGGTGCCGCCGAGTGTCACCTCGTGGAGGATAGAGACGTCGTGCTCGATGACCGCCGTTTCTCCGGCCACAAACCCGGTAGCGTGGTCGAGCAGGATGCCGCAGGAAATTTCCGCTGCCGGATGGATGTCGACACTGAAGGTCTCGGCTATGAGGCTTTGCAGGTAGAGGGCAAAGTCCCTGCGCGCGACTTTCCAAAGATAGTGGGAAATTCGATAGCAGACCAGCGCCTGGAATCCCTTGAAATAGAGCAGGGGGGTCAGCACGTCCGGGCAGGCGGGGTCGCGCTCATTGGCGGCAATCATGTCGCAGGCCACCTGTTCGAGGATCGAGGGGGAATTCTCGAAGGCCTCCATGAAAACGTTGTGGAGAACCTCGATCGAGGCGCCGTGATTCACAAGTTTTCGCGTGATGCGATAGGTCAGGCACTCGGCAAAACTGCTGCGGTCCAGCACGGTTTCGTTGAGCAGAATTTGCAGAACGGGTTCCTGCGCCACGATTTGTTCGGCACGCTCACGCAGTTCCGTCCAGTGGGCTTCAAGGTCGATAGAATTCATTCAAAAAAATTAGGTCAGAAGTTTCGTTAGAATAGACCTCAAGAGGACAGTCAGGTAAAGCTTCCTTTCTGTTTGTGACTTCCTTGTTGCTCTTGCAGTCCAGAACGTTTCGCTAGCATCTTTTCAACCAGATTAACGCTAGCTCAGAGATAACTATGGCAATAGGACTACTTTTTTCCGGACAGGGCGCACAACAGATCGGCATGGGCCGCTCCCTGTGTGAACATTCAAAGACCGCCGAGGCACTTTACGATCAGGCCAACGAGGTGCTCGGATGGGATTTGAAGAAAATTTGTTTCGAGGGACCGGACGAGGCGCTGACCGAGACAAAGGTCTGCCAGCCGGCCCTCTACGTACAGGGCTACGCGATATTCGCCCTGCTGCAGGAGCAGAGAAAACTCGAGGAATTCAAAGCGGCCTGCGGCCTGAGCCTGGGTGAACTGACGGCGCTTGCAGCCGCAGGTGTTTACGACTTCAGCACCGGCTTGAAGCTTGTAGCCGAGCGCGGTCGTCTGATGCAGCTCGCCTGTGATGCCACCAAGGGCACCATGGCGGCGGTCATCGGTGGAAGCGCCGAGGATGTGCGCGCTTTCTGCGAGGAGTTTGATATCGAGATCGCCAATCTGAACTGCCCCGGACAAATCGTTATCTCTGGTGAGCACGATAAGGTCATGGAAGCGGTCGCCGCGTCCAAGGGCCGATTCAAGCTTTGCAAGCCGCTCAATGTGGCCGGTGCCTATCACAGCCGCCTCATGGTTTCGGCGCGCGATGCGTTTGCCCAATTCATTGAGGACTTTGAATTCAAAGCCCCCACGGTCGAAGTGTACACCAATGTGACCGGCGGGCGTGTCTCGGAACCGGACACCATCAAAGATTGCCTGGTCAAGCAGATCGTATCCTCCGTTCGTTTCGAAGACTGTTTGCGTAACATGGCTTCCGAAAACGAATTGTCCGACTTCTACGAATGCGGACCGGGCAAGGTGCTGGCCGGCTTTGCCAAACGCATCGATAAGACACTGAATGTGTCTCAGGTGGCGGAGTACGCAGAAATTACCGGATAAACTGATGCGCGTCTACTTCATGGGCATTTGCGGGACGGCCATGGGCAACGCCGCATTGCTGCTCAAAGAGCAGGGCCATGAAGTGCTCGGGGCCGACAGCGGGATTTACCCGCCTATGTCGGATGTTCTCGCCGATGCGGGCATCGAGGTCCTGGTAGGCTTCAGTGCCGAGCGTTTGGCGGAGCTCAAGCCCGATCAAATCGTGATCGGCAATGCCATGAGCCGCGGGAATGTTGAGGTCGAGTGGGTGCTCGATCAATCAGACATTTCCTATGTGTCGCTTCCTCAGCTCTTTCATCAAACGATTCTGGCGGGCCGGAGGCCTGTGGTGATTGCCGGAACGCACGGCAAGACAACGACTTCGACATTGACTGCGTATTTACTCAAACAGACCGGTGCCCGGCCCGGCTGGTTGATCGGTGGTCTGCCGAATGACTTATCCAGCGGCGCATGTCTGGGGGAAGGCCGCCCTTTTGTGATTGAAGGGGATGAGTATGACTCCGCTTTTTTTGATAAGCGCAGTAAGTTCATCCATTATCGTCCACAGGTCGCAGTCTTGAATAACCTGGAGTTTGATCACGCCGACATCTTTCGGGATCTGGAAGATGTGAAGCGGACCTTCCGGCACTTTTTACGTATTGTGCCCGGCTCCGGCCATGTGCTGGTCAATACGGACGACGAGAATCTGACCAGTCTGCTTCCGGTCTCGTGGACCCAAGTTCACCGCGTGGGTACTGGTCCAGAGAGTGATCTGCTGATTCGCAATTTCCGGGACAGTCCCGAGGGGGCAAGTTTTGATCTGGTCTGGAAGGAAAAGCTGTGGGCTCAGGTCGGCTGGTCGATGCACGGTCTTTTTAACGCACGCAATGCCGCGATGGCTGCCCTGGCGGCGGCACTGGCAGAGGGGCTTGAAGACCCGACCCAGCTGGACTTATCCAGTCTGGATCATTTTAACGGAGTCAAGCGGCGACAGGATGTGCTGGCCAGGACCCCGGCCTGGACGGTGATCGAGGATTTCGCGCATCACCCGACAGCCGTTGCCGGAGCGATCGAAGCATTGCGCGCGGCTTACCCGGAGGCGACTCTGACCGCTTGTTTCGAGCCCCGCAGTAACAGCGCCGTGACCAAACGCTTTGAATCCGGTTTTACCGAGGCGCTGAGCGGAGCCGACCGCGTCTATCTGGGCCCGGTTCATCGCGCGGAACGCATACCACCGGAGGAGCGGTTGGACACCGGTCACATAGCCAGCCGTCTGGCTGCCGGCGGTCTTGCCGCCCGTGCGTTTGACGAAAATTCAGCTCTTCTGGAACAGGTTCAGAGTGATATGCGAAGCGAGCCGGGTGGTTTGATTGTTTATTTCACCAACGGATCCTTTGACGCTGTGCCCAAAAAAACCGCCGAGTTTGCGCTCGGCGGTTTGGATAAAGTTTAGAACTGCGGTCTTGTGCCGTAACTAGGCCAGCTTTGCCTTGAGATCTTCTTTGGAGGAAAGGCCGACAACGGTGTCGGCTACCTTGCCGTCCTTGAAAATCAGGATGGTGGGGATGGCGCGGATCTCATATTTACCAGCGATATCGCTGTTATTGTCCACGTTGACCTTGCAGATTTTTACGGCGTCGCCGAGTTCATCCGCCAATTCTTCGAGAATGGGAGCAATTGCTTTACAGGGGCCACACCATGGCGCCCAGAAATCAACAACGACCGGAGCGGAACCAGCGGATACGGTAGATTCGAAGTTAGAACTGTCGAGTTCGGTGATTTTATCAGACATGTGTCGTATCTTATTTTGTATTACTTATAGGAAAGGCATCGCGTCCCGTACGATGAGGACGGTGAAGGTAATTGCGATGACGGCCGCCAGGCCGTCGACGACCAGCATAGCCGTGCTCGGGGTGTCATCTGCCGGCCCCTCATCAAAAGTGATGGATGTGTCGGGCTTGCTGGCAGGCGCTTCCTTCTTTTCCGTCGGTGTGATGGAAATGGGCTTCGGCGTCGGCTTCGAGGGTGGTTTGACCGGTTTGGAAGGCGCTTTGACTGGAGACGCAGCCTGCGGCTCCTGAGGGGTGCTTTCAGGTGCCGAATCCTGTGAGGATTCGGACTGCGGTTTGTTTGGGTCTGGGGTATCGCTCATTGGTAGGTGTGATATTAAGTGCAAGCCGTACTGTCAAGCCAGTGGCTTAATTCGGCGTATTCTTATGGATGATCTCCGCGAGTTCCTGTTTTTCAACTTCTTCGAGACTTTTTCCCTTTCGGTCGAGGGTCTCAAAGGTTTTGACGACGGTTTCCGTCATGCGGCCGTGGGTCTCCTCGGATCCCCCGACAATGGCGAAACGCTCTGCCTGGGTGATACGCTTGTGGCCGTCTGAGTTGTCGAGGCCGACGCCGACCAAGTGGGCCTTGGCCTTTGGCTGACTTTGGTCGTTTTGCTGTGGTATACGTTTCATGGTGATTGAGAGGTTTTCGCTATGGAATTATTCCGCACGTTCGCAACGTATATCGGCAAAAGCAACATCTTGCTGCAGGCGGATTTTACCGAGTCGAGTCAGTTCCAGAACGGCCAGGAAGGAGGCGACGATGGTCGTCAATGTGGTGGTCGATTCGAAAAGCTCGGAAAAGAGAAAATTCGGTTCCTCTTCGATCCGTTTCAGGATCAACTCCATCCGGTCGGCCACCGTCACCTGCTCGGCATGGATTTCCCCCTCGGTTATGCGCTCGGCCAAACGGCGTAGCACCTGATTGAAGGTATTCCATAAGTCGACCCGGTCGACGGGTTTCAAAGGGCGTTCGACGGCTTCGACCGCTTCTTTCGGGCCGATGCGGGCAATGAGGTCGTTGCTGTTGAGGATCAGTTTCTGGATGTCTTCCGCAGCTTCCTTGAACTTGCGGTATTCCAGTAGCTGTTGGACGAGTTCCCAGCGTGGATCGAGCTCTTCGTCTTCCACATCCTCGTTGGCTCCCTGGTCCTTTTTGGGCAGCAGCATGCGGCTTTTGATATACATCAGGGTCGAAGCCATGACGAAAAACTCCCCGGCGATCTCAAGGTCGAGTTTTTCCATGGATCCCAGAATCTCGATATACTGCTCGGTCACCCGCTGGATGGGGATGTCGTAGATATCGACTTCGTTCCTCCGGATCAGGTACAGCAGCAGATCCAAAGGCCCCTCGAACGCGGGCAGCCGGATCGCAAAATCATTATTGGGAACAAGTGCTTCTTCCATGACTTAAATGCCCGATTCCGGATCGGCGAGGGTAAGGTTGATTCCGAATTCAACATCGCTTTCACGACGCGCCCCATCGCGGAAGGTGAGGAAGTAGATGATTTGCCAGGTGCTGCCGACTCTGGAGCGGAGCCCAAGGCGGAAGCGGGTAAACTCGCCACTGTCAGCGTCGAAGCGAAGGTCGGTCAGTAACGCGTTGCGCTCGTTAAGCCGGTAGATGAAGTCGAGGCGGTATTGATCGATCCGCTTGTTGAGCAGGTCGGTCGACAGCCCGAGTTCCCAGATCTCGCCGCTGCGCAGGGTAGTGCGGGTGCGCAGCTCCTCCATGCTCATCGATTCGGTGCGGAAACGCGATGCGAGTTCGAACTTCAGCCAGGGGGCAGGTTCCATGACGATTTCGACCCAGGAAGCGTTGAAGGTGTCCTGGTCGCTTCCGTCGTAGCGGGTGTCTTTGTCGAAAAGGACGTCCTGATAAAAGTTGAGTGCGGCCAATGTGCGCGAGCCGTATCCTTTAGCGCGTGTTTGAAATAAATTTTCAAAGCCGATGCGTGTCAGGTGCCTTTCCGAGATTTGGTCGATGTTGCGCAGGTCGCTCAGGTCGAGCAGAGGGCGCTCAAGGTCAAAGACGCTGCGGTCGATGGCTGCGATTTCGTTGAGATCTTCCGGATCCGTGTAGTAGCGATAGCGAATGACGGGGCGAACGATATGGCGAAGTCCGTTAATATCCCAGGTGCGGTTGACCGTATCGTAGCTGCTGAAGGCCCGCATTTCGAGGTCGAAGCCGAGTTCGTAGATGTCCCGTGTGAAATTATCGTCGACCAGCGCCGCGCCGGGCAGCAGGAAAGGATCCACCTGTTGGTTGTCGTAGCCGGTGAACCGCGCTCCGGCAAGAGGGGTAAAGGTGAGCCATGAAGTCGGGTGGATCGGACGCTCAATCCGGTAGCTCAGGTCGTAACGATCCGACTCACCTTCAATTAGAGGTGCATTGAGATCGAAGTTCTCCCGGAGCTGGGCATAGCTGGCCGAGGCCTTGTGGTAGGCACCGGTATTGAAAATCGGTACCGGCAGCAGGTCGAACCGCACTTCCGGCAGACGTTCCTGTGTCAATATGAAGTCGTTGGGGCGAAAGCGACCAAAGGCCGAGAGGATGAAATTGTCACCGCTGTAGGCCGCTTCGGCAAAGTTGTCGGGGGTTTGATTATCGTCGTAGTAATCGTCACGAAAATCGCGAGTAACCTCCGAGTCCGACCAGTAGGAGGCCACGGCGGTCATACTGATACGCTCGCCGATGTGGTGCTTATGGCGCCACTCAGCGAAGCCCCGGGTCGAGTCGATTTGCTGGCCGACGATATCCAGGCCCAACTCTTCGTCATCACCCTGGTCTTCAATCCAGCCAGTGCTGAGAGCGCCCACGATCTGCTGGTTCTCCGAGTTGTAGACATATTGCGCGGCGGGTCCCACCAAGACGCCACGGTTGCTGTAGAGATCGAGGTTGGCGCCCAATCGCATGAAGGAACTTACCGGAAACATTGCCGTGCTCTGAATGTGAGCGCCCAGCTCGCTGTCATAACCGGCATCAAGATCGAGGTAGTAGGGGGAATTGTTTAAGTAATAGGTGTAGCCCGGAATATAGAAAACGGGGATGTTGCCCACCCGGAAGGTGGCGCCGTCCATCTTGACGTATTCAGACTCGGCGTTGACGTATTCAACCTGATCGGAACTGACATTGAGTGCAAAGGGTCCCGGTTCTCCGTAATAAAGGGTCGACCCTTCGATCAGAATATCATCGGTCGTGCCACCTGCGGATACCCCGCTGATATGAAATGGCCACTGCCCGGTACGCAGCAGGTCCACGGCAAAAACATCCTTATCGGCTTCGTAGCTCAGGCGGTCGGCAATGAGGCGGTTGCCCGCCTGAGTCACGGCAACATTACCTTCGGCGTCGGCAAGGCCGTACTCCTGGTAGTAAGTGATTCTGTCGGCCCGCACACGGGTATCCTCGAAACTCAGGATCGCATCGCCCCGCGCCACCAGTCGTTGTGATTCTTCATCGAATTCGAGCGGTTCCAGAGCGCTCAGCTCGGGTAGGGCAGCATCCAGCCCGGGAAGGGCTGTGATGAGACAAAGTGTTGTTAACCGGGCAATTTTTCGCACGGGGGCGGAATATGAGCAGGCGTATTTCCATCGACAAGCCTTTTATCGTCATGGCGAGCAGTTCTGCGGGCTTCTGCGAGCATGATCGGAGCAGAATCAGCCGCGATGAAACTGAGTTAAGCGTATTTACCGTAGTCGCCCTGCTTGCCTGTCCGCCGTATCTATATGCCAAGGCGGAAGCCGTGCGACCTGAATCGGCCAAACGGCAGCACTTGCCCGCTCGGGTGACCGGCTAAAGCGGGTCACCTACGTCCAGCAGCAGAACAAACACACTACGACCGCTTAACCTGCCATTCGGATCGACAGGGTTTTGCACGAGGAACGGTTCTTGCCAGTCCGCGGCAGAGTGGTTTTCTCTGTGTCGTGATTACGACAAAAGCAGAGCTCGATTCCGTCACCAAGGTGAAGTGCGCCCAGCCCCACGACATTCTTGGTATGCATCCTCACAAAACGAAGGATGGTAAGAAGTGCCTCCTGGTCCGGGCATACTTGGATGACGCCAAAAGCTGCGAGGTCGTCGATGTCGCGAAGCCTGAGGGGGCGCGCTACCCCTTGAAGAAAATCAGCAAGGACGGTTTTTTCGAGGGCTTGATCGAGGACCGCAAGGACGTTTTCCGCTACCGTCTTCGGATCGAGCGTTTCAATGGCGAGATTCGCCAGTTCTTCGATCCCTACAGGTTTTTGCCGACTATTTCCGACGACGATCTCTATCTCATCAGTGAAGGCACGGACACCCGGGTACACCACAAAATGGGTTCGCATCTCCGCGAGGTCGACGGTGTTCAGGGGGCGTCCTTTGCCGTTTGGGCCCCCAATGCACAGCGGGTTTCCGTAGTTGGTGATTTCAATCACTGGAACGGGCGTTACCATCCCATGCGCCGTATCGGCAATTCAGGTGTCTGGGAGCTCTTTATCCCCGGCCTGGAGTCCGGCATGAAATACAAATTCGAGATCGCCACCGCACAGGGGATACCGCAGCTCAAGACCGACCCTTACGCGACTTTCTTCGAAGCGCCCCCGCACAATGCCTCCATCATCTGCGAAGTCGACGACTACGAGTGGGGCGATGCGGCGTGGATCAAGCGCCGCGAAAAGACCAACTGGATGGAGGAACCGATTTCGGTCTATGAACTGCATGCCGGTTCATGGAAGCTGGTGGTGGAGGATGCCAATCGCCCCCTGACCTATCGCGAAATGGCCAAAGAGCTGGTCGATTATGTCAAGGAGATGGGCTACACCCACGTTGAGTTCATGCCGCTTTCGGAACACCCGTTCGATGGCTCTTGGGGGTATCAGGTGACGGGCTTCTTCGCGCCCACCCATCGATTCGGCTCGCCCAAGGATTTCATGTATTTGGTCGACATCCTGCACCAGAAAGGGATCGGGGTGATCATGGACTGGGTGCCGGCACACTTTCCCACCGACAGCTTCGCGCTCGCACAGTTCGACGGCACCGCGCTCTACGAACATGCGGACCCGCGCCAGGGGTTTCACCACGACTGGGGCACGTTGATTTTCAACTTCGGTCGCGATGAAGTGCGCGGCTTTCTCATCGCCTCCGCGCTGGCCTGGCTGGAACGTTATCACATCGACGGCCTGCGGGTCGACGCGGTGGCCTCCATGCTCTACCTCGATTATTCCAGGGAAGAAGGGGAGTGGATCCCCAATAAACACGGTGGCCGGGAAAACCTCGAAGCGATCGAGTTTCTCAAGAAAACCAATGTACTTGCGCATGAACTGTTTCCGGGTACCTTAATGATTGCCGAAGAGTCCACCGCCTTTCCCGGGGTGACCAAGCCGGTAAAAGACGGCGGCCTCGGCTTCGATATGAAGTGGAATATGGGCTGGATGCACGACACGCTGCAGTATTTCAGCAAGGACCCGATTTACCGGAAGTATGAGCACGGGCAGCTCTCCTTCGGGATGCTCTATCAGTATTCCGAGCATTTTACCCAGGTTTTCTCCCACGACGAAGTCGTGCATGGCAAAGGCTCCATGATCATGAAAATGCCCGGCGAACCCATGTCGAACAAGGCGCACCAGCTGCGTTTGCTCTACGCCTTGATGTGGCTCTGGCCGGGCAAGAAGACCCTCTTTATGGGGAGTGACTTCGGTCAGTCCGCCGAGTGGAAATACAACGCCAGCCTGGATTGGCATTTACTCGAGTACATCGACCACCGGGGTATTCAGATGCTGATCCGCGACCTGAACCATTTTTATCGCAAGATGCCCGCCGTCGCGAAACTGGATAACGAGGAAGCCGGTTTCGAGTGGATCAACTGCACCGATGGCGACAACAGCGTGCTCAGCTTCCTGAGAAAAGGTAAGAAGAAGACGGATGGCATCGTTGCCGTCGGTAACTTTACCCCGGTTCGTCGGGAAGGCTATCGCGTCGGCGTGCCGCACGCAGGTTTCTGGAAAGAAGTCATCAACACGGATGCCAAGGATTACGGCGGCCAGGGCTACGGTAACTGCGGCGGGATCGAAGCCGAGGCGATCGAGTGGGACGGCCGTCCGTACTCCATCAAGCTGGATGTGCCGCCCTTCGCAATGTGTGCCTTCAGGCTGAAGGCGTAATCGCGACAGCTGCCAGGTCGTTGTTTGCCGCGCGCCGGCCTCTCCCGGACGAGGTTGCTACCTTTCAGTCCTGGATGTGTTTAAGATTCCACCAATAAGAATCAAAGAAGCTGGTACGGTGATTATTCTGTAGTGGTCCTTGATGTTGAGAGAAAGCTCACGCATGGCACGAGTCGCTTCAACTCTTTTGACTTCTTCGTTTGTTCCCAGACTCTGGGAATGAGACATCCATGCGGTGTGATGGTAAGAACTCAAAGCGATGCCCAATATCCAAAGAAATCCCAGGGCCATCAAAGAATAGGATATTACCTTTTTCATTTTATTCTCCATGTCCAGCGTCCTGTCCTGCGTAGCTCTAAGAGCGAAGAAGGAAGCGGGTGGTTTCATTGCTTCGCCATCTCCGGCAGACCTCCGTCATTCTTTTCTACATCGAATGGTTAGTCTCCCTCGACGAGCCATGTGTCATGATAAAAAAGCAAAGATGATTCAATTTCTTTGTCGGTGAAGTTCGGTCGTCTCGCTTGATAGGTTCGGTGTTGGCCAGTAGCCTCGCTGTAAAGTGTCAGAGTCCAATTCTCTCCCTCACTCATGATCTTTAGACGGTCAACATGTTTGCTCTCCGGGAGACTCTGCAGGTATTCAGGGATCAATTCAGCTAATTCTCTCGGTGCGACACCTTTCTCTTCTGTGAATTCTAGTATGGCTCGGACGACGGGAAAGTAGCGACCGTGGATGGAATCCTCTATGAAGAAGGCCTGGGTACGTTTTATTAAGGGTGAAATAATAAAGAATAAGCCTGCAATGATCGCAGCAAGAGTTCCGAAGATAGCTACTTTTTTCATTTTTTGGCGAACGATTAGGACTGGCAATCGAGCTTGTGTGTTTTGGATTTCAAGTGATTGTCGAAAACCGGGCGGCGAACAATGGTGTTGACCAGCTCCGATTAGATGTAATCCAGTCTGGTCAAATGGAGTCCCATGGTCGAGTGCTTTACCTCGTATACGCATGGGTTCACTTTTAACCGTTCATTGACGTTAATTAACGTCAATGAACGGTTCCTCCCCCAGCGCTGTGGCTTCTCTTCTTCTTCTTTTCTCTGAAGCTCCTTCACGATGGCCCTTCGTTCAGCTTTGCTCTTCTTGCTCATATGTTTATAGCCAACATGAGGCTGACCGAATAAAACTCGCACTGGTATAATAGGCCAGACAGTGGGTAGGTAGAAGCAAGGCCCTTCGTTAAATTCGTGCTAGAGACATCGCGAAACTGGTCAAATCTATTAGTCATTCACGACATAGGGCTCGACCAGAGTGACTAAGCGGTCGGGCACGGAGCCGGTCACGTAGGTGCCTTCATCGCGCACCTCCTCTTTTCGCACGCCACCTTCACGGTGGAGTCGGGCCACAAGGTCGTAGCGGTCGTGGGGGATGAGCAGTTTGAGCTGCTCGAAGTCCTCCTCGATAATCGCCTCCATCTTGTCGATCAGGCTGTCCAGTCCCTCGCCGGTGTGGGCGCTGATGAAGTAGGCATCGGGGTATCTTAGCGCCAGTTCATGGCGGGTGCTTTCGTCCCAGAGTGCGTCGATCTTGTTGAAGACGGTGATGATCTTTTTGTCTTTGGCCCCAAGCTCGCCGAGCACTTTCAGTGTGGTCTCGGCATGCGCTTCGACGTCGGGACTGTTCACATCGAGAACATGTATTAAAAAATTCGATACGATGGCTTCTTCCAGTGTGGCCTTGAAGGCATCGACCAGGCGGTGGGGGAGATTGCGGACGAAGCCGACGGTATCGGTCACCACCAGCGGTTGCCCGCTGGGCAGGGGACAGCGGCGTGACGTGGGGTCGAGTGTGGCGAAAAGCTTGTCCTCGGCGAGAATATCGGAATTGGCCAGCTTGTTGAGGAGGGAGGATTTGCCGGCATTGGTGTAGCCGACGATGGCGCAGGTCGGCACCGGAACGGTCATCCGTTTTTTACGCTGCACTTCGCGGTGTTGAATGACGCTCTCCAGTTGGTGCTTCACCCGGGAGATCTGGGTGCGGACCATACGTTGGTCGAGTTCCAATTGAGTCTCACCGGCGTCACGCTGGATGGCGCCACCGCCGCGTTGGCGGTTGAGGTGGGTCCATGCGCTCTTCAGGCGGGGCAGGTTGTATTCCAGCCGCGCCAGTTCCACCTGGAGAACGGCTTCCTTGGTCTGCGCTCGACGTCCGAAAATATCCAGGATGACCTCCTGGCGATCAATGACGAGAATCTTGTCCTCGGCGGCCTGCTCCCAGTTGCGCTGTTGAGCCGGGGTGAGTTCGTTATCGAAGATGATGACATCGCAGTCGCGGGACTTGGCCTCCTCGATCAACTCTTCCGCCTTACCCGAGCCCACGAGATACTTGGCCTGTGGTTTGCGGATGGCGACTTCGCGCTCGTGAACGATCCCGATCTCGAGTGTGGCGACGAGCTCGCGCAGTTCATCCAGCAACCCGCGGGTGTTTTGTTTGTCTTCGCCCGGAAGGGTGATGCCGATCAGCATGGCCCGTTCCACCATGCGTGGTTTTTCTTTTACGTCGTGCAAGCCTGTCAGGGATACAAAATTTCCGGCGAATGCCAGCAAAATATTGTTCACGTCGGGTCGAAGCATGCTACCGTGGTACCATGCAGACTGCGAACGAGCTTTTTGAATTCCCCGGGTCCCTTCCATTTGCGTCGGTTTTCAAACCGGATCTTGGGCCTTGGGAGTGGGTGCCATTAATCAAGCAGGCACTGGCATCGCTTGATGGCAGCGAGTTTCAGTATTCCCAGGAAATACCGCCCGGCTGCTCGATTGAGGGGCAGGTCTACCTGCATCCCAGCGTCAAGCTGCCGCCCTTTTGTTCGATCACGGGGCCGGTCTACATCGGAGAGGGCTGTGAAATTCGCCCGGGCGCTTTTATCCGCGGCAATGTCATTGCGGGGAAAAACTGTGTGCTGGGCAATTCCTGCGAGTTTAAGAACTGTCTGCTCCTTGACGGGGTACAGGTGCCGCATTTCAGCTACGTGGGCGATTCGATCTTAGGGAACAAGGCTCATCTGGGAGCGGGCGTGATTTGCTCGAACCTGCGCCTCGATCAGGCCGATGTGCCGGTGCAACTAGCGGACGGGTCACGCATCTCCAGTGGCTTGCGTAAACTCGGGGCTTTGGTGGGCGATCACGCCGAAGTCGGCTGCAATGCGGTGCTTAACCCCGGCTCGATTATCGGCAAACGCTCGGTGGTGATGCCCAACACGTCCTTCCGCGAAACCCTGAAAGCAAACACCATCGCCTACACGAAAAGCCCGATTCAAACCCTGCCGAGAACGGATTGACGTGAGCATGGATGTAGCGCTGAAAGCCTACGGGGAGACGGGCATACTGGCCCATGACTTGAGCGAGGGGGAACGCGCTGGGCTCTGCAACTGTCTGCGCGGGCAAATGCCCGGGGGGTGTTTGGAATACGTTGAGGGCTACGATACGGTCCTCTTTATTTTCAAAGAGCCGCTACCGGTCAGCGAGCTGGCAGCATGGCTGAAAACGATCGATCCAAACGAGGCGAAGCAGGTGGGGCGTGCCATTGTCGAAATCCCCGTGACTTACGACGGTCCTGACCTCAAGTCGGTGGCGAAACAAATTGGCCTGAGTATCGATCAGGTGGTCGAAATGCACTGCTCGTCGACCTACACCGTGCGTATGATGGGCTTCGCCCCGGGCTTTCCTTACCTCGACGGCCTGGACCCGCGGCTCCATTTGCCCCGCAGGAAAGTGCCGCGAAAGCGTATCGATCCGGGCTCAGTCGCGATTGGTGGGGCGCATGGTGGTATTTACTCCGTGGCCAGTCCGGGTGGCTGGCACTTATTAGGGCGAATCGATAGGGCTTTATTCGACCCTGAGGCCGCGCAGGGGGACGCGCCGGATTTTGAGGCGGTCTTTTTCTTTACGCCGGGGGACCGGCTTCGCTTTAAACCTGTTGATTGTTTTTAATGTCGCTGAAGATCCTATCACCGGGTTCCGGAATGGCGCTGCAGGATGCGGGCCGGGTTGGCTTACTCCGTTACGGCGTGCCCCGGGGCGGAGCGCTCGACCGACATGCGATGCGTGCCGCCAACCACTTGCTGGGGAATCCGCCCGATGCGCCGGTGCTGGAAATTTTAATGCAGGGGGCGAAGCTTCGGGTGCAGGAAGATGCCTGGGTCGCTTTGACGGGTGCGGATGTTTGTCCTGCCGTGCCTGCCTGGACGGCTAGGGAGCTCAAGGCCGGCGAGGTGATCGAATGCTCTGCAAAAGCCGGCGGACTTTTCGCCTATCTAGCCGTTCCGGGTGGGTTCCAAGCCGAGCGATGGTTCGGGAGTGTGTCCGCCGATTTGCGCATCGGGCTGGGCGCCGCCCTGAAGCGGGGGGATGAACTGGTTTTCGGTCGAAAGCTGCCCCCGGTATCGACCGAAAGAATATCGCGTCGTATTCTGGTTGAAAAGATGTGCCGCCGGTATGCCTCCAATCAGTTGTTCAGTCTCCTTCCCGGACCGCAATACGAGGATTTCAGCAAAGAAGCCCGAAGCACACTGGTCGCTTCCGAATGGACGGTGTCGCAGCATTCCGACCGGACAGGCTATCGTCTGGAAGGCCCCTCGATTGATGTGCCTGCTTGCATCAAGAGTGAACCGGTGCTGCCCGGTAGTATTCAAGTGCCCGGTAGCGGGCGACCGATTGTGACCATGGCGGACGGCCCCACGGTGGGAGGCTACCCCAAGATCGCTGTCTTCAAGGATGCCGACAGGGATCGACTTGCACAATGTGCGCCCGGCACGCAGATTAGCTTTCAATGGGCCGAATTGTAATCAACTGCGACCTGGGTGAAGACGAGTCCGACGAGCGGACGGAGCGGCTGCTCGCTCAGGTTGACGCCGCGAACATCTGCTGTGGTGTGCATGCCGGCAGCGCCGCCAAAACCAGGAGGACGCTGCAACTGGCAGCTGAGCACGCCGTGATGGTCGGCGCGCATCCCGGTATGGCAAGTGAAGGAGGGCGAGGAGAGATATTACCCAGTCCCGGGGCTTTTCGTGATCTACTCAGCGCCCAGTTGTGCGACTTTATCGCTTATGCGGAGTCGCACGGTGTCGAGGTCGAATATGTCAAACTCCATGGTAGTCTTTATCATGCTGTGGAAGCGGATCATGACTATGCTGACATTTATTTGGAGGTGCTGGCTTCGTTGGAATTACCGCTGGGAGTTTTCGCTTTGGCAGGCGGCAGTTTTAAGAAGAAAGCGCAAAACGCCGGAATTCGGGTCTGGGCCGAAGGTTTCGCCGACCGTGCCTACACCTCGGACAGCAGGCTCGTTGCCCGCACCCACCGGGATGCCCTGCTGAGTGCCGAAGCAGCCATCAAGCGATTTGAGAACTGGCAGCGTAGTCAATTACTGGATACCATCGATGGTGGCGCAATCAAGCTCGAGGCCGACACCTTTTGCGTGCATTCCGATTCGCCCGATGCGGACGCCTTACTGGCCGGGTTGAAGCATTTGTCAGGTTGATTGCGCCAGGTAGTTGGCGCGTTCTGCCCGTTTATCACATCGTGCACTTGTCCTTGCCTGCTTTCGCGTATTTCTTGATGTATCACAAATCAGTATGAAGCAGAGTAGTGCAGAGGTTTTCGACGACCTGTCGCGTTCGAATGTGAACTCGGCCTGGGGGGCCTTGAGCATGGAGGTTCTCGCGCGCCTGGGCGTGCAGACGGTGTTGACCTCGCCGGGCTCCCGGTCGACCCCGTTGACGGTGGCCGCAGTACGGAACCCCAAGCTGGAGGCCCTGACCATTCTCGACGAGCGCTCGGCGGGTTTCTTTGCCCTGGGCCTGGCCAAGCGGACCCATCGGCCGGTAGCGCTGGTCTGCACCTCCGGTTCGGCTTTGGCGAACTACATGCCTGCTGTCGTGGAGGCCTCGATGAGCGGCACGCCTTTGCTTTTACTCACGGCCGACCGTCCACCGGAGTTGCAGGACTGCCACTCCGGGCAAACCATCGACCAGCTCAAGTTTTACGGCGACTACGTTCGCCGCTTTCATCAGCTGGCCTTACCCGAGACAGAGCTGTTCGGATATTTACGGCAGACGCTGGTGCATGCTGTGGCGCAATCCCTCCAACCGGTGCCCGGGCCCGTGCACTTGAATTTCTCATTTCGCGACCCACTGGCTCCCGATGCAGGGGCGAAGCCGGTTTGTTCCGGTGGGGACCTTGAAGCTGCGGCCACGTTAATCACACGGCCGACCGAAGCGGTTGCGGCGAGCCAGGGTTTCGACACCGTAGCGGTCGAGCGTCTGATGAGCCATTCCAAGGGAATCATCGTCGTGGGCACGGAGAATCCACCCTGTGGCGACGACGTCTTTGCCGATGCCGTGGTCATGCTCTCGCACAAGCTCGGCTGGCCGGTGCTGGCCGACGTGCTGAACCCTTTGCGCAATCACGCCGGAGAGAATGAGGCCTTGGTCAGTAGCTACGATGCCTTGCTCCGCGATACCTCAACGGCGCAAGCACTGGAGCCGACGGCAATCCTGCAGATCGGGAACCTGCCGACGAGTAAAGTCCTCCGGCAATGGCTGGGCGATCTCGATGCCAGCTCCTTTCTTCTCACCCGGCTCTCGGACAATACGGATCCGCTGCATCGGGTGGCGACACCGCTTTATGGAGACGCGCATGCGCTCGCGGAATTTCTGCCCCATCAGAAGGCGGAGTCTGCCTGGATCGAACAGTGGCAATCGGTGGAATCGAAGACCCATAAGCGATTAGACGAGGCACTCGATGCCATGGACGAACTTTTTGAAGGAAAGGTTGCCTGGCTGCTCTCTCAATATGCCCCGATTGATGCTTCCGTCTTTCTGGCCAACAGCATGAGTGTGCGCTACGGCGAATACTTTTGGCGGCCCGGCAACCGTGCCATATCAATCTATTGCAATCGCGGGGCCAACGGTATCGACGGTACCCTGAGCACGGCTATGGGGGTTGCGCACCGTGGCAAGCCGACGATTCTGCTCACCGGTGATCTGGCCTTCCTGCACGACAGCAACGGGCTTCTGGCCAAAAAAGAGATGCAGGGCAGTTTGACGGTGCTGCTGATCAATAATTCGGGCAGCGGGATTTTCGAATATCTGCCGGTTTCCGATCAGAAGGAGGTGTTTGAAAGCCACTTTGCCACCCCGCAGGCCGTCGATGTCGAACAACTTTGTGCGGCGCACAGCATCAGTTATCGCCAAATTGAAAGTTGGGACCAATTCAAAGCCGAACTCTCGCTTTCACCGGAGTCGGGTGTCAGGCTATTGGAATTGAGGACGGACCGGAAAGCGGATGTGGCAAAGCTGCGCGGAATCCTGGGGTGAGGCCGATATCTGGAAGAATTGAATTGATGTAGCCGAGCCGGTCCTCTGGCTCCCTTGTTTTGAGCGGTCCTCGATGGCTACGACTATGTTCCTCGATGGCAGAGGACTGCCATGGCTACAGCTATGCCTAGTTACCGTTCCTCGATGGCAGAGGACCCGTTCTTCATTGGATTACGCCGAGGCATGCTGTCATGGCGACAAGTATGCCACGATAGCTCATTATGAATTCGAAGCGAGGTAGGCCCAAGGTTATCTTATAATTTTCTGATGTAGAAATAGAATCCATCACGGTGGAGAGATTTTTCCCACCTGCTGCGCTGGAGACCACCGAGTTACAGAGAAGAGAAAACCAAAACTCAGTGCCCTAGTGTCTCCAACGAACCCGCTCAGCGGGTGAGTGGGTGGTAAAAAGAATAACCCAGTGTAATACCATCCACTGACCTTTACTGGCATTATCATCGAACCTGAGCCAACAAAAGATCTTACTTTCCCACCAGAGTTAAATCGAAACGGAATAAGTAGCGGCTGCGCTTGCGCATGCCAGTATCCGGACCGGAAAGATTAAAATCTGTGAAACCTAATCTGGCGAAGAGGTCAGCTTTACCCGCATAGCGCGATGAGGCTCGGCTTGACCTTCGGCCGCAAGACGATCGTGGCATGCGCAAGCGCAGCCTCTACAGTGGATCGTAAAAGACAGGGAAATGCATCCCCCGAAAAACCCGAGAACCACGTGCACGATTGACCCGTTAGGCTCGCATGGACTACTTCTTGCCGCGCTTTTTTCTTTTCGAGGCCGGGCGGTGACTGCCCTTGCGCGGAGACTTCTTTGTGCTTTCCTCGTCGCGTTTTTCCCAGCGCCGGGCTTCGGCTTTGCGCTGGTTAATCTTTTGGAAGTTGGCCTTGTCCCAGTCCATGAGTGGAAATCCAGAATCTTAAACGTAATTTTAAGCGGAGACGGATTCAGATTTTTCAGAGCCGGACCGGCAGGCCGCAGTCGCGCAGATGTTCCTTGGCTTCCCTTATGGTGTAGGTCCCGAAGTGAAAGATGGAGGCGGCGAGCACGGCGCTGGCGTGGCCTTCCTTGAGGGCGTCGGCGAGGTGGTCGAGGGTGCCGGCCCCGCCGGAGGCGATGACGGGCACACCAACGGAATCGGTGATGGCGCGGTTCAGTTCGTTGTCATAGCCCGCCTTGGTGCCATCGGCATCCATACTGGTGAGGAGGATTTCCCCCGCGCCACGGGCCACGACTTCCTTGGCCCATTCCACGGCATCGCGGCCGGTGGGCTTGCGCCCCCCGTGGGTAAAGACCTCCCAGCGGTTCTCGCCTTCGACTTTTTTGGCGTCGATGGCGACGACAATGCACTGGTTGCCGAATTTGCTGGAGGACTTGGAGATGAGATCCGGGTCAAGGACGGCGGCGGTGTTGAGACTCAGTTTGTCCGCACCGGCATTGAGCATGTCGCGGATGTTGCCGACGTTACGCAGACCGCCACCGACGGTGAGCGGCATGAAACACTCCGAGGCGGTGCGCTCGACCACGTCGATCATGGTATTGCGCTCATCGCTGGAGGCGGTGATGTCGAGAAAGACCAATTCGTCGGCTCCTTGCTGCTCGTAAGCTTTAGCCTGTTCCACGGGGTCCCCCGCGTCGATCAGGTTGACGAAATTGACGCCCTTGACCACGCGTCCCGCGTGGACATCGAGGCAGGGAATGATACGAACGGAAAGCATGGTGTTGTTCGTTGGTTGTTGGTTGTTGAATGTTGCCCGCTGAGTGGTTTCGCAAAAGCGTTCAACGATCAAGCCTCAACGAACAACGTGCATCACTCATCCGCGAAGGCGATGTCCGGCTCGAAGGAGAGGGCGATGCGATACTGCTGGCCCGGGCGCATGACCAGCGGGCGGTCGCGCTCGAGAATCTGCAGGTAGTGCATGTTTCCGTAATAAGTGCGGTATTCTTCGTTCTCGGTCACGGTTTCCAACTCCTTCCATTCTGCCTGGAAGTCGTCCTTGGTGACTTCGGTGCGGTGCCCCTCCTGGCCAAGCGTAAAGGCGGTGCCCACGCGGTAGCGGCTGTGCGGCGAGGCAATGGCGAGGACATAGCGCATCTTGTCGAGCTGGACCTGCTGCTTGACGGAGAAATTGTATTCGCAGGTGATCTTGCCGCGGCTGAACGACCAGGTGACCTTGCAGCTGCCCAGCCCGTTGACGAACTCCTCGTCCTTGGTGATGAGCTCGGGCTGGTCGTATTTAAAGTTCAGCGCGTTGCGCAGGCCGATACTGGTGGTGACGTTCTTTCCGTAGTAGGACGGTACGATCACCTTGTCGCCAAAAGTAAGTTCCGGCTGCATGATGGGCAGGTATTTATCGACCGGCCAGTCGAAGATGCCCGGCGAGTGCGGGAAGGCGAGATAGCCGGAGGTGCCTTTACCCAGCTTGCTGGAAGCGAGCAGCGGCAACTGGAATGCGAGGCCGGAGTCGGGGTCCTGATAAACGAAGAGGCCCTGCTCCTTTTTGTGCGTTTTGTCGAAGCTGACGTAGCGGGCCACCTTGCGGGCTGGCACCGGGTTTTTCGGGGCGGCGCTGCCACCGGCGGAACGTGCGAGACGGGACCACTGGCAAAGGTAGCGGGCCGCATCAAAGTTCGCCATCCGGGTGGTGTGGTAGGGCACGGTCGTGCGTTCCCCGTCGCGAATGACGAGGTAGCCGTGTTCCTGGTCCAGGTAAGTGACGAAGAAATTCATGAACATGCGGCGGATCGCATCCACATAAAGGTCGCGCTGGTTCTCAGCGACCCAGCCGTCACGCAAAGCCTGCAGGGCAAGGCTGATGCAGTGCATTTGTCCGTAGGCGCCAAGCGAGCGACCGTAGGCCCAGGCCGTACCGTCCTGACGGGCGATGTCCGGAATGAGCTTGAGGTATTTCTCCGAGTAGGTGCGCAGGCTGGGGAGCTTGCGCTCGCGGAGATGAATATTGGCGTGGAGCTGCAGGGCCTGGCGGATGAAGACAAAACTGAGCACGCCGTAGATATCAAAGCTGCCGTGCAACTTGGAATCTTCTTCGCCGCCGGCGTCATCGAAGTAACCGGTGGATGACTTGGCGTCGATGCGCTCAAGGAAGCGGTCGATCAGCTGGCCGGTTTCATCCTTTTTGGACAGCCCCAGACTGAAACGGGTGACGGCCTTGGCGATGTTGAAGGCCTGGTAATGATTATGATAATCGCTGCGCTCGAGCAGGAGCTTGTCCAGTTGCTCGCGAGTCGGGTCCATCAGACGCTCCCAGACCGGATTACGGTCCTTGGCGGGACTGAACGAGAGCAAGCCGAGTGCGGCGTAGGCCATGCCGTTCTCCTGAGGCTCCGGTGCAAAGGCCTGGGCCGTGATGCAGCGGGCCGAGAGGTCGATCAGGTCAAAGTCGCCGAGCTGCGTCTCACTGGTCGCGCGATAATACTCGCCGATTGCGAGAGCGGCGTGGCCCGGTTCGTCCAAGCGGCTGTTTTCTCCCTCGATCGGGGAGATCGTTCCCTGTTCACCAATTGCCCCGAGATTCTCACTCAGGATCGATTGGGCCATGTCTAGGCATTGATCTGCGAAATTTTCCATGTTTTATAATACGGCACTTTGCCAAGCGGCGAGAAGCCAGTTTTTTTGCGTCTGCTCTGAATGCTTGTCAATAGCTTACATCAATAGCCTGCGGGCAAGCTTTTTCAGACGAAATACGTTGACCATGATCTTGCGAATACTTGGCTGAAGCATTCTCATTAATGTTCGTTATCTTAAGAATTATATAAACTAACAAAATATGCCCCAAGAAAGTTCCTCAATGGAGTCGGTCTCACACGAGAACCGCAAATTCGAGCCACATCCTGATTTTGCTAAGGATGCCTACATCGGTAGCCCCGAAGCGTATCGGGAACTTTACGAAAAAAGTATCGCTGACCCGGAGGCCTTCTGGGCGGAAGCGGCCGAAGAACTGGACTGGTTTAAAAAGTGGGACAAGGTCCTGGATGAGTCGGAGGCTCCGTTCTTCAAGTGGTTCCCGGGAGCCAAGACCAATTTATGCTACAATTGCGTGGACCGTCACCTGAAGGGGCCGAACCGCAACAAGGCGGCTCTGATTTGGGAGGGCGAACCCGGCGACACCCGTGTGCTGACTTACCAGGATGTGCACCGTGAAGTGTGCAAGTTCGCCAACGGGCTCAAACAAATCGGCGTTAAAAAAGGAGATCGGGTGGCGATTTATCTGCCCATGATTCCCGAACTGACCCTGGCGGTTCTGGCCTGCGCGCGCATCGGTGCGGTGCATACCGTGATTTTTGCCGGCTTCTCGGCGGAATCGATCCGTGACCGGATCAATGACTGCGGAGCAACTTGCGTGATTACGGCCGACGGCGGATGGCGCCGCGAGCGGGTACTCTCACTGAAAAACACCGTCGACGAAGCCCTGGAGGGCGTGGACAGCGTGAGCAACGTGGTCGTGGTCAAGCGTGCCCACGGCGATCCGTTTCCCTGCCACTACAAGGAGGGGCGTGATCATTGGTATCACCGCCTGGTGCAGGATCAGCCGATTGATTGCCCCTGTGAGGAAATGGATGCGGAAGACATGCTCTTCCTGCTCTATACCAGTGGCACGACAGGTAAGCCGAAGGGTATTATCCATACCACGGCCGGTTACATGCTCTATACCTACCTGACCACGAAATACATTTTCGACCTCAAGCCGGACGACGTTTTCTGGTGCACGGCCGACGTGGGTTGGATTACCGGGCACAGCTACATCGTTTACGGCCCCATGCAGAATGCTGCGACCCAGATCATGTATGAGGGTGCGCCCAACACACCGGACGAAGGACGCTTCTGGGAGATCGTGGAAAAATACCGCGCTACGATCTTTTACACCGCACCGACCGCGATTCGCGCCTTCATGAAATGGGGTGACAAGTGGCTGGAGAAGCACGACCTCTCGAGTCTTCGCCTGCTGGGTACTGTGGGTGAACCCATTAACCCCGAAGCCTGGATCTGGTATCACAAGCAAGTGGGTGCGGAGCGTTGCCCGATTGTCGATACCTGGTGGCAGACCGAAACCGGCGGCCATATGCTGACACCGATTCCCGGTGCGACTGCGACCAAGCCCGGTTGCGCCACCGTGCCTTTCTTCGGCATCGAGCCGGCCATCCTGACCGACGAGGGCGAGGAAGTCGACGCCGGCATCCTGGCGATCAAGAAACCGTGGCCCGGTATTCTGCGCGGGATCTACGGTGATCCGGAACGTTTCAAGGATACCTACTGGTGTAAGTGGGACGGCAAATATTACTTCCCCGGTGACGGGGCCCGCCGCGATAAGGATGGCTATATCTGGATTCTGGGGCGCGTCGACGATGTGGTCAATGTGTCCGGTCACCGAATCGGCACGGCGGAACTGGAAAGTGTCTTCGTCGAGCACAAGGACGTGGCCGAGTCCGCCGTCGTTGGTGTGCCGCATGAAATCAAAGGTCAGGGCTTGATCGCCTTTGTGACGGTGATTCAGGGCCGCGAGCATGACGACCATCTACGTAAGGAGCTGGTTGAGATGATTGACAAGAGTATCGGCAAGTTTGCCCGTCCCGAACGAATTCTCTTTTCCAGCGATCTGCCCAAGACCCGCTCCGGTAAAATCATGCGCCGCTTGCTGCGGGATATCGCCGAAGGCAAGGAACTGGGCAACACGACTACGCTGGCCGATCCGAGTGTGGTTGAAGAGCTGCAGCGCCAATACGAAGAGGCATAATTCGAGGTCAAGGCACGGCTTCGGCCGTGCCTTTGCGCCTTGTTTGCGGATGCCTGAGCCCTCCGCCGATTCGGCGCGCTCTGGCATACACACATCTTTGACGCGGGGTGCCTCCGATGCGTCATCATGCATTTTGGATGAGAGGTGTTGAGGACTAGACAAACCGCACAAAGCCTCCATTGTCTACGAGCTTTATGAAGATTTTTATGAACGATAAGTTGGTCGACCAAGCTGAGGCGAAGGTCTCGGTCTTCGACCATGGTTTACTGTACGGCGACGGCATTTTCGAGGGTATCCGGCTCTACGATAGTTGTGTCTTTAAGCTGGAGGAGCATCTGGAGCGCCTGGAGTATTCGGCCAAAGCGATCATGCTGGAGCTGCCCTGGTCACGCCAGGAGATTTCCGATGCGGTCTGCGAGACCTGTCGGGCCAATGGCCTGAAAGATGGTTATATCCGTCTGGTCGTGACGCGTGGAGAGGGGAGTCTTGGCCTCTCGATCAAAAACTGCGACAAGCCGCAACTGATCATAATTGCGGACAAGATTCAGCTCTATCCGCAGGAATTTTACGAAAAGGGACTGGAGATCATTACGGTGCCGACCCGCCGCATCAATCCGGCAGCTCTGCCGCCGACAGTCAAGTCGCTCAACTACCTCAACAACATCCTCGCCAAAATCGAGGCCCAGCATCTGGGCTACCATGAGGCCATCATGCTGAACGACCAGGGTCACGTTGCCGAGTGCACCGGGGATAATGTTTTCGTCATCCACAAGGGTGAGCTCATTACGCCCTCGGCCAGCGCGGGGGCACTGAAGGGGATCACCCGCGATACCGCCCTGGGAATTTCAGAAGATCTGGGAGTGCCCTGGCGGGAGGCGAACCTGACGCGCTATGACATCTGGGTGGCGGAAGAGCTATTCCTGACCGGTACGGCAGCCGAGATCATTCCGATTGTGAAGGTCGATGCCCGCCCGATAGGGGACGGCAAGCCCGGCCCGATCACGGCAAAGTTCCTCGAGCGTTTCCGTGAGTTGGTCTCCCGTGAGGGAACCATGCTCTAGTCCTTTTTAATCCAAGCAGTCGGCCCGGTGTTTTAATTGGCACGCTTCATGCCAATTATGATTTGCCGAAGGGCATTGCTTCAGCCGATTTCTTCGGAAAAGGTAATGTTGATTTGGTTTTGCGATCCGCGAACAAACCACTATTTTACTACCATGGGTGAAAATTTAAAGTGCAGCAACTGCGACAATCAGGCCACGGTCCACCTGACTCAGATCATCAACAACAAGATTATCAAGGTGGATTTGTGCGAGTCCTGTGCGCAGGCAAAGGGTGTGACCGATCCGGAAGGCTTTTCTTTGGCCGACCTCCTGAACAAGTCACATGTGCCGACACATGAGGAGGATAGCTCCTTACAGTGCCCCGATTGCGGGCTGACGACGGCGGACTTTCGTCGCACCGGTCGTCTGGGTTGCTCGTCCTGTTTTACGGTGTTCGCATCACTACTGCGTCCTGTGTTGGAAGACATGCACGTGGGCACCTGCCACAAGGGCAAAACGCCGGATGTCGCACTCAGCCGCCAGTCGATCACGGTTCAACTCGACAAGCTGGAAAAGGCTTTGGCCAAAGCGATTGACGAGGAGGCCTACGAGGATGCGGCCAAGTATCGCGACCAAATCAAGTCGCTGAAAGAAGAAGCGGAGAACTACGAATACAGCCAGTCATGATTGAACCTCTGCTCAATTGTAAAGACGCGGAGCTCACCCACAATACGCAGAAGGCGACTCCCGTGGTACTCAGCACCCGCTTGCGGCTGGCGCGTAATTTACTGGGCACGCCTTTCCCGGAGCGCGCAAGTTTGGCACAGCGTAGTGACATTTTGTCCAAATGCTCCGACCATCTGTCCGGCCTGGGAAAGATGAAAAAGGGGAGTTTTTTTGAAATTTCCGAATTATCGGATCTGGAAAAACAGGTCCTCGTCGAGCGGCACTTGATCAGCCGCGAGCTTTGCGAATCGCAGCAAGGTTCAGGCGTTTATATCAACAAAGCGCAGACCTGCTCGGTCATGATCAACGAGGAGGATCATTTGCGTATCCAGTTCCTCAAAACAGGCTTTCATTTGAAGAATGTCTGGAAGCAGATTGATCGCTTCGACACGGAACTGGAGGAACATCTCGACATCGCATACGACTCGGAATTCGGATATCTGACGGCCTGTCCGACGAATCTGGGCACGGGACTTCGTGCTTCGGTGATGATGCATCTGCCCGGTCTCGTGCTTTCCGATCAAATGGAGCGGGTTATTCGAGCCGTGAATCAACTCGGCATTACCGTGCGCGGGCTGTTCGGCGAGGGTTCTGATGCGACCGGACACGTTTTTCAAATATCCAACCAACAAACTCTGGGCGAGCAGGAGGGTGATATCATTGACCGCCTCGGCAACGTATTGAAGACCGTCATCGATCATGAGGTGAATGCTCGCTTCAAGTGCTTGGAGGACAGTCGCTCGAAGGTGCTCGACCAGATCGGTCGCGCTTATGGGGTTCTGCGGAATGCCCACGTAGTCAATTCGGCTGAGGCGATGAACATGCTCTCGCTGCTGCGGCTGGCGGTTGATTTCGAGATGCTGCCGGAGTCGAACCGCGCGGAGATTGACCGCTTCTTTATCGAGTGCCAACCGGGGCACATTCAACATGCCACCAAATCGGAAATCGAGCCGGATGAGCGCGACGTCTGCCGCGCGAAAAAACTTCGCGAAGAATTAGGCTCTCTTCCTGCTCTGGACTTTGACAAGCTCGCTGATCTGACTTAATAACTTTACTACATATGGAACCGATGAACAATTTTACCCCACGTGCTCAACAGGTGCTCGCTCTGGCGCGCAAAGAGGCTGATCGTTTTCACCATAATTACGTCGGGACGGAGCACTTGCTGTTGGGGCTGATTAATCTTGGCCAGGGTGTTGCGGTCAACGTGCTCATGAAGATGGGGCTCGACCTGCAAACAGTTCGTTCCGCAGTGGAGAAGCAGGTCGGCACCGGTCCGGAAAGCAAACCTTCGGGCAATATACCCTACACGCCGCGCGTTAAAAAGGTTCTCGCGCTGGCTGGCAAGGAGGCGAAGTCCCTGAACCATTCCTACGTCGGTACCGAACACATTCTGCTCGGCTTGCTCCGTGAAGGCGAGGGGGTCGCAGCCCGCGTGCTGAAGTCACTCGACGTGGACATCGAACGCTGCCGGAACGAAATTCTCGCCGAGTTGGATCCCAATTTTTCCAGCGAACCGGAGGAGGCGACTGCCGGGGGGTCCCAGGGAAATCCGGATGAAAAGAAAGAGAGCAAGACACCGGCCTTGAAAGCTTTTGGTCGCGATCTTACTGAGCTGGCCAAGAAGGGGGAAATGGATCCTGTGGTAGGCCGTAAGGATGAGATTCGCCGGGTCGTGCAAATTCTCTGCCGCCGCACCAAGAACAATCCGGTTTTGATCGGTGAAGCCGGTGTGGGGAAGACGGCCATTGTCGAAGGACTGGCTCAGGAAATTGCATCCGGAATTGTTCCGGAAATCCTCATGGATAAAAAAGTGATCACGCTGGACCTTGCGCTGATGGTGGCGGGGACGAAATACCGTGGTCAGTTCGAGGAGCGGATCAAAGCGGTCATGGATGAGATTCGCCGGGCGAAGAACATCATTATTTTCATCGATGAACTCCATACTATCGTTGGCGCAGGTGCCGCCGAAGGTGCCATGGACGCTTCCAATATCTTTAAGCCCGCGCTCAGTCGTGGTGAGCTGCAATGCATCGGAGCGACGACGCTGGCCGAGTATCGTAAATACATTGAGAAGGACAGTGCCCTCGACCGACGCTTCCAGTCCGTGAAGGTCGATGCGCCCTCGGTGGAGGATACTATTCAAATCCTTAAGGGGATTCGCGGTAAATACGAGGACCACCACAAGTGCACATTTTCGGATGAGGCCCTGGAAGCCTCGGCCAAACTGTCCGAACGCTACATCACGGCCCGTTTCCTCCCGGATAAGGCCATCGACATTCTGGACGAAGCCGGCGCCCGCGCACGTATTGAGTCCCTAAAACAGCCGCCGGAAATCGAAGAGATGACCGATACCATTGAGGAAGTTTGCTCCAAGAAGGAGGAAGCTATTTCCAGGCAGCGCTTTGAGGATGCAGCCAAGTTCAGGGACGAGGAGAAGCAGCTGCGCAAGAAGCAAACCGATCTCGTCGAGTCCTGGAAGAAGTCCCGCGAAGAAAACAGGATTAACGTGGGTGAGGAGGATATGCTGCAGGTCGTAGCCGACTGGACCGGTATTCCGCTCTCACGTATGGAGCAAAAGGAGAGCAAAAAGCTGCTCAATCTTGAAGCTGAATTACAGAGCGAGGTGATCGGTCAAAACATCGCGACCGAGGTGATTTCCAAAGCGCTGCGTCGTTCCCGTGCCGACCTCAAGGATCCCAAGCGTCCGATCGGTTCCTTCATGTTCCTCGGGCCGACGGGTGTCGGTAAGACGCTTCTGGCCAAGGTTCTGGCGGAAGAGATGTTCGGCGACAAGGAGGCTGTCATTCAAATCGACATGTCCGAATATATGGAGAAGTTCGCTGTGTCGCGCCTGGTCGGTTCACCCCCCGGCTATGTGGGCTACGAAGAAGGCGGGCAGCTTACTGAAGCGGTTCGCCGTAAGCCCTATTCCGTGGTGCTCTTTGACGAGATTGAGAAAGCACACCCCGATGTGGTGCAGCTGCTGTTGCAGGTTCTCGAAGAAGGCCGCCTGACCGACAGTCTGGGACGGAAGGTCGACTTCCGAAATACCATCCTAATCATGACCTCCAACGTCGGGGCCGACATCCTTCAGCGTAATACGTCGATGGGCTTCGGAGTCGAAAACACGGCGGAGAACGAATATGAGAAAATTCGTGAGAAGATTCTCGACGAGACCAAACGCGTCTTCAAGCCGGAGTTTCTCAACCGTCTTAATGACCTTGTGATTTTCAAATCGCTTGGGCGCGAGGATATGCAGTCCATTGTCGAACTTGAGTTGCGAAATGTCGCCGATCGACTCAAGGAGCGTGAGCTGATCTTTGAATTCTCCCAGGAGTGTAAGGATTTCCTTATCGAGAAGGGATACGACGAGAAGTACGGTGCACGCCCCCTGCGACGTGCCGTCGAACAGTATCTGGAGGATTCACTGGCCGAAGCCATTCTCTCTGGAGAGATCAAGCCCGGCGAACCGATCAAAGTATCGGTTGCTAAGGATGAAAAGTCCCTACGCTTCGAGCAGGATCAACCGGTCGCATCCTAGCATGCCCCCTTCGTATTTACCCTGCCAGTAAGCATCGGCGCCGATCATGAGTCAGTCCATCCATCCGACTGCCATTGTAGACGCAAAGGCGCAACTCGCGGATGATGTCGAGATCGGTCCATACGCCGTAATCGAAGCGGATGTTTCGATCGCCTCGGGCTGTCGTATCGCGGCGCATGCAATCGTGCGGCAGTATAGTAATGTGGAAGAAGGTGTCACCATCGACAGCTTTGCCGTGATCGGTGGGCTGCCGCAGGATCTATCCTTTTCACCCTCGACCAAATCGAGTGTCCATATCGGGAAAAACTCGGTGATTCGTGAGGCAGTGACCATACATCGTTCCACGGAAGAGGGCGCCGCGACCCGGGTGGGGGAAAAATGCTTACTGATGGCCAATGCGCACGTGGCCCATGACTGCCAACTGGGTAATGGTGTCATCCTTGTGAACAATGCGATGTTAGCCGGACATGTGCATGTCGGGGACAGTTCGGTTCTGGGCGGGGGCTGTGGCATACATCAGTTTGTGAACATCGGAAAGCTGGTGATGGTCGCTGGAAATGCCTCTGTCACTTATGATGTGCCGTCTTACCTGATGGTTGCTGAGCGCAGTGTCGTCACCGGACTCAACCTGATCGGATTAAAGCGCAACTTGCAAAGAGAGGCGATTTCCGACCTTCGGGCCTGTTACAAATCAGTTTACATGAAGGCCGGTGATCCCGCTAAATTGGCGCAGCACACGAAGGCCAAGACTCAAGAAGGACAGGATTTCCTGGCTTGCTTTGGGGCCAGCCGTAGGGGGCGTTTCTCCCGTTCCCGGATGCAAAACTAAGCGCAAGTCCAAGTTCGCTCAGTCGTTCAGGAAATGCAGTAGTTCCGGCTTACTCAAAAACTGGGCAGCTTTTGCGACACTACCGAATACTCCGATCAATTCGCTGTCGCTCATTTGCTGCTGAAAAACCTGACTTAACGCAATCACCATGGGGTCATTGCCAATGATCGCCCACTTTGTGGTTTTGAATGCTTCGGACTCATCCATGAGTTGTGCGTAGCTCTGAAGTTCAGGCTTCGACATTTGAGTATGTGCATTGCGCAAATCGATGGCGCCGGATAGGCAATCCTTAAAATCCGGATCGGAAAGTAGGCTTTGCGTCTTTTTTTGAAGGCTATCCAAAGTAATTTCTCCCTCAATCCGTTCGACCACCAGACTGTACTGTGGATAAAACTTAATCTCGTAATTCATTCGAGTGTGGGAGTTTAAAGAACTTATATTTTATGACATACCAACGTTTCCGGATCCAATACTACAGAATGATTCATGCGCTTGGAAAGTTCATTTTTAAACCATTCCCGCGCACTTTGATCGCCATGGGTCAGCACGATTGCACGGGCGTCCGTAGTCTGCGCATATTCGACGAGTTCTTCACGGTCGGCATGACCACTGAGATCAAATCGGTCGATCGAGGCACGAATCGGGGCGTTGTAGTCGAGTGCATTGAAGAAGTAGCTTTCTTCATCCTTTGATTGCAGCAGCTGTCCGCCAGGGGTATCCGGATCGCAGTAGCCCACGAAACAGATGCCGTTCGAGGAGTGTGGGAGCAGGGAAGCGGCCACATTATACGAGGGGGTGTATTCGACCATCATCCCACTGCTCACCAGATAAATTCCCTTTTTCGCCAAATCCCGGCCTGGGCGCATCTTTGGTTCCGGTGGCTTCACTTTCATTTTCTCCAGAATCGAAGCGTCGAAGTCGATTAATTGGGTACGGCGGCGGATCTTATCAAAATAATTACAGATATCCATTCCCAGACCTGCCGCGTAGATCGGCGAGTTTGGTAGTCGGCCGAAATTTCGGGCCTCATAGATGATTTTAAAGAGCTCCTGCATACGACCCAGGGCAAAAACGGGGATCAAACAACTTCCGTCGCGATCGAGAATTTGCCCGACTTTATCGATAAGCCGATCGACTTCGGTCGAACGGCTTCGACCGGATTCGCGACCTTTGGCACCACGGGTGGTCTCAAGAAAGAGGGTGTCAACCGGTCCCTGCGGAAGATGGGCCCCTGGCAGAGTCCGCTGGGCATCGAAGAGTACATCCCCGGAGAAAACGATACGCCGATGCTTGTAAACCAGTTCGACTGCAGCAGCTCCCGCGACATGGCCTGCCGGGTGCAGGATGACTTCAATCTGCTCCTTGCCCTTAAGGTAGATCTCGCCCCGCTCAAAGCGTTGCACGGTGATCTGTTTGCTGAGCTGTGCGACGTCACGGTGGAGAAAAAGCGGGTACTCACTGATCCCGTGTTCCTGCCGCTGTCGTTTCATCACATTGATCGAGTTGCGTAGCATTCGCGGGGCGAGCATCTCGTTTGGTGCGGTCGTAATCACCGGGGTGGTGGGGTTGTGGGCCGACACGACGGGAAGGGCCCCGAGGTGGTCCAGATGGCAGTGGGTCAGAATGATGAGGTCCAGATCAACGTCCTCAATGGGCTCAAAGTCGGGCAGAGCGTCATAGCCCATCTTCTTCGGGTGCAGGCCGGCATCCACAAGTATATTGAAGGGGCCGATCTGTAGGTAGATGGAATTGGCTCCGATTTCGCCGTGACGGTTTAAATCATAAAAGTTCATTGTCGGGTCATGCAGGTGGTGGTCGATAGGCTGAAGGCGTACTCAGTTACGCAGCTTCCGGACAGGGTCACAATCCGCGAATCGTTCAAATTTTGATACCCTTGCGATGGTATTCGGTGAAGTCCCTGAATAAATCCCTAAACTCAAATCACGAAAATCTGGGTCATTATGTCGTCAACTGGCGGTAAAAAAAGCGGTGATTTCTCTTAAAGTTGGTAAATCCGCCCCATATTGGAATTATTGCTTGTCTGGCATAGTTTAACGCACTTGAAACATAAGCGCCCGCGATGCTGGTCACCCGGCAATTTTCACCGGCGAAATTTATTTATTCATGAGCGACTTTTTGAAGCACGAATGCGGTATCGCCCTGATCCGCTTACGCAAGCCGATTTCTTATTATCAGGAGAAGTACGGGACGCCTCTCTATGGCTTTAACCAGTTGTTTCTGCTCATGGAAAAACAACACAACCGTGGCCAGGACGGCGCGGGCATGGGTTGCGTAAAACTGGATGTCGACCCCGGTAAGCCCTATATGGCCCGGGAACGCACGACCAAGCCGAATTCGCTTTCAAGAATCTTCAAGCGGCAGCTGAAGGCCTACCAGAAAATGGTGGATAAGGGGACCATACATCCCGAATTTCCGCAGACGGTAAAAGACAACTTTCAATTCGGGGGCGAAATCCTCCTCGGGCACCTCCGCTATGCCACCTCGGGGCTCTATAACCAGGAGAATTGCCACCCCTACGTGCGGGAGTCAAACTGGCCGACCAAGAACCTGATGCTGGCGGGAAACTTTACCATCACCAATGAGAAGGATCTCAACGAAGGGCTGATCAATCGTGGGCAGCACCCGATTTTTGGCACCGACACGCAGGCGGTTCTCGAGCAGATCGGCTTTCATCTTGATGAAGCGCACGATGCGATTTACCACCGAATGCGTGATCAGAACGTTGAGGGTACCAAGATCCCCGGCATCATCAGTAAAGAGCTCGACCCGGTCCGGATCCTCAAGAGCGCCGCAGACGGCTGGGACGGAGGCTATGCCATTGCCGGCCTGATCGGGAACGGGGACACCTTCGTCATGCGGGACCCTCAGGGCATCCGGCCCTGCTATTACTTCCAGAATGATGAGGTTATCGCCTTTGCCTCCGAGCGGGTTGCGTTGATGACCATCTTCAACCAGCCGATCGAAAATGTCTGCGAGCTCGAGCCCGGTACGGCGACTGTGGTCAAGAGTGACGGGCACATCTACTGCGAACGCTTTACCGAACAGCGTGAATTAAAGCCCTGTTCTTTTGAACGTATCTATTTCTCGCGGGGAAATGATCCGGATATTTACCGGGAGCGAAAAGCGCTGGGCGGTGCGCTGCTTGATCAGGTGGTGAAAGCTGTCGACAACAACTTTGCCGGTAGCGTCTTCAGTTTTGTGCCCAACACGGCCGAGGTTGCTTACCACGGCCTGCTGGAATCGGTCAGGCGGCACCGCAGAAAGGAAGTGAAGGCAGCGATTCTGAAAGCGAACGACGAAGGCAAGCTCGACGAGCAGATGCTGGACGAGCTGATTATGAACAACTGGCCCCGCGGCGAGAAGATTGCGCACAAGGATATCAAGCTGCGCACCTTTATTTCGCAGGAATCAGGCCGCGCGCAGCTGGTCTCGCATGTTTACGATATCACCTATGGTGTGGTTCAGAAGGACGACTGCCTCGTTTGTATCGACGACTCTATCGTGCGCGGGACCACTCTGAAAGAGTCGATTCTCAAAATCCTAAGCCGCACCAATCCCCGCAAGATCGTGGTGGCCTCAACGGCGCCGCAAATCCGCTACCCCGATTGCTACGGGATCGACATGTCGGAACTGGGTAAGTTCATCGCCTTCAAGGCGACTGTCGAGCTCATCAAAGAAGACGGCAGTGCCGATCTTCTGCAGGAAGTCTATCAGGACTGCGTCGAACAATCCGATCGGCCTGCCGATCAGATGGTCAACCATGTGAAACGGCTCTACGACCGCTACACGGACGATCAGATTTCCAAAAAAATCGCCGAACTGGTTTACCCGAAGAACATCCCATGGAAGGGAGAACTCGAAATCGTCTTTCTCACGGTTGAAAAGATGCGTGAAGCAATCCCGGTCCACAATGGGGACTGGTACTTTACCGGTAATTACCCTACTCCGGGGGGGAAGGCCGTGCTCAACCAGGCTTACATCAATTATTACGAGAATCGGGACGGGCGTTCTTATTAGTCATCGATTCCAGGGCATTTTTGCCAGGACTGCCCCCATCCCGCAGATGTCGGTCACGCCGGCAAATATGAGTCCGCTGCCGACAAAGAGAGGGACGGCAAGAAACCCTGCGTGAATCGTGAGGCCGGCGATGGTGCCGAGGACCACCAGCGCACCCGCGCCAATTCGCACCTGGCGTTCGATTGAGATCGCACCTTTGCCCCGGTTCATGGCGACACCTGTGGTTTTCGCCGCATTGGTACCGCCTTCGACCACGTGGACATTTTGGTGCCCGGCGGCAATGAGCTTCTCCGCCGCCATGGAGGCGCGTTTACCACTCTGGCAAAGTACGTAGATGGGTGTGTCGGGGTTGTATTGCCGGCAAAATGCTTCCGCATCGAGTTGATCAAGAGGGTGCAACTGAGCACCCACAACGTGTTCGGCCCGGTATTCGGCCGGTGTGCGCACATCGATGACGATGTGCTCCTCCTCAATTAGGGGCGGGAGCTGATCCGCAGGAATAGTTTTGTAAGACATAAATCAGGAATATTCTATTTTCCGGTGAATTCAAGGCTTGGCGGATAATCAGCAGAATCTTTAATCGGCCCCTTTTCACGAACTTAACACGCGATATGTCAAAAACAGCACTTCTTTCCGTAAGCGATAAAACCGGGCTCGTTCCCTTTGCCAAAGCTCTGGTCGAGCAACACGGCTACAGACTCCTTTCCACAGGCGGTACCGCCAAGCTCCTCGAGAGCGAGGGTATTCCGGTAACGGAAGTCAGTGATTACACCGGGTTCCCTGAAATGATGGAGGGGCGGGTCAAGACCCTTCACCCGAAGATTCACGGAGGTTTGCTGGCCCGACGTGATAAGGAAGACCACATGACTGCGGCCTCCGAGCATGGGATCGACATGATCGACCTGGTGGTGGTGAACCTTTATCCCTTTGAGGAAACCGTCGCCAAACCCGACGTGACCTTCGAACTGGCGATCGAGAACATCGATATCGGTGGTCCTTCTATGTTGCGCAGTGCGGCCAAGAACCACGCGTCGGTCTCCGTGGTTGTGGATGTGGCCGACTACGACCGTGTTCTCTCCGCGATGGACGATACGGCAGCACTGTCCAAGCTCCGTCGTGAACTCGCATTGAAGGTCTTTCAACGCACCTCCGCTTATGACGGTGCCATTGCCAAATACCTGGGCGAACAGACTCAAGAGGAGCCGAGCCTGGGGGATATCTCCGGGATACCTGCCGAATTGGATGTTCAACTTCCACAGGCCAAGGTTCTTCGCTACGGTGAAAATCCCCACCAGCAGGCTGCGCTTTACGGCAGCTTCTTCGACTGCTTTGAACAGCTACAGGGCAAGGAACTCAGTTTCAACAACATCATCGACATCACGGCCGCCACCTACCTGATCGGCGAGTTCCAAAAGCCGACCGTGGCGATCCTGAAGCACACCAATCCTTGCGGCGTGGCTTCTGCCGAAAACCTCGTGACTGCCTGGGAGCAGGCTTTTGCGACCGATCAGCAGGCACCTTTTGGCGGGATTATTGTCGCTAATCAGACCATAGATACCGACCTGGCCGAGATCATCGCCAAGATTTTCTGCGAGGTGATTATCGCGCCCGACTTTACCGATGCGGCCCGCGAAGTCTTTGCTAAGAAGAAGAACCTCCGGCTGATGACGGTGAAGGACAGCTTGCCTGCGGACTCACTGCGCGAGGTGCGCTCCGTAGTCGGCGGCATTCTGATGCAGGATCGCGACACCATGCCCGACCGGCCCAGTGACTGGAAGGTTGTGACCAAGCGCCAGCCCACCGATGAAGAAATGCGGGCCATGGTGTTCGGCTGGAATGTGGTCAAGCACGTCAAGTCCAATGCGATCGTCTATGCCGGTTGCGAGCATACGATCGGCGTGGGGGCCGGCCAGATGTCTCGGGTGGACAGTTCCAAGATCGCAGTCTGGAAGGCGGGCGAAGCCGGTCTTTCCTTGAACGGCTCGGTCGTCTGCTCAGATGCCTTCTTCCCCTTCGCCGATGGCCTGATCGCGGCTGCTGAAGCCGGCGCGGTCGCAGCTATCCAGCCGGGTGGCTCTGTCCGTGACGAGGAAGTGATCGCCGCGGCCGACGAACGTGACATGGCTATGATCTTTACCGGGAAGCGCCACTTCAAACACTAGGCCGTATTGACAAAATCACTGCCTTTTCGGGAACAAGGTTTGCCAGTTGTGCCTCTCAATAACAGTTTGTTTGCTATGAAATCAAAGTTGGCCCACCTACTTTCCGCTTTGCTGCTGGGACTTTTTCTAGCAGGTTGCACCACGGTGCCTCAAACGGGGCGTTCAGCATTCCATCTGGTCTCGCCGGATGCCCTTGCTTCCACCGCTGCGGCGCAGTTCGGTGAGATCAAACAGAAGACGCCGATCTCACGCGACCCAAAGCTCAACAGCATGGTGCAGCGGGTGGGGGATCGTATCGCCTATGTTGCGGCGCCGGATTTGCCGAATGCCAACTGGGAGTTTGTTGTTTTCGATGATGACCAGATCAACGCATTCGCCATGCCGGGCGGGAAGGTTGCGGTGTATTCCGGTCTCTTTAAAGTGGTGCAGTCCGAAGCAGATCTGGCCATCGTGATGGGGCATGAAATTGCACACGTGGTGGCCGGGCACAGTGCGGAGCGGGTCTCCCAGCAAATGCTGGCTGCGGGCGGGGCTCTGGCGCTGCAAATCGGAGCCAATCAGGCCGAACTGAGCAGCAGCGAGAAGCAGATTTTAATGGCCGCATACGGGGCCGGCGCCACGGTTGGTGTAATGTTGCCTTACAGTCGGCTGCACGAATCGGAGGCCGACGAGATCGGACTGATTTATGCCGCCAAGGCGGGCTACGACCCCAGAGCTGCCATCCCGTTCTGGCAGCGCATGGAAGCACAAAAACAAATTTCTCCACCGGAATTGCTTTCCACGCACCCTTCGGACAGTACGCGGATGCGGAAGCTAAATGCGCTGATGCCACGGGCGGTTCAGATCTATCAAAATCGATAGATGACCGGAGTTCCGGTTTGTCCATGATTAATGTTGGGGCTCGCACCTGCGCAGCTGCCGTTCAGTCTTTTGTAATTTATGATCGATCCTCTCGAAACGCTAAAGTCTTACGTTCGTTTTCCATCGGTTTCCACCGATCCCGCCTTTGCCGAAGGCATGAAGGGTGCCCGTGATTATGCGACCAGCTTGCTGGAGCAACTCGGTTTCAATGTGGAAACGGTCGAGACAGACTTGCACCCGGTTCTTTATGCCGAGCGAATCCGCAATCCGGATTGGCCTCATGTCGTACTTTACGGGCACTATGACGTGCAACCGGCCGATCCTCTGAACCTTTGGACGAGTGAACCATTTGATCCGCAGGTTCGAGACGGCCGAGTATATGGCCGGGGCACCGCGGACAACAAAGGGCCGACGGTTGTTCATATTTCGGCCCTCTCACGGGTCCTGGAAAAGTTTCCGGATCTTCAGCTGAATCTTAGCTATGTCATCGAGGGCGAAGAGGAAATCGGCAGCCCCAGCATGGCGAAATTTTTCGACAGTCATGGAGAACGCCTCAGCAAAGCCGACTTTCTTTTGGTCTCCGATACAGGCAGTCCCAATGCCGAACAGATCGTGGTGACGACGGCAATACGGGGACTGGTGGACCTGGAGATCAAACTGAAGGGTGCCAAGTCCGACCTTCATTCGGGCATACACGGCGGGGCAGTTTACAACCCACTCCAGGCCCTGTCTGAAATTTGTGCCTCGCTCCATAATCCGGACGGGAGTGTCAATGTACCCGGCTTTTATGACGACGTTTTACCCATCCATGATTGGGAACGTGAACAATTGGCACGATATCCCGAAACGGTCGAAAGCTACCGCGACATGCTCGGGGTGCCGGGCTTTTTCCCCGCCAACGGGCTCAGCCCGCTGGAAGCGGTTCGTTTCGGCCCGACTCTGGAATTCAATGGTATCGGCGGCGGTTACCAGGGCGAGGGGAGTAAAACAGTTATTCCGAGCGAGGCATTTGCCAAGATCACCTGTCGGCTCGTGGCCAATCAGAACCCAGCTAAAATTCAGGAAGCGGTCATTGCTGCAATCGAAGCACGCTGCCCGGATGCGCTGAAACTGGAAATCCGCAGGGGTGGCAGCGGCGAGCCCTACATGGTGGTGCCACCGGGCTGCCCGAACACGCCCGCCGATCAGCCTGAGCCACTGGCCCGAGCCTTCGAATCGGCGGAAGCTTCAATCGCAAAGGCCTTCGGCAAGCCGCCCATCTATCTCCGGGAAGGGGGAAGTATTCCGGTAATTGCTGATTTTAAAAACCGCGCTGGTCTGGACTCGCTCATGGTGGGCCTCTTTACCCCCTTGGATAATCTCCATGCCCCGGATGAAAGTTTTGACCTATCGATCATGGAAAACGCCACGGCAGCTTTTGAGGAGATTATTTGCGGTATCGCCGGGGTAAAATAGCTGGCTTGCGCTCACGAATAATTTCCTCCATGTTAAAAGTCTTATGAGCAAATCCACAAAACTCACACTGACTGCTTTATTGACACTAGCTCTCTTCGCACTGTCCGGTTGCAACACCGTGAAAGGAATCGGCGAGGACTTTGAAGCCATGGGCGAATCCATGCAAAACGCCGGCGATTAGTCCGAATTGTGATAGTCTTTTGAACAAGCGGCCTACGGGCCGCTTTTTTTAATGTCGAACAACTCTACATCGCTCGGGCTTTACTGCCACGTACCGTTTTGCGCCTCCACCTGTGACTTTTGTGCCTTCTATCAGGAGAAGCCGCGCCGCGGGGATCTGGATCGTTATTTGGATGCGATGAACTTGGAGTTTGCTTTATTGCCGAAAGACCGGGCTGTGGAAACCGTATTTTGGGGCGGAGGTACGCCGGGCTTGCTGGCGGCAAAAGACCTTGAGCGACTAGGACGCAACATGTTGGATCGACTCGTTCAACCACCTGTAGAATGGTCGATTGAAATGGCGCCTTCCACGGTGAAGGCAGACAAGCTGGCTGTCTTGAAGGACATGGGAGTGACGCGCATTTCAATGGGGGTGCAGAGTTTTCATCCCGGGTTATTGGATTCGCTTGGCCGGCTGCATAACCCGAAACAGATCTACAAAGCATGGGAGCTTATTCAAGAAGCCGGATTCCCTCAGACGAATCTGGATTTGATTTTCGCGATTCCTAACCAGTCGCTTGAGCAATGGGAGCAGGATATTAATAAGGCGGCAGATCTCGGGCCGAATCATATTTCAACCTACTGTCTGACCTTCGAGGAGGACACCGCGCTCTATGTCAAGCTGGCCAAAGGTCAGATCCGCATCGACGAAGAGCGTGAAGTCCGGTTTTATGAAAATGGCTGGCAACAACTGGAATCGCTCGGTTACCAGCAATACGAGATTTCAAATTTCGCCCGTCCCGGTAGTGCCTGCCTACATAACCTCAACACATGGCGTATGCAGGAATGGATCGGTTGCGGCCCCTCTTCCGCCAGCCAGTACGAAGGTGAGCGCTATCAGCGGCCGGCAAATTTGGATCACTGGATTAACGGTATGCTTTCCGGTGACCCCTTAAAGGAGGAAAAGCTTATCTTGGATGATCGTATTCTGTTCACCGACAGCGTGGTATTCGGTTTGCGTATGGATGAGGGGATTCACTTGGAAAAGTTGTCCGGACGATTCCCCGGCGCAGGAAACATGGAAAAATTACACTGCTTAGTAGACCGGCTGGTCAGAGAGAAGCTCTTGTACAAGGAAGCCGCTAATTACCGGCTCTCGGGAAAAGGGAAGCTTCTGGCCGATGCAATCGGTAGCGAAGTCATCGAGGCAATGGATGCGACCTAGTCAGATCGCTTAATCGTCTCATCATTGAGCTGTTTCAAGCGCTCCATTAAGGCGGACATGGCGTCGTCACGCTCTTCCTTGCCGGGCTCGGGAAATGGTGCGCGGCTGGGTTTTCCAAACTGGCTTGCGGAGTGCAAGCTGCGTTTATCCGGGTCGTAGGGGTTGTTACTCTTATCCGACATGACAGGTGTATGAGACTATGGTGACTGGTTACATTCCTGAAAATATTAACACAATCGATGTTAATTGATCGGGCTACTGCGTCATAAGTTACAGTATTTTTACATATTAGCAGAGGTTACTCTGCCGGCCCCTGAATTAATCATACCTGCGACGCAGGTTTGTCGGCAGGATGCCCAGCTCTTCGCGATACTTGGCCACTGTGCGGCGAGCGATTTTGATATCTTTCTCCTTGAGCTGGTTGACGATACTTTGGTCGGAGAGAGGCTTGGCCGGATTCTCGTGGGCAATGATTTGAGCGATGTTGTCCTTAATCGTCTTGTTTGAGACGGACTCGCCATTGGCTGCGGTGAAGCCGGGGGTGAAAAAGTATTTAAACGGAAAGACGCCGTGCGGGGTTCGAATGTATTTATTGGCGATCGCGCGTGAGACTGTCGTCTCGTGGACACCGACAATCTCGGCGATCGTATTCATCGTGAGCGGGCGCAGCTTGGAGACGCCTTCTTCAAAGAATTCGCGCTGCACCTTGAGTATTTCCTGAGTAATTCGTTCGATGGTCTGTTGGCGCTGCTCGATCGAATTAATCAGGAATTTTCCTGAGCGAATGTGCTCGAGGAGGTAGTGTTTTTCTTTTTTGTTCAGGCTACCCTTGGCCAGCAGGTTCTTGTAGGTGGCGTTGATGCGCAGCCGAGGGATGTAATCGTTATTCAGAACGATCTGCCAGTTGTTGTACTCATCCTGATAGACGGTGACGTCCGGTTCGATGACCGTATTGGAGTCTGCGGCAAAGCGGCGACCGGGTGCCGGTTCGAGGGCGCCGATCTCTTCGATCGCCCGTTCGATCTCTTCCGTACTGGCGCCCGTCCTTCGCTTTAGGTCCGGTACGCGCCGGCGCACGAGAAGTTGGAAATGGTCACGCAGTATCCGTGCCGCCAGGGAATCACCCCGACCAAGTAGTTCAAGCTGTGTAATCAGGCAATCCTGCAGGCTGTCTGTCCCGATCCCCGGCGGATCAAAAGTCTTCAGGGTATCGACCGCTTTTTTGACCGTGAAGTAGGGGATGCGGGAAGTCAGGGCGATGTTGGATACAGTGTCGGTCAGGTAGCCGCTATCGTTCAGGGAACCGATAAGGTAAAAAAGTGCCTCGCGCTCGGCATCGTCGGTATCGGCCAGTTTCGCCTGTTCGATAAGATGTTGCTGCAGGGACACGCTCTCCGTGAGCGAATTCATGAAGTGATCGCGCCGCTCTTCATCTTCGGGAGTGTAGCTTTGTCCGGTATTCTCCAGAGCATACTGCTCACGCAGATCTTCGCTCATTCGTTCAAAAACTGAAAAGTCTTCGGCGTCGAAATCGATTTCTTCGTCGGGCTCACGCTCATTTTCGTTGATGCTTTCCGTGTTTTCTTCGACGGAAAGCACGCTTTCGGTGGGTAATTCCTCCAGCAGCGGGTTGGCTTGTAACTCCTCGAGGATAGAGGTGCGCAGCTCCATGGCCGGAGCCTGAAGTATCTTCAGGGAGTGCCGCAACTGCGGTGCCAGCACCAGACTTTGTGTCTGTTTCTGTGTCTGCTGAAATCCTTGTATCGCCATAGGTGTCTCCGAAGAAGTCCCTATACTGGGTTATCCTGCTCGATACCGGGAGTGATGCCTTCCGCCCAACGAGAGGCGGCTTCATCACCGCTTTGGCTGTAGAGGTCTTTGGTGTAGGCCGCCAGCTTCTCATTGGTGGGGCCATAGCCATCGCCGTAGAGGAATAATTCCAGCGCGGTAAGCATCTGTTGCGCGGATTGATAGCGCTTTTCGCGGTCACGTTTCAAGGCGCATTGCAGAATATCATCGAGCTTCACATCGATATCGCTTCGCAATTTGGTAAAGTCGGGAATTGTCAGTTTGAGAATATTGGCGCGCGTGTGTTCCTCGTCCTTGGCTTCGAATATATTTTCCCCGAGCAACATTTCCGAGAGAACGATGGCGCATGAAAAAAGATCGGCCCGGGCATCCGTCACTTCGCGCAATGCCTGCTCCGGAGAAAGGTAGGCATCCTTCCCGGCAATCACTTCACCTTCCTCGTTGTACATCAGGTCCAGCGCCTTCGCGATGCCGAAGTCGGTCAGCTTCACATCGCCCTCACTGCCCAGCATGATATTGCGGGGATTTACGTCGCGGTGCACGATGCCAAGATTGCGACCACTGGCATCACAGCGTTGGTGCGCATGGTTCAGTCCGCGACAAATTCTAGAGATGATAAATGCGCCGATGTCAGCCGGGATCTTTTGCCGGGTATCGATATGGCGCTGTATGAAATCATCCAGGGTGATCCCTTCGACATACTCCATGGTCATGAAATACTGACCACTGATTACACCGAGATGATAGGTCTGCACGATGTTGGTGTGAATCAAATCCGCAACCAAACGGGCTTCGCCGATGAAATTATTGCGAAATTCTTCGATCTTGGAGTACTCTTCACGGATCAGCTTAATGGCGACGCGTTTTTCAAATTGCCCCACGCCTTTTTGCCGGCCCTCGTAAACAACGCCCATGCCGCCCTCGGCAATCGTTCGCACGATCTCCAGATGCAATTCGTTGAAGATATGTTTCAGGCCTTCCACGCCGCCTATCCAAGTGGAGGTCCAAATTATTCGCAAGTTGTTTTACAACTAGCACGGAAATTGCTTACGAATTCTTTCCCGGCAGCGGTTTGACATAGGAGTCAGGAGGGGATTTTGTTTCGTGTATGATCACACTAACCAAAAGTGCTGCCACCAAAATTGAGGCTCTGCGCGCGGAAAAGGCGACCCCGGAGCAGCTTCTGCGTATTTTCGTCGAACCGGGCGGTTGCTCGGGATTTGAATACGGGATGTCCTTTGACGAAAAGAAACCGGACGACCGCACACTTGAAGATCAGGGGGTGTCCTTTTTAGTCGACCCCACCAGCTTCGACTACCTGGACGGTAGTGTTGTTGATTTTGACGATGGGCTCTCCGGAAAAGGCTTTGAGGTAAAAAATCCGAATGCGAGCAGCACCTGTGGGTGTGGGCGTTCGTTCAACTAGTTAGTCCGGATCAGAAGAAAAGCGCCGGCGCCATCGTGCCCGGTTTCCCAAGGCAGGCTGATTGACTGATCTTCGAGCCGGAACTGACTGCCTGCCTCCGTGTGCAGGAAGTGATCAACGACCGACCGGTTTTCTTCTTCTTCGATGCTGCAGGTACTGTAAACAAGGCGTCCGCCGTCTTTGACAAAACCGGAGGCGGCGATGAGCAATTCCAGCTGTAGTTGTGCGCACTCTTGGATGTCTTTGGGCCGCAGGCGCCACTTGACATCCGTGCGGCGCTGGATGACCCCGGTATTAGAGCAGGGGGCGTCCAACATCACGCCATCGTATCGCGTTGGCAGGTTGCGCTCTTCCAATATAGCTTTGTTGAGTTGAAGGACGTCGCATTCGACTGCTTCCGCTTCAAGACCAAGTGCAGTTAGTTTACTGAAATTTTCGCGCAGTCTTGGCACACGGCTCCCCGGGAGGTCCACCGCGACAATCCGCCCGCTGTGGTGCATTTGGTGGGCCATGTCGTAGCTTTTACCGCCGGGTGCGGCGCAGAGATCCAGCACGTCCATTCCGGAGCTTGGGCCGAGCAGGGCAGAGGCCAGCCGTGTCGACGGATCCTTGATGTAGGCAGCGCTTCCATCAAGAAGTGGCGCAACTTGATGCTGCCAGTCCACAGATCTGGAGATACGGTAAAAGCCGTCCCATGGGGTCGGAGTCAAAAACTCGGGGAGTCTCTTGGGGGGATCGTAGATGCGTATGGTTTGCTCCGGTATTTGCTGATTCCACTCCAGGAGCTCCCGGGTCGCGTCTTCCCCGAAACTTTGGCTCCAATGGTTCACGAGCCAATCCGGATGGCTGTAAAAGTCGGCAGTCGACGAATCCGGGTCGATTTTTTCAATCGCAGCAGGCAGTTTTCTAAGAACTGCATTGAGGAAACCCTGCTCGAAACGGTTGACAAGTTTCTTGCTGCGCTCGACGGCGTGGTGCACGATTTTCGGGTGTCGCTCGCTCGGCTCGGAATAGAATTCATATCCGGCGACGAGCAAGATTGCTTCGACAATCGGCCTGGGCGTTTTTCGCAGCATGGGCTTAAAGGCGGCCCGGCTACGGTGTCCGTGGCGAAGCGCCCCGAGAAAAAGTGATTGGCAGCTCGCGCGGCGTTGTCCTATAAAATCATTAGGCAGCAGGTCCAAAACCTGATCCGACTTTAGTTTAGCCGAAAAATAAGCCTCGACCAGCAGAACGGCAGCGTCCCACGCATTTACTGGCTTTTTCGATAAACTAAACTTAATACTTCTCATTGGTCTAAGATTTATTCATGTTAGACCGTTTACGAATCAGATAAGCAATCAATTATGAATTCAGCGGCAATAGACGCACTCATTGAAAAGAAACCTAATTTAGCTTCGCACCGTCCGAAGCTTGAAGCCATGGTGCCCGGCAATTACTGCCTGCATCGCGCCTGGGGCTTCGGTAAAATTGTCGATTACGACGAGGCGCAGGATCGTCTCATCATCGATTTCGAGGAGGGTAAAAAGGGCCACGCCATGGCACCAGCCTTCTGTGTCGATAAACTCGATATCCTCATGCCGGACGATATTTTGGTTCGTTCCCGCACAGAGCCGGATGTCATCAACGAGATGATCAAGAAGCAACCTGCCGACTTGATTTGTGAAATCATCGGGGCGACTGAAGACAAGGCCATGACCACTTCCGAGCTTGAGCGTTCGCTCGCCCGCGTGATCGGACCAATCAAATACAAGAAGTGGTGGACGGCGACCAAGAAGGTCCTGGCCAAGGACCCACGGATCGGGGTGCCACTTAAGAAGACGGACCCTTACATTTACCGTGACGAGCCGGTCAAGCCGGAGGACGAAATTCTAGAGCAGTTTCACGGCACAAAGAACCCCAAGCAAAAGATCGAACTCGGGGAGAAGCTCTATGCGCTTTCCGAAAATATTTCTGTCATTCGTGAAGAATTGCCGGAAATTCTGGCGGAACTGACTGATGCCATCGCGAATGCGAAGAGTCTCAGCCAGGCCGACCGACTTCACGGGGTCTGGGTGCGTAACAACCTTGCGCGCGACCTGCACGAGGATGTGGAGGCCCTGCAGCCATCTTCCGCTTCCATTCTCGATTCGACCAATGACTACTCGGAATTGGCGGACGACTTGCCCGCGCAGTATTACAAACGCTACCTCGATCTGATCAGCCGTACCTACCCGGACAAGTGGAAGCAGATGGTCGAGGATTTGCTGCGTAATTCCAGCGGTAAATTTACCAGCGAGTGCATTAACTTCATGCTCGAACATGAGATGGAGGACCGCATCAGCTATTGCCTGGATCGTTGGCTTAAAGAGCAAACCATCAAGGGGCCGCTTCTTTTCTGGGTGGTCAAGAACCGTGCTTCGAAGAAATATTCGAGCATTATCGAACCACTTATTACGCCTCGCCTGCTTGCGGCGATGTTCTACGCGATTGACTACGAGGCCCTCCAAAACGCGAGTGCCCGCCGTATTCCCCTGGCGGACCTGTTGAGCGACGACACCGGCTTGATCCCGGACTTGCTCGCCGATGCCAATGTTGAGACAGCCCGGGACCTTGCCCAAACACTGCTACTCAATCAGGGCTTTGAGGATCTGACCAAGAAATCGCTTCTCGCCCGCTTCATCAAACAATTCCCGACCGTACAGAGCCTGCTTGAAGGTGAGTCTGCAGGAGCCCCTGAAGAGGAGGCACTTATCGTTTCCCAGGAAAGTTTCGACGCGGCCAAGGAGGAGTACGAAGAACTCATCCAGAAGAAGATTCCTGAAAATAAGGAAGCGATTGCGACGGCTCGTGAACACGGTGACCTCAAGGAGAACTCCGAGTACAAGATGGCGCGTCAGGATCAGGACATTTTGCTTTCCCGCAAGAACGAGCTCGAAGTCGATCTTTCCCGTGCACGGGTCACTGACTTTAGTGATGTGACGGAGGAAAATGTCGGAATCGGCAGCGTGGTTGAACTGAAGGAAGGTTCGACAGACAAGACCCACACTTACTCCATCCTCGGGGCATGGGACAGTGATCCGGACAATGATATCCTTTCCTACAAGACACCACTGGCGCAGGCGCTTCTGGGTAAAGCGAGCGGAGCGAAGGTGACGACCAGTATTGGTGGCAATGATGAGGAGTGGACAGTCCTGAAGATCAGCCGCTGGGTCGACAAAAAGTAGTATTCGGCGCCTCCCGGCGTGTTACAGAACAAATAACTTTAATCAGCCGCAACCGCTGGTGGCCCTTGTCATCTCGGTTGCGGCTTTTTTGTGCCTCTGACTTGCCAGCAAACTAATCCCGATTTGACAAGACCTTTACGCCTTATGGCTTGATCGTAGCGATGGCACGCGAGTGCTGTCGATTAATTATCAGAAACAACGATCGACCTAGCTGGCGCAAGATCGCGACGAGGACAAACCTTCTTGAAACCGGCCTCACTCTATCAGAGCTGGTCTTGTCGCTTCCACTCCGGAAGGCTAAACTGCCTTACTATTTTCCCGGAAATATTTGCCGATGGGACAAGGGCGCAGGTTTCCTCCGTTCGACAAGCTATGGTATTGGCGTGTCATAGCTACAATCAACGGGGCCACGCCTTTCTCCGGAAAATATTATAAAAGAGGGACCAGTAGTTGCACCACATCCTGACTAAGCTTGGAGGGAATGCGTGACGCATCACTCATGGCAGTTTTGTAATCGATACAATCCTTTTTCAGATTGATGGCCCAGTCGGATAGGGTGCGGATGTCAGCGGCAGTGTAGTGCGCCAGTGCGATTTCAAAATTCACAAAAAGGGAACGTGCATCAATGTTCGCAGATCCGGTCAGGGCGATCATGTCGTCGGCGAGCACAAGCTTCGCATGTAGCATGCCTGGCTCGTAAAAGAGAATTTCAACACCCGCGGTATGCAGCTGGGCAAGCGTGCGAAAACGGGCGATGTCGGCCATGCGCTGATTGGAGCGCAAGGGTAGGATAAGCTGAATTCGGCGGCCTGTATGCGCCTTGACCAGCAGTGATTGCAGCAAGACCTCGTCTGGAATAAAGTAGGGAGTGACAATTGTCAGGTGCTGCTTGAACTCCTGTATGATACGCAAAACCTGCTCCCAGAGCGGATCGTCCGGTATATCCGGGCCACTGGCAATCACCTCCACCGTGCTGTTTCCCGCTTCTTCGGGGATGTATTGCAGAATCTCCTTATAACGCGCCGGACTTTGCTTGGCCGCGAATGTCCAGTCGGCGATAAACGTCCTGGAGAGCTCAGCAACGGCTGGCCCCTGGGTCACCACACTGAAATCAGTGAATCGCGCTTCATCCGGCCAGTCTCCTAAAAAACGGTTATCCAGATTCTGGCCGCCAGTAATGGCACGATAATTGTCGAAAATTGCTATTTTCCGGTGGTTGCGCAAATTGGCGGATGTCTGCGATTGAAGCGGTAAGACGGGAATGAACATGGCGACCTCGCCTCCGCATTGACGGATTTTCACTCTGGCCAGGCGTGTTTTATTCCAACTACCGAGGGAATCCAGGAGCACCCGAACAGTCACTCCCTCGGTGGCTCGCTTGGCCAGGCGATCAATAATGGTCTGGCCGCTACGGTCATTCCCGAGAATGTAGGTTGCAATATGGATCGTGTGTTCCGCCTCGTCGATCTCATGCAGCAAGCGCTGGTAGGTGCTCGCGCCGTCAGGCAAAAGTTCAAAGTGGTTTCCCTGGCTACATTGTGCATCGGCTTCGGCGACCAGCGGGTCTAATTTATTTTCTGCGGGCGTTTCCCGCAGCGAGAGCGATTCGGCATAGCGGCTTATTTCCGACTTGAGGCGCGCCTTGCGCCGACTTTTGCGGCCACCAAACAAAAGATAGAGTGGCACGCCCAAAAAAGGGATCAGCAGGACCAGAAGCAGCCAGGCAAATGTGTTGCTCGGGCTCCGTCTCTCTTCCGATACGCGCCGGAGGATCAGGACCGCGCAGATAATTCCGAGGACAATGAAAAAGTTCGTCAGCAGAAAGAGTATTCCGGCCCCCAATAGCTCGGCCATAGGGTCGATTGTATGAGTTTTCAGCCAGTCCCACATGCTCTTCTGCCTAATACTTTAGTTTTTGGTGCCATGCCGATGAAGATCATAAAATTACTATCAGCGGATGTTGGTGATTGGAAAATATATCAAGCTGATCTAATCAGATAGTTCTATGGCAGATTCTTCGCAACCAGATAATAGTGGTCAACAACCACAACAGGTGAACCTACAGCAAATTGCCCAGCAGTTTATGGTGGGGCTTCAGCGTCACTTCGATATGCTGGCGTTTAATCTGGCTGCCCGCGAGCGGGTGGCCGAAGAAGACTATGACAGATTGGTCCATGCGCCTAAAATTATGCCGGCCGCTAAAACGCATCAGAATTTCGAACAGATGCAGGCGTATGCCCGCGATTTATTAATGCGTCAGGTCATCGGCGACGGGATGAATCTCACCGTGACGGTGTTGAATAATGCCCATTTCTTTCTCGCTTTGGTTAAAACCACCAATGCGAAGAGCCAGGTCAGCCAAGAGGCGCAAGCGGAAGCCCAGAAAGTGCAGCAAGCCTTCGTGTCTGCGCCGCTGGACCAGAAGTTCAATAAACTGGAGCAGGATTACGGGATCATGTGTGAACTGGAAGATAGTATCACATCGCTCGGCTTCTGTCTCCAGGCACTCTTGCACCAGAAGGGCTTGGTGAAAGAACCACAGGCTGATGAAAACGGGGAACTGGTCGTCGAACTGAAAGCCTTGAAAGTCTTGAGCCGGGGCGCTGAAAGCGATCAAGTGAAAGGTAAGCTGGTCGACCAAAGGAAGGTTTTCCGGGAGGGCGACATGATTGCCTTCAACGACATGGAGCTACAACTGGTTTTGGTCACCATTGCTTCATTCGCGGATGCGCTCTTTAAGTCGGTTTCGCATTTTGCGAAATCTGTAAAAGATCAATCCGGTGGTGGCGCCGAATAGGGCGCACCTCTCCAGTTATACGACTTTTTCCAAGTAGCAGAATATCAGGGATGCCACGACCAAGCAGTTTCAGGTTAATGACTCTGAATATCGCGCATGGTCGCGGTCTGTCCCCTTATCAGGGATTTCACAGTGCTAAATCGATCGAGCGTAATTTAAATCGGATTGCCTATCTGCTTCGACGCGTTGATGCCGATGTGGTTGCACTTCAGGAGGTCGACGAGGACTCGCACTGGAATAAACGGATTCACTTGCTCAACGTCCTGCAGGAGAGGGCGGGATATGAAGAGGGATATCTGGGGGTGCACAATCGAAGGGCGGGGCGCCTGCCGCTTGCTTACGGGAATGGTATGCTAACCAAGTTTTCCATACGGCATGCCGAGCATCAGGCGTTCGGTCGTGCTTCGCTTGGGGAGAAAGGATTTATGTGTGCCGAACTGGAGACGGACCATGGCATACTGCCCGTGATTAACCTTCACCTCGACTTTAAATCACGCCTCCGGCGTATCGAACAGGTCGAACGGCTGATAAAGTTTCTCGAGGAAAAACAGTATACGAGTGACATGAAGCCACACCTCTCGCCAATTATTTGTGGTGATTTCAATGCCCGCCGTGGAAAACGTACGGATGCGGTGCGTCACCTGTTCCGGTATTTAGTTGAAAGCCTGGAGTACCAACTTTTCCCCAAGAACAAATCCCGGACTTTTCCTTCGATTTTACCAACGCACGGTTTTGACTTTTTTTTTATACCCCCGAGCTACAAGGTCACCGATTGCGAGGTCCTTCGCTCCTTTGTCAGCGACCACCGGCCTGTCACGCTTGAACTGGAAATACCGTCACCGATTGATCATCACAAACAATAGATGGCCTATGGTTCCGCAGTATTGACACAATGATGCATTCGGCGCATGTTATGATGCTTATTAAATTATGTCTGTTTATTATCCCCCTTCGCCTTTGTCTCAAACGTCTGACCGCAAAAAACGCGCAGTAGTTGGCTTTACCTTGATTGAGCTTTTGATGGTCATTGCCATCATCGGCATCCTGGCTGGTATTTTGATTCCCGTCGTTGGCAGTGTTAAGGAAAATGCTAATATTGCCGCTTCAAAATCACAGTTATCCGGATATGTGAACGCGATCAACTTGTTCAAGGGCGAGTACAACTACTATCCCTTTGCTGGCTTGCTGGACGACGATGAAAGGTTGGATCTCAGTGACGCGAGCAACAGCCAGACATTCATCGAGACGCTTTCAGCTCGTACCACAGACGGGTCCTATTCCAAGACATCCGGAGCTGGGAACCGTCGGCAGATACCATTCTATGAATTTACGGAAAGTGATTTTTTTCAGGGTGATTCGACGACCGCCCAAATTGCCGACCGATTTAACAATACAAACATTTACATCTTGATTGATGCGGACGGGAACGGGGTCCTGGAATCCGTTCCTGATCCCGAAAATCCGGGAGTCACAAAGGACATCCGTACCAAGGTTTCCGCTTATGTGCAGCAGGATGGTGCCAATCCAGACTACTACCTCTACGAATAGTACACCATGATTTCGTTATCCAAAAAGGCCGGTTTTACACTGGTTGAGCTGCTTGTAGTCATCAGTATTATCCTGATTGCCACTTCGATTCTGTTTGTAGGGGGTCGAGACGGAGGCGACGGTCTCAAACTTAGTTCCGCCCAACGGGTGGTGGCCAGTATCTCGCAAGGTGCCAGAGGGCAAGCCCTGCTGAAAAATGCGGATACACGCTTGATCATTTATTCGGACACCAACACAGGCGGCGACCCGGAGAAGTTGCTCCGTTACTTCGGTATTGTTTACCGGTCACAGGATTCCAGCGGTAACGAGGGCTGGGTCGCGGCAACCCAGGGAACTTATCTGCCGGAGGGCATTTATTTTGACCCGAGCATGAGCGCTTCAAACGCTTTTCCGGGAACTACCTTTAGTCTGGAGTATCCGCGACAGTCCTTGCAGCAGGAGGGAAATGGTGACGATTACTATTACTATGAATTCAACGCCAACGGTACGATGGAAACGAGTCCGGATTTCGTCAACTCCTGGCTGGTTCTTCGCGCTGCTACGCTGAAGCCCGACAACGGCGGGACACTGGCCGTTGATTTCGATGATGAGGAAAAAGAGAACATAAAAGCTGCACTCATCTTTCGCCGGGTGGGGACGACCACTCTGGTCACCGACCCATCTGAGATAAACTAGTTTTCACCATGGTACATTTTAATGCAAACCCTTCCCGCAAAGCGTTTACTCTCATTGAGGTCGTTTTGGCACTGGGCGTCTTCTTTATTTCCATTCTGGCCCTGATTGGTCTGCTCGCGCCCATGCTGAAATCGGTCGACGAGGTCGAAAAAATCGACGAGATCACCTCGGTTGTGAATACCGTGAACGCTTTCCTCCAAAGTTCTCCCAAAATTCCCGTTCGCGACACGAACGGAGAGATAACCCAGTCGAAATTTGATTCGGTCTATCAAGCTGTTTCCAGTGCCGGTAGCGGAGAGGCAACACTTTTCGTTTTTCGTTACTACGACGGCACTTCTGTTGATTCCATAAGCCTCGAGGCCGGCTTCTCGCCCAACGAAAATGACGACGGAAATTTTGTTGGTACGAACTCAATCGTGGATGTGAATTTGTTCAACGATGCCGCGGGACCGATTTATCGTGTGGTTCTGACAGCTTCATCGGTTACCCCTGACAATACAAACCCTCCGCTCAGGACAACGAGCAGAGTAAACGGAGTTTACACTTTGACGCAGAGCTTAAACAACTATCCTGAGGGTTACCTTGCACTTGAGGCTCGTATCTTTGCCGAAGACCCTCCCGGGCCAGCACCCAATTCTTTTGATACCACAACCGACCTCACACTACTGAGTGAAGTCGAACCTGACTTTACCTTCAATACAGCGATCGTTCGCTAGTGCCTTCTATGATGCTTAACAACAGGTTGTCTACCCCCCGCCGTCGTTCTGCGTTTACGCTCATCGAAATCATGGTGGCTGCGGTCATCACGGTGATCATGATCGGTTTGGTGGTTCAAATCACGAGTGAAGTGTTAAAGATATGGAATCGTTCCGTAGGCAAGCTTTCTGCCAATGCGGAAGCCCGCATCGCCATGGAACTTTTAACTTCCGACCTCGAAACCGCTTTGTTGGTTAATAACGGACAGCAATGGATGAGGGTTGAAGCGGAAAATACAGTGGGGAATCCAACGGTTGGCCAAACTGTTGGGCTCAAGCTTTTTGCGCCTGCTTTGGATCGCCCGGACGAACCCGGCAATATTTGCGCCATCGCTTACAGGTTGGCTTACGCGCCCGCATACACAGGAGCAAAAACGAATTCATTTGTGCTCTTTCGCTCATTGGAAGGCCCCAGGGACACTTTTGATGACCTGCTCGGCCCTGCCGGCGACGGCCGGCAACTTGAGTTAGTTGGTGATTCCGCGCCTTTTTGGGCGGATGGTTCAATCATAGCGTCCGACAATTACCTGGCGGGCAACATTGTTGATTTCAAAATCTACGTTTATGGAGAGGATGATGCCGGCGAAGAGATTATCCTAAACGATATCGACGAGAACGGAATTATCGATCAGGGCGACGACTACATTTACGGCGGGAACAACTCGTCAGAGGAGAGTCCGACTTCCGCGGAGATTTTTCTGACTGTTGTCTCAGACGAGGGTTTGGAAATCCTGGCACTGTTTGCTGATCCAGCAGTTGGAGGGGCGGGCACTGGTTTTGACACCCCTGAAGACGTGATTTTACAGCACGGTGAAGTCTTCAAGCGGCGGGTCTACTTTCAAGCCAAGCCGTTGTAGTTTAGATTATACAGCTGATGGCAGAAGACCCGAAGAGCGTTCTGCTGGTCTTCAATAAGTCGACAAGCAGTTTTACCGCATATCCCTGGATGCTTGCGCGTGGTGGGCGCTGCAAGGTTGACGTTTTAGCCCGTCGCGATCATCCAGTGGGTCTTTCAAAATGGATCCGAGAGCACATTTTGTTTGATGCTGAAGAGGAGCTTTTACCCCAATTGAAAGGACGATTGGAGCGTGGAAATTATGATGCGATGCTCATGATTGACGAATCCACACGAAATCTGGTCTTACCGCATCGGCACGACCCGATACTGGCTGCGTACATGCCGTTTCCTGTGGAATCTCCCTTAAACGAAGCCTGTATGCAAAAAACTCTGTTCCATGAGTGGTGTCGCGCGAATGAGATCCCCTGTCCTGAGAGCCGGATCGTACGAATATTAGGCGAGGCAATAAGCGCGGCCGAAGATATTGGCTTTCCTCTAATTTTAAAAGGGTCTTTCGGTAATCGGGGGTTGGCCGTTTTTATCGTCGAGAATGAAAGAGAATTGGAGGAACACATTAAATCCGAGACCTCGCAGGCGGAATGGTTGGTGCAGGAGTTTGTGCATGGCGAGGTAGGGTCCACCTCCTTCGTGGCGCGTGAGGGTAAGGTTTACGCGGCTTGTTCTTCTTATAAGCACATCTCGCTCCGGGGCGGGCTGGGCCCGTCTTCAATCCGGCGATTTGTCGCGTCTACTGCACTGGAACAAATTACCCGCACGGTAGCGGAGGCGGGTAAGATTAGCGGCATCACCGGATTTGATTGGATGGAAGCGGGGCCGGGTAGCTACAAGGTGATTGATCCTCACCTTGGCCGCGGGACGACCAGTGTTGTTGCTTCGGACCGCGACGGAGTGGACATGGGGGAAGCTTTTTATGCGAGTCTTATCGATGGCGAGGTTCAACCAGCGCAGGAAGGCTCTGGTAAAATCGTTTGGATGATGCCGCAGTCGATTTCTCTGACTTTCCAGGGCTGGCTTTTTAAAGGCTTGCGGCGCGCCAACCCGCTTTCTTCAAAAGTATCCGTCTTTTGGTACGGGAAGAAAGAGGGCAGGCTTTTTCGGGCAATGGTCGTACCACTGATAATCGGCCAGTTAAGAGTTATGCTCGGGCATTTACGCCGGGTGGTCACAGGGCAAAACAAATAGGCTCCGGACCGACAGAAAGCTTGAGCCGTCTTTTATGAATGCCTAATCCTTGGATAGTGGGCCGGTCAATGCGCTCTTTGAGATGCTGAAGCAATACGCCGCCCAGAATGCGATTCCAAAAAGTTTCAGACTGTCCTCGAATAAATGCCGGTCCAGTAACCATAGGTGGGCTGTATCGGATAAAATGGAAAGCCCGAGACCTGTTCCGGCAGCCAGTAACAAGACGTAATTACTGGCAAGGAGTGCTTTGCGGAAGCAGCAAAGATAAATAAACGAGCCAGCCAAATAAGCACTCTGAACTAAAATTTGCGGAATCCCATAGTGCGGTAGCACTGTTTCATGAAGTAGGTAAGTGTCGTCGATCAGCAGAAGCAGTGTAAAACAGCCGGTGCCCAGCAGAAAGCGTGATGAAGTCGCATGGTTCGATCTGCTTCGTAAACTCTTGTAGGCCAAGAGGCAGAAAGAAGCGGCGGCCGACCATAACAACAGTCCGGCCTGGGAGTAGAATCCTATCCATGGCGGCGCCTGAAAAATGGCCGTTACATCCCCGGTCATTTTATAAAAGGATGCGCCCTTTATAAAATGAATCGCGATCATTGCTACTTCGAGACAGAGCCAAATCAAAAGAGCCGCCATGAGCACAAAACGATCTCTGACTACGTGCTGGGTTATTTGTTTCAAGAGATGAGCCCGTACTTCTTTATTCACTTCAGTTGGCATTCTACTATAGTGGTAAACTAGTCATTAAGAACCAAGGTATTCAGTGTAATTTTAGAAGCGACGTGGAACAGCTTGAATTTCATTTGTTGAATGGGTTCAGGTTTCGCGCATAGTCCAAAGGCAAAGTTACCCTCCAGGCTCGGACTGGTTCGGGGATGTTACGTTTTTTGCGCTGGATTGCCGATCCCACGGGGACATTGATTTAAGTTATGCTTGCTCTTTTTGGGACCCGTTTTCGTTATCTTAGTCAGATTTAACAATTCTCGCAGTGAATCCCCACTAAGACACAAAACGACTGGAAATCCTCAACATCGAATGGAACGTACCGCTGCCAAGCCTCGAATCCTGCTGATTTACCGGATGTATAGCAGTAGCTTTACGGCTTACCCCTGGATTTTCTCCAAGGGTGATGAGGTGAGGGTTGATGTCATCGCCCATTCCGATCACTTGATTCATAAATCCGCATGGGTTGCGTCTAAAATCAAGGTAGGCAAGAACGAAGATTTCCTCGACCGCCTCAACGAGCATTTGAGTTCTGTCCACTACGACGATGTTTTGTGTGTGGATGAACCAGCCAGGACGATGTTACTGGATTCGAAGGGCTCAGCTGGTATTCCGGAAGCTTATCTGCCGCTGTCTAAGAGGATGCTTCGGGAGCGTGTTGCGGTGGATAAGGAGGCTTTTTCCAATTGGTGCCATTCGAACAGTTTACCGGTACCTAGGAGCGTAATTGCAAATTCGGAAGAGGAAACCATGACTGCAGCCTCTGAAATAGGATTTCCCTGTGTATTAAAAGGTGTTGCCGGTGCGGGGGGGCAGGAGGTTGTTGTCGTCAGGGACGAGCTGGAACTGGCATCCGCATGCAGTGCCATGTCCGGAAAAACGGGCTGGCTTGTTCAGGAGTTTATCGATGGGCCTGTAGGCACCGCTATTTTTGTGGCACGTAAGGGTCAGCTCTATGCCTCCTGTTCCTTCCTGAACCGGCACTGCACTTCACGCGGAATCGGGCCTGTCGCCGTATGTGAGCCTTTCACGCCCAAGGGTGTTGATGATGCAATATCAGTTGTTTCCCGGCATGTCGATGGTTTGACCGGGTTTGACTGGATGCGGCGGAAAGACGGGTCAATCGTATTGATTGACCCGCATTTTGGTCGTCTGGTCCCCACCGGGGCCGTGGCACATCTTGCCGGGGTCGACCTGGGAGATGCTTACCTCAGGAGCCTTCGTGGTGATACCGCTCTTGAAAGTCGCACAAGCATAAATAGCTCCTGCATTTGGGTGTTTCCTCAATGCCTGCAGTTGATTCTCGAGGGTAGTGGTTGGGCAGCAATGCGAGGGGCCTCTCCCTTCAGGTCGAATAGTCGCATCTTTTTCTGTGCGCCCGGTGAATCCCGCATGGCACTTTCCCAGTTTTTGAACTACCTTGTTGGTTGGACTCGTGTGCGCCTCGGAGCACTGAAGCAAATGATCCTCAGTCGTTGACAGGTACCCGTAATCCCAGAATCAGAAGCTTGTCCGAAACATATCAATGAGTGAAGCAGCAATATATTTGGTCGCGAATAAGCAAAGTGAATCAGACTTTGTGAACCTGGTATTTTCGATCCGGGAATCCGGATGTCAGCTGCCTATCATTTTGATTCCCTTCGGAGGTGACCCCGTAAGCAATGATTTTGCACTGAAAGAGGTCGAGGTGATGCAGCCGGAAGATTTCCCCGGTGAAGCGAATGAGTTCATTGCCGAGATCTCACAAACTCTGACGTTTTGTCCAGACGGATTTTTAAGGCGGTTTCTCGCTTTTTTTGGCCCCTACGAAACCTTCTGTTACTCCGACAATGATGTAGTTGCTCTTACCAATTGGCAGGTACTCTTCGATCTGCTCGATAACTACGACCTTTTGCATGCGGATGAGGAGTACACGACTAAGGGAAGGTTCAACTACCACAATCCTGATGTCATAAAAACAAGCTTCGGTGAAGGTGCACTGGAAGAGGCCATCACAGCCGGGCATTTTGTTGCCAGGAAGTCGGATAAGTTAGTTTCCGGGATGCGTCGGGCGATTAAGTGGATCGAGGCCAACAAGGACGTTTGTAAAGCTCATGATCAAACAATGCTTCATTTGGCGGCAATGCTGGGTGACTGGAATTGCCTCAACCTCTGCAAGCCTCCGAACAATTGGCTCAGCTCATGGGCAGGGGATTACAAAACACCGCTCAAATTAATCCAATCGGGTCAGGCGGGGCGTAAGATCAGTCATTTGCATTATTCAGGTTACGGCCCGCACTCCTTTAAGCGGGCCGTCGACCCGTTGAAGCTTTCCTACATGGGTCATGTGCCGCGAAACAAAAAGATGTTGAAGGAGTATCTCAGAGAGTTCAGCCGATTAAACTCGCTGGAACACTTGTATAAGCGGGCGAAGAGGAAGCTACTGGGTTGAACCGGCGTCATTCGTTTTTCTACGGTATTCATTCAAATACCGCTCCGGGTAAGTCGTTCTGCCATGGAAAAAGCCCTGGAAGGACCCTGATAGGGTATTTCCTTCGAGTAGCTTAGGTCCGTCCGGCGCCAGCGCCACATCCCAACCGATTAAAAAAACTCCGGGAAACGCACGCTGCGCCCGAGAGGCAAGCTTCGCAATGCCGGACCATTCTTCGATTCGGGCCCCCTCGATTTGTACACCCGTCACGGGATGGGTCGTGTAGATTGCCGGTCGTGGTTGTTTCGCGAATGCCTTCTTCAGCCGGTTGGTTTGCAGGTCAATTTCGATTCTTAAACCGCCATACTTCTCGTGGTTGGCGATTGCATTTCCCATTGGGACACTCATGTAAGCCGCCAATATTTCCGGTTCTTTTTCGTAGCCGCCAATTGTCACCACCCTGAATGTGATTAGGCCTCCCTCGGAAAAGCATTCGATTGATGGGTGGTTCGATAACATTTCCTGTAACACATAGATGTCCTTACGCGAAAGCTCGATCGCGTGGTCGATTAATTCCTTATCATTCAGTTCCTCGTTCCCGAAACACCAGGCCTTGTTACTCGATTCATAAGTCCAGCGCTCGATGCCCCGACCAACCGACTCAGAAACAGGCTTCAAATAAAGTGACTTGCCCGGGAGACTGACTTGTCCGTCCACCGGAATAAGGATTTGCCCGTCCTTGAACTGGGCAAACTCTTCGGGGATGGGAAGCCCCATTTTACGGCTACTATCGGCGAATAACGCTTTGTTGTTCACAATCGTCTCATCCCATCGATCATTAATCCAAACACTAAGAACGGTCAGTTCTCTCTCGGACAGAAAAAAGGGAAGGGTGGAGGAAAGCTCCTCCACGTACATACGCCTTTCATAGTAATCCTGTGGCGCAAAACCCCAGCAGTAGGTGAAGTAAAATAATTCTTTGAGTTGGCGGATACCGCTACGTCCTGACACTCTCAATGCGTTTGATTTTTGACTGTAATAAACCAGAAAAATCGATGGCAGGGCGTGCAGCGGCCACACCAGGGTCTTCACCAGCAGGATGGATTTCTTAATGCCTCCCTCTGCATTGTTCCATTGTATCTTACCGGCCATCCTGCGCAGATGCGCGACGTCGCCTGAAAACCAATACCAGGGGAACCAAGCGACGACCAGTGGGCAATAAAAGTTGAGAAACCTATCCATGCGGGGATTAGAGTAATACTGCATCATTCTTCAGAATCCGGCCGAAGTGGTGTCGATTCCGCTCAGGAACCGTTGTCTTTCAATTTAAACAAGAACTGGGCATTTGTGTAGACGATACTTGTCAGTGAGACCAGCAGAGAATACAGCAAGATTCCCTCAAGTGAGGCGTAGTCGACCAGTAGAATCATTGCATTTTGCAGGACTCCGAATCCCACCATAATGTAACCTTTGAAGAGGTAACCCCGGGAGGAGCAAAGCTGACTCATGCATCCGCCTACCAAGCCGAAGGCATAACCAGCGGACATCAATACGACTTCGCTGGTCAGCCCGGCATAGCCCTCGCCAAGTATCCAAAGAACTTGGGCAGGAAATAGCCACACAGTCGTGACAATCGCATAGGCCAGAAGAATGAGCGCGAGCTGGATGCCGAGGAAATACCTGATGAGTATTTTTGGAGCGAAGGGAAATCTCGCGAAACGCGGCGTTATCAGGGTTGAAAAGGTAATCGAGAAAACAGTGAGCACCATGCCGAGGCGGGTAAGTGCGCCGACTTCCGCCAACGCTTGAGTCGACCCAAAGATCGAAATCACCCAGATCGTGATCTGGCTGGATATGCTGTAGTAAACAGCTCCAGGCATGATGCGTTTGACCGTATTGAGGATTTTTGACCGCACCTCCGGATCCTCCTTTTGGGAGAAATCAGCATATTTATGTGAGATGCGGCGCAAGCGGTAATTCGCATATACTTCACTGATGCCGGTGGCCAAAATGGCAATTCCCGCAAACGGGAACGCAAAAACAAAGATAGCTGTCAGGAAGAGGCGGCCGCTGTTTTGCAAAACCGTGATCTTTTGAAGCGGTAGAATGTCCTGATTCAGTTTTGGTCCGATCCGGATGATTTTTCCGGTGAGTGCACTTATGAATGCCGGTATCACGGACAGGGTAATCATGACCGACATCAGCCAGGATGCATCGTTCGTTCGTAATAACCACAACAGGACAGGGGTCGCAACCAACAGACTGAAAACGGCAAATTTCTTTCGTAACACGATTCCTGTGCTTAAAACGGTACCCAGTCGCATCTTATCCTTCCAAACCTTACCTCCCTGGGCCATCACACCGTTGGCGATGCCGCCGTCCGCGAGGAGCGTCATCGTCCCCAGCATAGTATTCGCCAGAGTATAGTATGCATACTCGCTGGAGGGAAGCAGACGAACAACCAGAATGCCGCAGATAAAGCCGATGGCCTGAACAACCAGCTGGGTCGAACCGGTCAGCGAAACCAGTTTAAACCAGTTCAATGCTTTTGGGAAAACCGACGTCCGCATGTTTGATTTTTGGCGACTTTGCACGAACTAAATCTGCTGGCGAATAGGATTACTCCACGGAGATCAACCTCTCCTGTAGAAGCGGCCCACAAAAGCGGCCAGAGCTACTGTTACTTTTTTAAGAACCAGGCGTGAATGACTTGTTGGCTGGATCCCCACCGAAAGCGAAGACCAGAACGACTTATCCGCCCGGGTCGGGGGCTTGGCTTTGAACATATCCAGTAGAAAGTTTTTTCGCCAGGGCTTCTTGCCGCCTACGGCGTGGGTCATCCAGTTGCTCCCATGTTTAAAACTCATCCCTTCAGGTCCCAGAATACTGCACGTCGACCGGGTGTATTCCAGGGTCGCATTCAAGGCGTCCTGGTCCGTCAGTTTGAAGATTTGTGTGACATCATAAGCTAGTCGGGGTGCGGTTGATTTTGGCAAGCCGAGGTCCGAAACCGAGAGGCCACCAATCGCATCACTCATCGCCAGCTGGATTTCGATCCACTCCTCCAGAAAATTGATATTTTCTTTGGTTATACCGACGCAGCCGCCATTGACGTAAACCGGTGACTTGAATTTCAGTTCGATTCCGTATTTGGAAAAGTAAGAGCGCCAGCCTGACCGCTTTGGATTATGCTCATATACAGGAGAGTTGACATCTTCGCACAGGCAAACCCCGGCCAGCGCCCAATCGCGGAAGTATTGCCACTTCCGCACAATCACAATATCGGGGTCAAAGTAGAAAATCGTATTCCAGTCCGGTATGGACCTAGCCACCATTAACATGAAATCGGGCTTATAGTTGGTCAGGTGATAATCCGTGTCCAACTTGACGAAATGCAGCTCAAAATCTCCCTGCGTGGTGTAGACCGTATTGAGCTCACCAATTCTGGCCTCACGATCTGACTGAAACCATGGGGGAGGGGCCCCTTTGTAGCCCGCAAGAACTTTTCCCTTGTACCCCTTGGCTGATAGCGAATTGACCAATGCGGCCACCCCGTAATGGTAGTCGCCCTCAAATAGCGTGCAGATTACGTCGTGAGCTTCCTTCATCAGCTATTATTTACGATTCGTTCTTTCAATTTTTTACAAGGGTGACCGCCGCAGATCGACCAGGCAGGTTGATCTTTCGTGACCACGGACCGAGCCGCGATGACGCAACCACGTCCGATCCTTACGCCGGGGCCGACAAAGGCTCCGCTGGCGATCCATGATTCAGCTTCGATTGTGATCGGTTCATAGATTAACTTAAAGTGAGGATCCGAAGTGTCGTGGCTGCCGGTGCAAAGATGAGAATGCTGTGAGACGACAGACATGGATTCGATGCGGATTCTGGCAAAATTAAGAAGCACGGTGTCGTGCGCGAGGGCCACATAGTCGCCCATCTCCAGGTTCCACGGCATCAGGATGTCGACCCGTTTTTGTATGTTGCAATGGTGGCCGATTCTGGCACCGAAAACCCGAAGAATGGCAATGCGTATGCCGCTCAAACGAAAAGGGATCAGTCGATAAACCGGCTTGCAGAGGCACTGCCAGAGTCCGCGCTTCAGCTTGGTGCTCGCTGGCCAATCCGTACGGCATTCGGCCAGATTGATTTGAAAGCTATCGTGCTGGGGCTCTTTCATCGGACTGAATGCTTTCTTGTATGTATTGAATCAAATCTTCGCTCGCTTGGCGGATGTCGAAGTGTTTGTTAAAAAGGCTTTTTGCAGCGGTGGCCATTCTATCTTTTTCTGACGAGGAGAGGGCATGCCATCTTTTGAGGAGCCGGGTTGTGCCGGATAGATCGTCAGGTTCAACGAATCCGGCGCCATATTGCGCGACTTCGGTATGGATATTTACCTTGTCCGAGATCAGGGCGGGGGTTCCTGTCGCAAGCGCTTCGGCCACTACGATGCCGAAATTCTCCTGATGAGAAGGTAGGACGAGGGCCTCCGCATTCGCCAATAGCTTCCATTTATCCAGACCCCGGACCTCACTGAGCCAGTGGATTCTATTTTGCGGATAGTTGGTTTTGAGGTTTTCCGCATACTCGGGTTGTTGCTCGGGACCTGCAATCACAAGGTCCGGCAGGTCGGGTAACTCTTTCCTTAGCTTGCAGTAGGCCTCGACCAGCAGGTCCAGGCCCTTTTTCTCCTGGATTCGTGACATGAAGAGAAAGTAGGGTGCTTCATGAGGGCGGGACGCTTGGAGCGAGTCGATATCATATTCAGGAGTATTGGTGCCATAACCGATAACCTTTTCATTCACATGATAGGGCGCAAAACAACGACGCGCACGGAGGCATTCTTCCTGGCAGGTAAATAACACTGCCTTGGCGTGGTGCAGGACCGGGTGTTCGCCAATATTCCAATACAGCCGCTTTTTCACTTTCTTCAGAGGGTAGGTTTCGTTGAACCAGGGATCCAACATTCCATGCGGATAGATAAAGTAGGGGACCTTATGCCGGCGACAGGACCGGGATGCTGCTAGACCGTGGTACTGCCAGTTTCCATGAATGATCACAGCATCAAAGCGAGGTACGTTATGTTCGAGCCACGCCTTCATCTTACTCGTATAAGCGTAGTTGCCCAGCTTGCCGGGCCCCAGTGCATGGAGTGGCCAGATGAATTCCTCCAGCTCTTGTTCGATAGCTTCAGGGGCATCCAGACAGGCAATTTCAAGCTCGACCCCCAATTCGCTCATGACTTTGGCAGCCTGCTTCAAGCCTTCAACCGGACCTCCCGATTTCGCTTGGACACTGTGTATCACCCGTAAAATTTTCATGATTCTCCGGCATTCAGAAGCAAGCCCCGGTAAATTTCCATGTAAGCTTCGGCCGATGCCTGGTTGGAAAATTTTGCGGCGAATTGCCTGATTTTGTCTTTCTGGGGGGAGCGCTCGCGGTGGCTTAAAACCAACTGGTTTTGGCAAGCCGCCACAAGTTTGATAATATCGTCGTTCCCGCCTGTTCCGTCACCGGCGGTTAGTTCGGGTAACGCATTCAGGGAGGACATGGGTTCGATGGCAAAAGTCGCTACGGGACAACCGCAGGCCTGCGCTTCCAGAATAGGCCATCCGAAGCCTTCGATCAGTGAAGGGAAAAGCAGCAGTTCCGCATTCCTGTAGAGCCCCCGTAAGTCATGATCGCTGATGCCACTAAAATAGTGAATTTTCTCCTTCATTTGAAGGCAGCCGGACTTTTCCAGTGCTGCATCGGAGAACCGCGGCCCGACCACAACGAGCTGCAACTGGTTGCCATCCTTCTGTAGAGACGCGAAAATCTCCAGAACAGCACTGCGGTTTTTATACCATTTCTCACCCCCGATATGTATGATATAGGGCATGCCATTAAAAAGGTTCCTCCGCGGCGGTCCTTTTTTCTCCCGGTCCTTCCCGCCTGCCTGTGTCTCTTCGATGAAGTCGTCGTTGAGTGAATTGGGGACCAGATATTGCAATTCGCTTCGATTGCCGACCAGACGTGCGACATCCCTGCGTGTCGCCTCCGAGACAGAGACGATCTGACGACTACGTTTCAAGCCCTTGAGGATCATTTTTTGCTGCAGTCGACCACTCCATTTCGTCTGGTTTTGGCTGATCTCGCCGTGAGCGCTCCGAATGGCCAGAAGGTCATGGCAGGTAATCAGGTGGGGTCTTTTGCCCAGCGCTTTGACATAGATTGAGTTGGAATGGTCGCAAATATGTACGATGGTATTTGGGGGCACACGTCTGAGCTTCCTACGAAGCAAGGTCGGTGTGATTAAATACTTGTCGACATAGCCCAGCCATTTTCCAAGCCCGTATCCTCGGGCACCAAGTTTACCAACGATAACTGGGGGAAGGTAGACCTCCACACTTGCGCCCAGCGCTTCCACGCCCTCTTTCAATTGCCCGGTAAAGCGCCGCATGCTCCACTGTTGATCGGGAGGGTAATTACCTATCAGGATGATTCGCATGGAGAAGCTGGTGCTTTGTCGGATTGCCCTTCATCGGATGAAAGGTTTATCGACTTTCGTTCACGCATTGATGCTACCGTCAAACCTATCCCCATAATGGTAAACCCTAGAATCGTGCTTTGCCCGATCTGTCCGACAAGTAGGTTGAATGCAGTCGCAGAGAGAAAAATCAGGCCGAGCCCATTGCCACCCAAATAAGACCTCATGGAATATTTTAGCAAGGTACAGGTCAGGAGGATACGCCATAAAATGTATAAGCTGCCGAAAATAATCCCTCCCTCGGCAGTGATCCGGAACCACTCGCCCTCACCGAGTTGAAAATCACGGCTCCCCCGGAGTAATTTGTTGCCGACCTGGGTGCCGGCGCCGATTCCCACACCGAGAATAGGGATTTCGTTGTCGTCGACAAAGGGGCCGATGAAATCATTAATGATGCGCCCCACAATGGCGCCCTTGACGCCTCCCAGGTCATCACGGGTAGAGTGTTCCCATCTGCTGAAAAAGGCCTCCTTGGCCTCGTCGAAGACCGGGAATTGTGCCGCCACGATCAAGCCGATGACTGCAAAAACAAAGATCCGCCCATAGCGGCGAAGCGCATTCCTTTGCAGCCCCGACACCAGTAAGCCTGTTACGAAAGTCAATGCGGCGGCTAAAATGAGTGACCGGCTAATCGAGACGGGAATCGCAATAATGATGGCAATTGCCGAGGTGGTAATCAGCCATTTTGGATATCTCTTGTGCTGTGTGATGCCCCCGACCAAAAAAGCAGTGGCGAAGACATAGTACCAAACCACACCGACGATGAAGCTGAAAGTGCCCGGAGGGCGATAGCGGCCCATTGCCCCGCTGAACCCGGCGCCTTCGACTCCGCCGACCCCCTGGTTAATCCACGCCGATTGGGGCATGTAAAACTGCATGGCGATGATGCCTGTCATACCGATGGTCCCCAAGAGCCACCATTTACCAAGCTCAATGACATCACGGCGGTAGAAAACAGTGCCCATGATAAAGGCCATCGGAAAATGAAAGAAATTGGTTCGGAATCCGAATCCGGCCACGATTAGATTTCCATGCCCGATGAACAAAGTCACTGCGACCCAGAGCGAGATGAGAACAAACCCGAATATGACAAAATTGTTATGCGGGAAGCGCCCGCGAACCAGAGCTTGAAAGTAAGCATAGAGCACGATCGGATCCCTGACCAAGAGCAGGGCGTCGGATAGGCTGGGGAAAACCCACTTCCGGAGTGCCCCTTCCACCACGAGGAGAAACAGGTACAGCAGGCACAGTAAGCGAAGAACCCGTGTTCCTCGATCTGGAATTGGTTGATTTGCAGGTTCAGCCATCAGGTGTGATTCTCCAGGCTTCTAACAAATTGCTCGGCGACTTGGGGCAGTTTGGGCTCCGGTGGCTTCTTGCTTGGTTTTTTCAGTTCTGCGACACAAGCGGCGGTATCTTCGAACAAGCTGAGTGTGCCGTTGTCCAGGTCATTGAACTGATACTCTTTTTCTGAGGCGGGAGGGCCAGCGCAAATTACCGTCAACCCATGTTCTCGCATGCTGACAACCGCGCCACTGCGTCCCGCCATCTCTTTGTGGATGGAGTTCATCCCCAAGTGAGCGGTGAGCATACACCGTGACAAATCATCCGCCTTCAAGGGGCCGAGTTGGCGAAACTGCCATCCCGCGCTTCTGCAAAACTCTTTAATAAATTTCCAATGACGTTCGCCATCACGATCCAGCCCGACCTGTATGATCTCCAAAGTCACCCCGGCATTGTCGGCGCACTGTTTGAGAATCTCCATGGTGGCACGAATGTTCCAGTTCTTCGATTGGCTAAAGGGCAGGAGAATTCTTCGAAGACTTTCTGATCTTTCCGGCTCAATCAGGGGAGCATCCGTGTTTACGATTGGAATATTTCCGAAGAGGGGCAGTTCATCCGCCTGAATGCCGGCATCCCCAAGCATAAAACGATAGAGTGGATTACTTGTCTGCACTATGTTCGGCTGCCAAGTCCTCAACGCGGCGAGAATGAGCCGCTTTTGTAGCCAGCCAAGCAGGACATGCTTGGCCGGGGCGCCTTTACCGGGCCGGACCCAAAGCTCGTGGAACATGATGTGAATCTTATAGCGCCGCCCCAACTCGCGAAATAGGGGAATCAGGTAGCGAAAAAGCCCCTTCTCGTGAAAGGCAAAGCTCACAAACTGCAGACTGATCCAATCCGGATTCCATTCTCTCAAATAAGCGATAGCATCGCGTGCCGCCTCACGCTTGTAGCGAACGATCCGGACACCGTTCCTGTCCGCCACTTGTTCGCCCTGTTTCTCATTGAGCGAAACGCAGAGGCATTCGCAGCCCATTCCATGGAGTGTTTGGGCCAAGCGCTGTGTATAATCACTCACACCTCCGCCATCAAAGCGCCCGCACACAAATGCAATCCGTTTCACACGACTCATGGCTCGCCCAAGATAGTTTTGATGACCTGCAACAAAGTCTGCTGATATTTGGGCCAGGTGATCATCTGGGCCCGTTTTTTTGAGGCGGATTTCATTGCGTCGATTTTATCACGATTGCCCAGGAACCAATCGATTTTTTCAGCAATTGCTTCCGGCGACCGTATTGGCACGGAGAATCCAGTGCTGCCGTCGTCCGCAATCAGATCTTCACCGCCTGTATTGGGTGTAATGATCAGTGGGAGCCCCACGCCGAGCGCTTCCAGTTGGACAAGGGCACGGCCTTCCACGATAGAAGGAAGTATGAAGATATCACACGCACTCATGAGTTCGAGGACTCCTTCATTCGACCTGGGTGACTTATATGTAAATGGTACTCCCTGATTGCGGTAAAACTCCATGGAAGCGACGGTGGATCCGAGCACAACCAATTCAATTTGTCTGGAGTTCAGCCGGCGTACCGCTTCAAAAATGTCGGCCAATCCTTTACGCTGGGTCAGGCTGCCCACGAAGAGTAAGCGCAATGGCCCGTTTTCAGGTGTTTTGCGCGCGGTCCATTTATCGTCGGGGTGACAGCCAAAGTGTGAAATGGCACACGTTTTCGTTCTTTTTATCTGTTCGGGGAGCGAGTCCATGACAAAGTGGCTCGGACATACGACGGCATCCGCCAGTTCGATCTCGCGCGTTTTTCGCTCTAGCTTTTCCTGGCTGTCCGTCAGCCCCGGCATCGTCACAGACCACTCAGGATAGCGTTCCTTTTCCTCGTTTAATAATCTGGCCGCAGCTTCCCAATAGGCGATCGGCATGTCGTAAATACGCTTGATGCCTTTTTCTCCAGCAGCTTCGAATGATGCCAGTGCTCCGTCTTCAAATGCATAAACCGCCGACAGTTCACCCTCCCGGCTCTGTCTGATCGAGGATGCGACGGAATGGTCGAGAGCCTGATAAATACGGAAGATCGAAAAGGGAGCGGTTTCCCGTTTGTGCAAAGAAGAGAATAAGTCCAGCTTAGCGCTCAGCAAGCGAACGGATTCCCGGAAAATCTTCCTCTGTATGAGCCGGTCAGGTATGTGTATGGACCTTTGAGCGAAGCATTTACGGTAGAGCGGGTTCTTCGAATCAAATCCTACGGCGAGACAGCTATGATAACCATGGAGTAAATTGGCATCGTAAAGCGCTTCCGCAACATAACGTGAGACCTTATTGGCAGTCGGGTGGGATACGAGGCAGCTTGGATTTTTTGCTTTGGTAGTCACAGAGAAAATTCACATTTGCTCGCATTACCAAAAGTCATCGGTAATTGTGCATGTAATCTATTATGCTCATACCTGAAAAAGCCGTTATTCGGCAAGTAAAAGAAGTTGGCCTTGATGAACACAAGCGCCGCACCGGGCCGCCCCTCGGATCGAGTTCCGGTGCCGGCCTTCTGCGCTAGCTCCAGAGGACTGGGATAATGGACGAGTTTCGCGATATTAGGATTGTTGTTGGCATCAACACCTGTGAAGCCAACCGAGCGCGACTTGAGCGCATGCAGGGAGGCTGGCTCAGAACGCTGGAAGAGAGCTGCGAAATCCTCTACTTTTATCAGGACACCTTTGAGGGGGCTGACTCAGGTTCCGTCAGGCTGCCAGTCCCGGGCGGGTACCAATATCTGGATCAGAAGACATGCGCCATGATCCGCTACATGAGCCAGCGTGAGGATTTCGATTACTTCATAAAATTGGACGATGACGTCTTCATCGACCAACCAGAACGTTTCCTGAAGGCGCTTTGCCGGGGCGACCATTCCGGTAGGAATATTACCTGGAACGGTAAGCAATTTATCTGGGGCCCGGTTTATGCACTCAGCCGCGGGGCGATCCTGACACTCGACGCTCTGGACGATGCCCCTATCTTGAAATACGGACCGGATGAGGACCTGATGTTAACGAGAGCGGTTCAGGAGTTGACGGATTTGGAACAGCGGGCCGTCAGTGGGATTTATTTCCCCAGGGATTATTTTAAAGCCCTGATGCACCGGGTTTTTCGTGGTTATTTCGCCTTCGCTCAACTCGATGACGGTGAGGCAGACTTCCTCAATTCAAGGCAGGCCCAGCGCAAATCCGTACTCGTTCCGTTCTTTTTCTATCTCCTGAGGTCTTTTTTTGGAAGAACCAATTAGTCATGAGCAGGGCAGAACCGGGGGTTCAAAAGCCTCGTTGAAGTCTTGACCGTCCCGAGCTCTGGTCATGCGGGAAATTCTGTTCCGTATTCTGACAAAAGCCTCTTAAGTTTACGTGCCTTCCAATAACGTGGCAGAAAGACTTTGGGGTTTTTCAAAATACGCAAAAGCCAGCCGATATAAATCCGGTCCGCCCAGGACGGGATGCTGGCTTGGTGCCCGGTAAGAAAGGCGATCGCCGCACCAATACATATAATGGCCGGCTTATAGTCGAGTTGTTCGCGGAGCCAGTGCCCGAGGACTTCCTGCTTTCCTCCCGCAATTGCCAGAATGATGTATTTGGGCTTTTTGCGCCGTATGGCCTTGAAAAGATTTAGATCTTTAATATCCGCTTTATCGTAGTAGGGAGCTACATAGAAATGCTTATCATCCAATCGTCTTTCTTCTACACCCAGATAACTCTGGACCGATGCCGCTTCGTCGGAACTCGGCATGACCCAAAGCTGGTCATCTGAATTTCTAAAGTCCTTATCCTCGGTAAGTGCTTTTATAAACTTGTACCCCGAGTGTCTTTGCAACTTCTGGCCGGTCCGGCGATTCCAGAGTAGGGCGAGAAACCCGCTGTCGATGAGGTTCAGATCTGCTTCCTTCAAGGCGGCGTCATAATGCGGATTCTTGCCCAGATCAGCCAAGCCCGGGCCCGAGGGCGCCAGGATCAAGCCGCCTTCGACACGCGCCACTTCGAGAGCGCCTTCGAGGCTGCCGTTATAAAATTCGATGCCCAGAATACGGACTGTCGGAAGGTCTTTCTGCATCGTTCCGAGCAGCCGCTAAGGCTTGTCCTGGGCCAGCATGATATCCGAAGCATTGGCCTCGATTTGAACCTCCCGTCCGAGGAAATCGAGCAGGAGCTGTACACGCTCTCCTGAGGGTAGCTGGGCCAGGACCTTCCCATTGAGTCCTTTCAGCGATCCCGAGACCAGCTCTACTTCCGCACCTTCTTCAAGGCTTGGGTCGGGTGCCGCGATAATGCCCTCGGGAAGAGCTTCTTTGAGCTCTATAATGACCTGTTCCGGTACAACTCTACGGCCACCTTGTTCAACAATTCTGGTCACCCCCTGACTGTGCATGATCAGACGGTGCTCCTCGTTGTAGTTGAACTTCGCAAAAATATAGCCCGGAAACATCGCTTCAATGAAGCGTTTTTTGCCCACCCTGGTTTTTTTGACCTGGCTGATCCTTGGGCAAAATACCTCCACGCGTTTGTTTTTTGAGAGAATCGAGGCCGCAATGTGCTCACGCTTGGTTTGCGTCCGCAAGCAATGCCAGTGGCATGTGGCACCTGGCACATCTATTTTGTTAATCGCGGCCATAATGAATTGTGCAAGTTATTCAGGCCCCGGTTTCTTTCAACGGTAAATATATCAGGCCCGAACAGGTCTGGCCCTCGTATCAAACCCTTATTTACTTGTGATTTAACCGTCCCGGGCCTTTTTTTCAGATCTGGATGATCGGCAATCGCACACAAGGGTTAAGGTTATTGAGCCACGGGTTCGTCGTGGTTTTCATCATGGCTCTCTTTGCGGGGATGCATTTTTACAGTATCTTCGTCCTCGAACGAGTTAGCGAAGGGCAGGTAAACCTCCATCTTTATCTCTTGGGTGTATTTATCGCAGGTTTGCTATCTTATCCATTCAAGGAGGAGAAGATTCAACAAACCACGATGCAGTCTTTCCTCTGGGTTACAGCGGTCAGAAAATCAAATTACCAAACCGCAATCATCGCGCTTCTGATCTTTGCGATCGTCTTTACGACAAAAGATAAAGCGATCAGCCGTATTTTCGTGGGTTCGTATATATTGTCGGCCTGGTTCAGCTTAATTATCATTAACCGCTATGTTCCCGATTGGATCGCCGGTTTTGCGTTTCGCGGCCGGAATTCCGTTCGAACAATATTTCTAGGCAGCGCCAAGTCGGCACGTCGACTGGAGCAGTGGGCCGAGCGCCAGCCGTTTTTCGGTATCGATATTCTTGGCCTGATTACTTACGAAATGGCCACCGATCTTAAACTCAAAATGCCGATCATTGGTGAGTTTATGGACATGGAATTGATCATGGAAGCCTACAAGGTGGATCAAATCGTATTACTGGAAACACGTAATTCCGACTGGTGGATCGATCCCGTGGTTGAGCTCTGCGAGAAACACGGTTGCCGGATCCTGATTTTTAACCCCTGGGAAGAGTATTTTGATCAGGAGCTTCTTCCTGTGCAGTTAGGGGGGCACACGTTTTTCACTCTACAGGAGGAACCACTGGAAAACCCGATTAACCGGGCGATGAAGCGTATTCTGGATATCGTAGTTTCACTTCCGGTCGTTCTGTTCGTCTTGCCGTTGCTCTGTCTCCTGGTGAAGTGCATGCAATTGCGGCAAGCCCCCGGGCCACTTTTTTTCAAGCAGGAACGCTCAGGGCAACGCGGTCGGCGCTTTAAGATCTACAAATTTCGTTCCATGCGCGATGCGGGGACGGATCGTACCCGTGAGGGGGAGCAAGCGAAGGAGGGGGATGATCGAATCTTTCCTTTCGGTCAAATCATGCGCAAAACCAGCATTGATGAGTTTCCCCAATTCATCAATGTGCTCCTTGGGCAAATGAGTACGGTGGGACCGCGCCCGCATTTATTGGAACACGACGACCAGTTCAGCCAACAGGTAAATATTTACCGTACAAGGCATTTTGTAAAACCGGGCATTACCGGCCTGGCTCAGTCAAAAGGATTTCGTGGCGAAATTACCGACCGCAGGCTTATCGAGGAGCGGGTCCACTACGACTTGCAATATATTCGCGGTTGGTCGATCTGGCTGGATCTGCTCATCTTGTTTAAGACGGCCGTCCAGATACTTCGACCTCCAAAATCAGCTTACTGAGTCACTGCCCCCGCGCTCTTGTTTGTCTTCCTTCTTGTCGGGCTCGTTGCTCGCCGGAGCATCAGTCGAGGCAGAAGTATCGATGTCCGAGCTTTTCTTTTCCGCTTCACTTGTCTCAGCGACTGTAGGCTCTTCCGACTGATCTTCAGAAGACTTTTCACTTACCTTTGCTTTTTCCCCGTCCGTTTTCTTCTTGGGTTCCGGAAGCGGCGGAGGTGCAAAGAGGCGGCCATCGCCGTATTCCGTCACATATCCTTCGGTGATCAGCCAACGGAGGTCCACCATGAGTTGGTTGAGCTTCTCTTGCTCGTCGGCGCTCAAACTCTCTTTGGGCGTTGCCCGGGTAGAGGCCTCCTTCGCTTCCGGCGCATCGGACTCAGGTGTTTGGTCCGGCTCGGTTGCGCTCTCCGCGGCATCTTCATTTGCAGTCTCTTTCGCGGCCTTTTGGTCCGCCTCCTGCATCTTGAGGGTTTCCGGTTTTTGTTTCTCCGTATCGATACCAATGTATTCATTGGAAAGCTTTGATGCGGGAATCTCCGGGTGCTTTTCGATAAAATCAATCAACTCACCTATCGAGTCGGTGAACACGGTTTTACTGTCGCGAAATTTTCTTTTAACCGCACAAACGTAAGAGACGCCTTTGCTGCCTTTTTTATAGACGGCGAATTTATGACGGCGGAGTCTGCCGCGAATGTTATTGGCCGAATCGAGGGGGAAGTGTTTTTGCTGTTCGATGTATGTCTCCACCGAGCGGCGTATATTACTTCTGGGCATGCGCTCGATGTCGCGCCCGGCAAACCGCACGCTTTCTCCCGAACCGACAACTTTATCTTTGCGGTGGTGAATGAGGAAATGGCGGGCCGCCTCGAGAGTATCGAATGACTCCGGTTCATTTTCCTGGCGCTCCTTAACCGTATATCTGGCTCCTTTCTTCATCGATTCGAGCCAGGCATCAATATCCTCCTGCTCCTTGCTCGCCTCTATTTTTGACTGGAAGCGCTCAAAAGACATACCGCTGATTCGGGCCGCGTAGTGACGCTGAGTGAATTCCTGATAGCGGTGGTAGTTCGGTGGCCCCAAGAGTTCTCCGGTAATACCGCAGCGGTTTACCATTTGGAAATTACCGGATGGGGGATCGACTTCAATTTCCTCAATTTCAAAGAACTGATCAATATGCTCCTTGAGTACATAATTGATCGCCTCTTCTTCAGATTCAAAGGGGAGGTGCCCCGGCACCGAATAATAGAGTAGGGGCTTGGCGTCTTCACCGCTGTTGCGTTTTGGTTTCGGAGTGACCACAACAACATAACGCTCCGGTTTTTCCAGCAGAAGATGCGCGATCTCAAAAAGCTGGTAAGTACGCGCACTTGCCCGGAGGCGTTTGACCAGGGCATCAAAAGCCTCGTCTTGTGGGTAGAGGTCGACCTTTACAACAGGCTCGAAATCCGGACGGGAATTTCCCCGTCCAAAACCACGCTTGCCTTGTCCACCACGCGTTTGACCTTGATCCGCTCGTCCTCTCTGCGGACGGCCACCGGCGCGCCTGTCGCGCGATGCATGTGGACTGCTTCGTTTACCTTTGCCCTTGTGCGGCCCTTCTCCGCCCGGAGTTCTGGACTTGGCGGATTTCGACGCTTTTCCGTCGGCCCAGTCCGGCCCGAAATCGAGTCCGGAGAGTGAGTTGAGGTCGAGCGCATCCTTGGATGCCCCGGATGAAGGAGATGCTGTTTCTTCAGCCATGATAATTTATTGGAAACGAGCCCATAGAGAAGGGCACGTGAGAAAAGGTTAACGGATGTTTTGTGCTAGGGTAAAATAGTGTCCCTGACAAGCACTGGGAGCAGCTTTTTTATAAGATGAGATTTTTCGAATATTTATGTTGAATTCATTATTTTGCTCCCTATCACCTACATCTTCCCTGTGATTTTCACAGTTCACGCTTGGTCGAGTGGTGGAATTGGTAGACACGCAGCATTAAGGATGCTGTGCCGAAAGGCGTGCGGGTTCAAGTCCCGCCTTGACCACCAGCCTTCGCAGGAGCGAAGCAGGGTCTACACCAAAGTATGGGGACTGAAGCCTGGGTCTACACCAAAGTTTGGGGACCGGAGCATTTCCTTTCTATTTTCTTGGTTCATATTTAACCGCACTGGGCGATGACTCTGAGTCGGTAGTTATCAAAGTTTTTGAAGCCGTATGCGCGTCTTTG